>VSNO01000053.1 GCA_009774375.1 Lachnospiraceae bacterium
GCCATGCACATAATAATGTTTTGCCTGCCCTCCCCACAATGCCCCGAAATCCGTTCCTTTTTCTTCCGCTGCACGTTTGCTTGCCGACAGATACCCGAGGACGTTCTCCGCCCAGATATAGATCGTCTTTTCCTCATATCCCTCCAGCGGGACACTGATCCCCCAGTCCAGATCCCTTGTCAGCGCCCTGTCCCGCAGCCCTTCTTCGATATAACGGTTTGTGAATGCGACTGCGTTTTTCCGCCAGAAGCCCGCATTTTCCGTCAGTGCACGCAGTTCCTTTTCCAATCTTGAGATAGCGATATACAGGTGTCTGGATTTTCTGAAGGTCACTGCATTTCCACAGACAGCGCAGACTGGATGAAGCAGATTATCCGGCTCCAGCACGGTTCCGCATTCATCGCACTGATCCCCTCTTGTCTCTTTCCCACATTTTGGACAGATCCCGGTGACAAATCTGTCCGCCAGAAAACTCCTGCACTTTTCGCAGTATGCCTGCGGTGTCTCCCGCTCGTAGACCAGATCACTCTGATACAGACGCGCATGAAATGCCCTGACAAACTGTTTGTGTCCCTCATCAGATGTCTTTGTATAGCAATCATAGCTAAATCCCAGCTTCTCAAAGCACTGTACAAATTCCCTGTGATAATAGTCGCTGATCTCCTGCGGTGTTCTTCCCTCTTTTTTCGCCCTGACAGCCACTGGTGTCCCATGGCAGTCGCTCCCTGACACAAAGGACACTTGATCCCCGCACGCCCTGTGATATCTCGCCAGCACGTCCCCCGGAAGCAGGGCTGCTATATGCCCGATATGCAGTGATCCGTTCGCGTAGGGCCACGCACCTCCGACCAAAATATTTCTTTTTAGATTCTTTCCCATTTCTGATTCCCTCATTTCCTATCGTGATAACAATTTCAGTTTATTTTTTATACGCAAAAAAGCCCTCCTCTCTGAAAATTTCTTTTCAGGGACGAGAGCTGACGCTTCGTGTTACCACCCTAAATTCACCCGTATCTCACGACAAGGGCCTTATCAACTACGGATGAGAAATGATTCATCGATAGTCTATCACTGTAACGGGTGCACCCGTCGCAGCCTTGGCGTGTTCCCGCTTCGGTGCGCAGCTCCGAGACCATTTTCAACCATCCCTTCCATGCCTGCTCTCACCAGCGCAGACTCTCTGTGATGTACCTGATGATCTACTCTTCTCTTCACAGCCTTTTGATCATCATACCATAAAACCCCGGAGACGTCTACCTTTTTATGATAAACGTACATAATATCCGTGTTTACCCGCGCAGGGCGGCAGAATCCCCCACCATGTATTTTACCGCAAACCGGTTCTTCAGTGTCAGGAATTCATCGAGCTGCATCAAAGTATAGAACAGAAGCGCTCTCGCCTCGAATTCCTCCCTGTTCTGTGGAAGCTGTTCAAGTTTCATGTCCGCAAACATTTTTTTCAGCGTCACAAGCAGTTCCTCCACATCATTCTCTCTGTGGTACTGTGTCTCTATCTCCTCAAAAAACGCCGCGACCTGCGAGGTCTGCGCCGGGAGCGCACTGATCCGCACAATGCTGTCATAGATGTTCCTCAGAACACGGCTCTGGTTTTCGCGCATTCTGATATAGTCGAGCTCGTAGGACGACTGACTCCAGATCGTGTTGTTCCAGTTCCGAAGCGCACATTCCTTTGCCGCGCCGATCTTGTCCTCCAGCCGGGCAAAGCAGTCGGACCTGTACCCGGTCTTGTCCTCGCGCCTGAGGTTTTCTGACATTCTGTGGACGATTCCTTTGATCTCGTCATCGACCTGTCTGGACAGCCTGTCGAACTCCTCCTCCTTTTTCCTCAGGTGAAGATTGATCAGTATACCAAAAAATGTACCGATGGCAAACAGCAGCAGTTCGTTCATGAGCATTCCGGCGCCAAAGTTTTTCTCTGTCAGAAAATGTGAGATCAGCACAGAGTCCATGGCGATCGCCTCACCCCAGCCCGCGCTCAGACACAGCAGCGAAAAGAAAAAGAGATAGACGATAAATGCGCTGACACAGAATCCCAGAACGGAATAGCACAGAAATGCCAGAACCAGTGCACACAAAAAAGCCAGACCCCTGTTTCTGGCTGTTCTGAGTGTTTCACGCTTGGTATTCTGTATGCTGAGAACCGTGATGATCCCGGCAGTGACAGCATATCTGAGCCCCAGCAGGTTTGCCGTCAGGATCGACAGTACTGCTGCCAGGGCGATCTTAAATGCCTTGATGATATGGAGACCTTTGATCCGCTTCATGCTAAGCTTTTATAAACTCCATGATCTCCGCTTTCGGTTTCGCACCGACTGACTTTGCAGCGATCTCCCCGTTTTTGAACAAAATGAGCGTCGGGATGGACATTACCTTGTAATTGAGCGCCAGGGTATCCGCCTCATCCGTATTTACTTTGCAGATCTTCACATCTGTAACTTCCCCTGCGATCTCCTCTATGATCGGTGAAAGCATTTTGCAGGATCCGCACCACGGAGCCCAGAAATCCACCAGCACCGGAATATCCGACTGGAGTACCTCCTGCTCAAAATTTGCCTCGGTCAAATGTACTACTGCCATAATCAAATCCTTCCTTTCGTATCCAAGATTTATCAGAAACCAGTTTTTCTGTTTCTCATAGTATACCACCTTTTTGCCAAAATAGTAAACCATTATTCATAATCTTTATTTTCCCCGTTCAGGATCATCGCGATAATGTGCGCCATCGGATCGCAGGCATTCATCGCCTCCTCCACCGTGTTGGTCTGCGAGCCAAGCTCGATCAGCAGGCTTTTCGGTCTGTAATGCAGGTTATAACGGTATCCTTTCAGATAAATGCGCCTGGTAAGTCCCGGATAATACTCCTCCGCCGCCAGCTGCATCTGAAAGGCAAACGACAGATTATCCTGCACATACGGATTGGGCAGGTTCTTCAGCTCCCCCAGCGCCCTTGTATAGCACAGCCCGTTAAAGAACATGAATCTTGCCGTCGGTCTGTCCTGTATCGTTGTGACGAGCCGGGTGTCCGGATTCGTCTGATCCCTGTGCAGATCGATCATGACCTCTATGGTGGGATGCTCCGCGATCACTTTGTCTAACCCAACCATGGCATTGGCATATGCATCATCCCTGGTCACCACATCGTATTCGCCGGTGTGGTGAAGGACGTTAAACCCGTATTGAGTCCTTAAGATATCGCATAAGTGCTCTCCCACACCAACGATGGTGGTCGAAGGATCCCCTGGTATTGAATCTATGTATGCCTCCTGGGAATGCGTGTGGTACACAAGGATCTGGACATTGCTGTTGTCCTGCTTTAGCGTTGCATCAAATCCCATGAGGGTATCGTACTGGAGCTGGTCTGTCCTGATCTGCGTGGTCGGATCCTCAGAATAGAAAGTGGTCTTGACAAATCCCGGATCACCCAGCTGCTGCCTTGAATATTTCGCAACGGGCGCCTGTGCCGGAACAAACGCATATGCCTCCGCCGCTTCCTGCTCCAGAATGACCTGTTCCTGCAGCAAGCTGCCGTCCTCGTCATTGGTCAGATCTTTGCTGTGGCTCTCTGTCTCAATCTCATTTTTCAGACTGTCCTGATAGGCCAGGCTGTTCTCAATGGCTGCCATCTCCTCAATAGCGGAAGGCTGTCTGTACTCTGTCACAGAATCTTCCTTCTCCGCTTTCTGGATCAGGCACATCTCCAAAGGCATGTTTTTCAGAAGCTGATTCTTCACACCGTTCTGATCGATACCGTTTGTGTACATCAGATACGGATTGGAGTATGACACCCCCTGCCTCAACAATGCGCTGCAGAGCCTATGGCCAAACGTCTCCTCTTCACCCAGGCTGTTCTCGATATCGTACACGGCGCGCATCATCAGATGTGTCAGAATGAGCAGGAAAACGAGAACCACTATTTTTTGTTTTTTTATTTTACGGCTTATATTCACATGCTACTCCTCCCGCTCCATATCCAAAGCGATATTGATCGCCTCGGACAAGGTAAAGCTCAGTCTTTTCGTAGTCTCATCGATATTCTTTGCTGTTACATACATATTATGAAGCTGTGTGTCGGCACTATTCCTAAAATAATCAAGTGACGCCTTCCCGCCATCGAATTCCTCCGACAGCTTTTCCAGCGCATCCTGGACGATCGTCCCCGCATCAACGACCATTGGTATCCCGATCGCGATCACTGGCACGCCAAGGCTCTCTTTCGTCAGCGCATTTCTATGGTTTCCCACTCCCGACCCCGGGTGTATGCCTGTGTCCGTGATCTGCACGGTACGGTTCAGCCTCTTAGTACTCCTCGCAGCCAGTGCATCTATTACTATAACTATGTCCGGTGTGGTCTCTTTTATGACTCCTTTGATGATCTCCGCCGTCTCCATGCCGGTCTTTGCCATCACACCCGGCACGAGCGCGCTGATCTGATGGATCTTCGATGCCCTGTACGCCTGTCTGCCGTACTCACGTATGATATGCCTTGTGATAAAGAGATTATCGACCGTGCACGGACCGAGGGAATCCGCCGTGACATCGCGGTTGCCAAGCCCCACTACCAGGACCGACTTCTCATCGTGCTCGATCTCCGGCAGAACACTTTTGAGCTGTCTGGCCAGTTCCTCCGATATCTCCCTGTGATAATCCTCGTCGCTCTCCTGCAGTGCAGGCGCCTCCAGCGTAATGTACGTCCCCATCGGTTTTCCCATACTCTTTGCCGCATTTTTGCTCGTGATCATGACCTTGGAAATGTGGACGTCGTCCATAATATCGTACTCATCGACAGAAATCCCCCGCATCTGTCCCGAAGCCTGCTTCCTGACGCTCTCTGTCGCCTCCAGCGCCAAGTCCGTCCGAATCTGAAATTGCTGCATGATGATACCTCCTGTTCTATATCTGTACTGCTCTGATCTGATATTTTATTTTTTCAACATTTTTCTGAAATATGTATTGACAGATCAGATTCCATAAATTACAATATACAGGTATGTTTCCATTAGTTCGTCCGTGTCCGGCTTTAATGAAACATAGAAAGTCAAATAAATATATTTTCGGGAAATGGGAGGTGACAGGCATGGCAAACATCAAATCTGCAAAGAAGAGAATTTTGGTCAACAAGACAAAGGCTGACAGGAATAAGGCGATCAAATCTGGCGTAAAGACTGCGATCAAGAAGGTCTACACAGCTGTGGAGGCAAATGACAAGGAAGCTGCTGCTGCTGCTTTATTAAATGCGACAAGCGTCATTGATAAGGCTGCAACAAAGGGCGTATACCACAAGAATTATGCTTCCAGAAAAGTTTCTCGTTTATCCAAGACTGTAAACCAGATGGCTTAAGCTTGCATATAGAAAATAAACTATAAAAACAACCCATACCGTCATATGGGTTGTTTTTTGTATCTTATCGTTTCATAATTTTCATTCATCCAGTCGATCGCCCTGCCCAGTCCCTCCTCGCTGAATTCAAACAGTTCCGAGATCTTCTGTTCGTCCGGCGTCGCCTCAAAGCCAAACGGCTCGCTCCAAAGGTACACTTTCAGCTTTTTCTCCTCCTCCACGGTCTCCTGCTGCAGCATAAAGCGCATTCCTTTATGGCTGCCAGTGAAATCCTCCTTTTTCACAAAATTGAGTGATAAAAAGTCTTCCCTTGACAACATATGCCCGATACCCCCTTTTTGCCATAAGCCTCCTGCATTAGATAACACCTGTTTGCTTCAAAACCTCCAGAAGCGAGCCTTCTGTGGATACATATCGGTATGCCGGTTCTTCTTCCCTGTGAAAAACCGCACAGCGGTTGATATAAAATCCGTCAATCCCCGCCGCCTTTGCACCTGCCATGTCGGATCCCAGTTCATTCCCGATCATGACCGACTGCGCCTTGTCGAGCTGATAGCGCTCGCAACAGATATTATAAAACTCGGGGTCAGGCTTCATGCAGCGCTCATCGGAGGAGATCAGGATCCCATCAAAATAGGGGATCAGCCCCGTCAGTTCCAGCTCCTGCCAGGTAAAGCTTCTCTGGGCATTGGACAACAGATAGATCTTCTTGCCAGCCTTTTTGAGTCCATCCAGGCACGCGAGCGTATCCGGAAACAGGCGCATATAGATCAGCGAGATCCGCCGGAAGCCTGCACAGATGTCCGCCATCTGTTCCGATGAGAGCACATATCCGTTCACTGCAAATACTTCCTGAAACACTTCCTCGATCTGAATCTCAGGCTTCGTGTATCTGCCGCTCTGCGCCGCCTTTTCCCTGTGCTCCCTCTCTGTCATGGTATACAGTGTATAAAAAAGCTTCCATTCAAAGTGAAATCCCTGTCTCCTGAGCCACTTCGCGTATTTCTTAAAAAAATTCCTGCTGCGCTCATCCGTGCGGATATCGACCAGCGTCCCGTACAGATCAAAGATATAATTCTGATACATCATAGAACCTCCTTCAAGTATATGTCCTCGTCAAAATCGGGGATAAAGCTTTCTCCTGCCGTATCGCCCTCCTGTATAAAAGCATTCTCCACTCCAAGCCCGATCGCATAATCAACCACTTTTTCGTATTCCCTGCGCGTCACCTGTCTGGCGATCTCGGGATAGCCATCCATCGCCGCAGGGGGCGTATACTGGTTCATTATGCTTATATAAATACTGTCTTTATAAGTATGATACAGATATCTTATGATCTCCATGGAATCCCTGACATGTCCGGGCATGACCATATGCCTGACGATCACACCGCGTTTCATCATCCTCTCACCGCAGGATAAATGTCCGCTGGTATCAAAAAGAGGCGCGCCCACCTGGCGGACCATCTCCGCGACAGCAAGCGACGCACGGTCAAAATAGTCAGGTGCATTGGAATAGCGCGCCGACAGCTCACTGCTGAAATACTTTAAGTCAGGCAGATAAATATCGACAAGTCCCTCCAGCTTCTGCAGAGTCTCCACCTGTTCATAACCGGACGTGTTATATACGACCGGAATCCTGAGTCCTTCTGATCTGGATCTTCGGACCGCCTCCGCGATCTGTGGCGTGAAATGTGTCGGTGTCACCAGATTGATATTGCACGCGCCCTTGTCCTGCAGTCCGAAAAACAATTCTGACAGCTGTGCTGTCGTGAGCTCCCGCCCTCTGCTTCCCAGTGCGATCTTTCTGTTCTGGCAGAACACACATCTCAACGAACAGCCGGAGAAAAACACAGTCCCCGACCCAGTCCGGCCGCTGATACAGGGCTCCTCCCACATATGAAGGGATGCCCTCGCCACTCTCACCGTCCCGCCCTCACCGCAGTATCCCCTGCCGCACGTCCTGTCAATGCGGCACTGCCGGGGACAGAGCATGCACTCTTTCAATCCTTCCATCTCACTAACCTGTCCGTTCCTGATCACCTGCAAGCCATTTATTCAGGCACTTATATACCTCCTCCGGTTCGATCGGTTTGGAGATGTGCCCGTTCATGCCGCATCTGTATGAGTTCTGTACATCACTCTCCAGGGCGTTTGCCGTCATCGCTATGATCGGCATCTCCCTGCAGTCCTTTCGGTCGATCTTTCTGATCTCCATAGCCGCCTCGTCGCCTCTCATGACCGGCATGCTGATGTCCATAAATATCAGATCATATGTTCCCTCCTGTGCCGCCTTGACCGCATCGACAGCCTCTCTGCCGTTTGCAGCCTCATCGATGATCAGCCCCGTGTCTTCCAGAAAACCTTTCACGATCTCCATATTGATGCGCTTATCCTCGACGATCAGTATGTGCTTTCCGGGATATTTTCCCTGTGCAGCCGCAAGCTCCAGCCCATCTTTGTCCTCGTCGCTGTCACATTTCGTGAACGGAAGGATCACTGTGACCTTCGTGCCCACATTGATCATACTGTCGACTCTGATCTGTCCATTCATAAGATCCACAAGGTTCTTGGTGATCGCCATACCAAGCCCTGTGCCCTCCGTCCGGTCGGACAGATCCGTATCCTCCCGCTCAAAAGGTTCAAAAACGCGTTGTACAAAGCTGCCGCTCATACCGATCCCGTTGTCCCTGATAATAAAGGCCACGCTGCACTGCGCCTCATTCTTCCCCGGCTGTTCGATCACCTCCATGCTGATCCTGCCAAACGCGGGTGTGTATTTTACCGCATTGGACAGGAGATTTATGATGATCTGGCGGACTCTCCGCTTGTCCAGCCACATGTATTTGTGTGTGACCCTGCGGCAGTCTACCGCAAATATCTGCTGATTCTCCTCACATCGGTTGCGGATCAGGACTTCTATGTCACTGATGAGCTTTACCAGATCTTCCTTCTTCTCACGCACTTCGATGACACCGCTCTCAATCTTGTTCATATCGAGCACGTCATTGATCAGAGCAAGCATGTTCTGCGACGACAGTAGGATCGTATTCAGACACCGATCCACTTCCGCCTCGTCATCTATATGCTTTCTCGCCATATACGCCATACCCAGAATCACATTCATCGGCGTGCGCAGGTCATGTGACATCGTTGACAGAAATTTGCTCTTGGCATTGTTGGCGCTCTCCGCCTGCTGCAGCGCCTTTTCCAGATCCTTGCTCTTCTCTGCCAGCAGCCTTGTCATCTCCAGTTCCTTCGCCTTTGCCTCCAGCTCCCTCTGAAGCTGCTCCGCCTTCCATATCTCGTGCTTTTTGAACTCGTCAATGTTCCTGATCAGTATGACCATCTTCGGGCCGGACAGCACATTTACCTTTGCATTGTACTGGCGGTAATAGTGGTATTCCCCGTCCTTGTCCCGGATCCGGTACTCACACTCGGCCCTCCCTTCCCTGTGAAAACGCTCATCAGACAATTCTGTGAGAAATTTCTCCCGGTCTTTCTCGTGAATGCTCTTTAGCATCAGCTTCACCCAGTCAGAATAGATCCCCTTGTCCGGAAAATCCAGGACGTTTTCCATCCGGTGATAACCGCACTCATAGCGGTCCGCCTCCATATCCCGGAATGCGACCAGTGTGTAGATATCATTCATAGCCTCTGTTGCGAGAACCTCGTTTGTCCTGATCTGCATCTCATCTGTGTAGTCCCGGAGCGCAAAGATCATTTTTTTGTTGTCATTTCCATAATCCGGCACCGGAAAACACTCGAGTCTTTTCCACTTTTCGTCATAGGACTTGTAGATAAACTCAATCTTTTTCTCACCGGATTCAAAGCGCCGCTTCATTTCCTCCGTGTCCAGCAGCTGGTGAAATCTCTCCCTGTAAGGTGGTTTTGCCCATGAGACGACCGCCATCTCCATCAGCTGGCCAAAATCGCCTGTAAGATTCTTGATATAATCCCCATGCCGTTCGGAAGACCGGACAATCTCATAGGAACCCTGGTTCAGATCCACCACGTACACTTCAAAGTATTCGCGGCTGAAATACATGAGCATCTCATCGCGCTGCCGCTGATTGACCGCATCGTTATCCCGCAGGGAGTAGACCCTGCTTTTCTGAAATGCGAGAATGACGATACACAGTATCCCCAGGATCACACACATTGCCTGGAAATACCAGTTGATACTCAACAGTTCAGTCACCAGCAGAATGCAGATCAATATAAAAATAGCATTTGTACTTACCGCTCTCGCAAATCTCTGAACTCTTTTTTTCATACGGATTCATTTCCTTAAAGCTTATAGATCAGGTCATGGTTGATCTGTTTCGCATTCTTGACGATACTCTCTTCCTGCTCTTTGAGATACAGCTGGAGCTGCGCGAGCTCCCCTTCGTCAAAGCCCTTTGCGTTGACTACATTTCTGCTCGGCAGTATGATCTCCGCGTAGTCGTCCCTTCCGCCGGCTTTCCTCTCAAAGCACACGTGAATGACCTTGCCGCTCTTCCCCGGAAGCAGACCCGTATGCGTCATCGTGATTTTGTCGCTGTCATTGATTCTGATGTCCATCTTACTGTTCTTCCTTTCTCTATTCAGCCTCTTTTGAACCTTTAAAATGCCTTTTATTATTATAATATAAAATAAGACGATTGCAAAGTGCTAAATTGAGAATTGCCGTTATGAAAAATACACCGACGCCCACAATGATCACCAGCATGCCCATCACAACAGTCCATTTTCTTCTTTTTGCAAATTCCATTTTGCTCATTATGTATATGGGTCTAATTCCTCTTTCCTTTATCCGAAGCTGTCTGAAATCTGACTTTCTCTTAAGCTCAACATAACAACAATTCGTAACAGTTTCTATACCACATATCCAAAACCAAGAATTGTAAAGAGCATGCTTTCACATCCCTCAGCCATCCTGACCACGATCTCGTGCTCATGACTCTCCCTGTCATCGAGCATGATCTTCGCATTACAATGCACCCATCCTACTTCATGTGGATCAAGTGTAGCGATAAGACTGCCATCCACATACAAACATGCCTTCCCAACATCGCATGCTGCAGAATCCTTAAATATGATCAGTAACGACTTACACTTGATTTTCATTACAAATGGCCTGTCCCCGGTTGTATGAAGCCAGTTCTCAGGGAATTGAGGAGTTTGCATTACATCTTTGTCCCGCTCTACTGATTGCAGTTCACTATCCCGTCCATTAAAATCTCCGCAGTCAATCACCGCGTTTATTGCATTATCCTGTCTGTCAAGCAGATGTACATCTTCAAAATCTGCACCAATTATAGCATCTTGGGGCAATTGAACCTTATTGTCCATGATATGGATATCTTTGCTATTGACGTCTTCGCTGTCTATTTCCTCAAACAAGTGCATTATACACTCCGCTGTAATTCTGTGCCCTATATTGCCCGGATGGAAAACATCATAGAAAAACTGATTCTTTGACAAAATTCTGCCTTCCTCTTTGCTGAACAGGAACTGCTCTGTCACAGCATCCTTGATACTCACCATTGGAAGATCATAATGATATCCGACTGGACTCAGCCTGTCCTGCAGATTCCAGTCATAGGAAAATACCATGAACAACAGCAATACAACCGGCGGCTGCGGCAGTTTCAATATCTTACGCACAAGACTTTCATAACATACTCCGTTTGTCTCATCCCCCTCATCATTGACAGCAAATTCCACCACTACCAGGTCAGGAACACTGGTTCCATAGTTCAGGACATCCCTCTCAAATCGTATCATACCAAGTTCCGAAGATGTACCGCCTATTCCTGCTTTGATGAAACGGACATTATCACCGCTCCCATATTTGTCAGCAAATGCTTTATAAGACTGGTATGCATAACAGTTCGTATGAATCGGTACTGCACCCGCTCCCTGTGTTATGGAGCCGCCTATGTAAGCAAACGTTACATTCTCACCATTTCTCGCCTTATCTATTACTTTCTTTACTGCAGCTGCATTACCTTTCGACAGAAGGGAGCCTGCGATCATATTTTTATAGGCTTCTGAATCATAGTCTATATCCGAATCCTCTATAACTTCCGGCGCATCAAAACCGTCCTTCAGATATAATTTTATGTTAACAGTGGCAAGAACCTCTGGTGTATCAAACTCAAACCTGATCTGCCCAGGCTCTTTATCATCTTCCGACCAGTTCTCCTCGTCTAAGAAGTATACTTGTTCTATACCGTCACAACGCATTGTATGGGAGATAACTGTGCCGGAATGATACACGTCCGTTTTTCCATACATCTGAAAAATGAAATCCACTTTCCGATCCCGTTCTTTCGCGGATACGGATACGCCGATGCTGTGTACCATTTTCCGTAATCCCTGTGTCGTTTTTAACAGTTCCAGCATCGCCTCATCCTTCACATTGCCTGCAATCTTAGCACTGTCTATCAATCTGCCGTTGTCCATATATAGGAACTGTACCCCACGGTTATCTGATCGTGGGCCTGCAAAAATTTCCTTTTCCTGCAACAAATAGAAAAAAGGTCTTTTTGCCACAGGATCTGCCGGTGCAATCTGTTTCTTCATCATTTTTTCAAAATAATTCATTGCTGTGACATTATTCCTCTATGCTGAAATAATTCAGATTATCCGCAACAGCGATTGAGAGTTTTTTCAATTCCATGGCTGTCCTTGCAAGCGAAGCCGTGGCATCATTAAATTCATTCATCGATGTGCTGGTCTGCTCTGTCGTTGCTGCATTTTCTTCTGCGATGGCAGACAGATTCGTCATAAGGTTCACCACCTGTGCCCCGGCTTTACCACACACAACAGCCTGTCCAAATACAGTGTTCATCCTGTCCGCAGTGGAGCTGATCCCTTCCTCGACCATGCCAAACTTCTCCTTCGTCTCATCGAGCTGCTGCTTCTGATTCAGGATAATATCCGTTACTTCATTGATGGACTGCACGGTCTGCTGGGACTCTTTTGACAATGCGAGTATGATATCATCAATAATTTTGGCGGAAGAATTTGTCTGTTCCGCAAGCTTCTGTATCTCGCTTGCCACTACGGCAAAGCCTCTTCCGGCTTCACCGGCCCGTGCCGCTTCTATACTGGCATTTAGAGACAGCAGATTAGTCTGACTTGCAATCTCTGCAATCAGGTTTACAACCTCCTGAATCTTGATTACTGACGCATTTGTCTTACGGATCTGATCAGATATCTTCACAAAAGCATCTGTGGTCTGATCACTTGTGCGGCTCAGTTCCTGAACAATTTGTGTCGCTTCTGCCCCCCTTTTGCTCATGCCCTTTGAAGTATCCGACAGCTTCTCAACACTCTCTGTGATCTGGATCATATTTTCCTGCATTCTGGATGCCTGTTGTGACGAATCAGAAATATCACCTGCCTGTACCGCAGCGCCCTTTGCTATCTCATCCAAAGCTGTACTGATCACCTCTGATGCACCCTTTGTCTTGTCCGCCTTGTCTTCAAGGGCATTTCCTGTCTCTGCCAGGTTTGCAGAGATCCCCTGTAACTGGCTTATGCTGTCCTCTAATTTGTCCAAAAACACATTCAAACTCTTTCCAAACTGCGAAAACTCATCCTCTCCATCCGCCTTGATCCTGACTGCGATCTTTCCCTGTGTAATCCTGTCCAGCGCCTTCTTGAAATGCATAACATTTCTGTCAATACTGGAACTGATCAATACCGTCAGGCCTACCAGTATGATCGATGCGATAACGATCACGATAATGCTGGCATTCTGCACTGTAGATTTCACGCGTATCATATCTTCAGAAGCGATATTCCTGACTGTACCGCACAAGGTCGTCAGTTCCTCATTTAACACATTATTCTCCGCCTTTAACGCAAGAATCGTATCATCAATCTCTTTCATCTGCCAAAAGACCGCCTGTGCAGCGCTGAGTTTTCCAAGTGAATCGTCTGCAAGTGTACTGCTTGTCGTATACAGCGGAATATTCTCCTCCATCTCTGTCATTAAGGCCTCTATCCCTGCACAAGCGTCTGCTGTATCCTTCCCTTCCACTACCATCCTGCTGTACGAATTTACTTGATCATCCAGCTGCTCCAGACTGCTCTGAAAACTGTAAACACCGGAATATGAGCCTCCATACTTATATTCATATGACAGACCATTTGGTTCCATATAAAGGGTATATTCAATATTGGCATAATTCTGCGCCGCATACTCTTTGACCGGAATCGCTACAGCAAATTCCTCCCACCCTTCATTGGCTGCGTTAAAGTTACATCCAACACGAATCGCCGGTTCTGAATCAAATGTGACAAGCTCACTGTCAACATAGGCAAGTCCGGATCCGTCGAATTTGTCGATCGCAGCCAAGTCAATATCAATTGAATCCATGCCATTGACTAATTTGATGTCCGTAATATAGCAGTCGCTCTGATATGTCAGTGTCCCTCCAACTCTGAAAGCCAGCGAATCTCTCTTCACTTTTTCCGGCACCGGTCCGCTGTAAATCAATCTGACATACTCTTTATCGTCCATTTCTACAGCTTCTCCGCTTGTCCACATACGGGCATCGATCCATTTGATCTCCTGCCAGTCCTGTTTGTCAATCAGATCGGAAAAACTGTCAGCTAAAGCCCCGCTGGCTTCAAGATATTGTTTATACAATCCGCTTTGACTGTCAAATCCCCTCGTATTGCCAAGCTCGCTTATCTCACTATAATTTTCCCTGCTCTTCGTCAGTTTTTCAAGTATCTTCTCGATATCTCTCCTGTACTTTGTATCTGCGAGGTTTTGCAGCAGTTCTGCACTCGAAGTCATCTGTCCCAGATTATCAAGAATATTGTCAAGATACTTTTGGTCAATATAATACTGATACTGTGCCTCAAGTCCGAGATTCTTTGCCTGCAGCACATCAATCTCGTTGACGGTCGATTCAATCTCATTGTTACTGCTGTTTCTGTTGATCGAATTGATTCCCAGTACGCCAATACAGACTGCCACCAGGATAGAGAAGACACCCATGAGCAGTATCTTACTCTTGATCGTCTGAAACATTATCACGCTTCTTATCGCACTTTTTCTGTGACTCATGATTGCTGTAACCCTCCAATCTTTCTAAGGCTTTCTTACTCGTCACCATCAAACTTCCACTCATATACTTCGTAGCCTTCTCCTGTAAACACGAAGTAAAGATCATGAATTCCGCGCACCTGTTTCCCTACTGTTGTTATACAGGCAGTAAGCGTACCTACACTTTCAGGAGTAAGCTCTGCAATACATAGTTCCTCTCCATGCAGATCATCCAGGCAGACTTTAACACAGCCTTTCGCAGTTCCGCGCACAGACACTTCCAGTGTTTTTATCGTCTTTCCGCCGAAATCAACACCACTGACCATGATCCAGCTTCCATCGGTTATACCGGTCACAATCATGTCACCCGAACCGCTGTTCACAGCACTCTCACCGTACTGTGTCGTCGTAATCCCCGCCATTGCTGCGATCGTAGAAGCCTTGTTTGTGCGATATGGATCAAAAGTTTTTATCTGTGATACCCCTTCCCTTGTAGCCTGTATCGCGTTGATCTTGCCATTCACGGCAATCTGCACTGCATCAATACTCGTGCTCCTGTAATTCTGTAATACACCCATCCTCTCCTCAAGAATCCTTGTATGGTATGAAATATACCACTGATCCTGAAAGTAAAACATACAGTGATGGTTATTTCCCTCTCTTCCAAAGAAATATCCGGGATTTTTCAGTATGGAGCCTGCCAGAGTAAATGGCCCCATCGGAGTATCGCCTGTCATGACCATGATCTCACCATTGCCAAAACCAAGCTGCAAAACCTTTTCTTCCGGTACGGAAAAATTCGAACAATAGGAGTAGTAATACTTTCCATTGATCTTGTTGATACCCGAATCCTCGTAAAGATATGGAACGTCTGCTATCACTACCGGTTCTCCCTGAATACTCACCATATCCTTTCCAAGCTTTGCCACCCTCGCTGTCCCCGGATTTGCCGCCCTGTCAGGACTTGGAATCCCTCCGCCGAAATAAATATATGCCTCCCCATCATCATCCAACAGAACTGCCGGATCAAACAGCCATGTAACCTCACTGCAGGCAGGCGTCTCTCTCGAGATCAATGGCCTTTTGAGCGTATCCTTAAACGGTCCTGTCGGACTATCCGCCTCCAGGACCGCTATCCCGTTTCCATTGTTTGCAAAATATAAAAAGAACTTCATTTTTCCGTTAATCTCTTTGCACACTGCCGCCGGCGCCCATGAATTCCTGCTCCATTTTGCGGCACCAGCACTGCCCGCAGCGTACACAGTCCCATGGTCTGTCCAATTTACCAGATCCTCAGAGGATACTACATTAATGGTATCAATCTGTGAATACACATTCTCTATAATTTCTTCATTTTCATTACGGATAAAAATATCTCCCGTCATATACAGGTAGACTCTGTCATCATACACCAGCGCGTAGGGATCTGCACCAAACCGCTGCGTCATGACCGGATTGTGCTCCCCCGGTTTTTTATATCCCTTCTTTAGCTCCAATTGCTTATATTTTTTCTGCAACTCTTCCTGTAGCATCGTCGCTGTCTCCAATCTTATAATAATCTTTTTCTTCCACAGATAATTGCAACTTCTTTACAGGAAGTCCTGCCGTATAAAATCGCAAAAACCTGCTTTTCCTCCCGTCTGCATCGTCGCGTACGAGAACAATCCAAACCGGCAGCCAGCAAAATGGCCGAGCGTAAATCTCAATTTCTTCCGGATCCCAATCTGTCTCCAGATCCGGCCTGCACCTTTCGTACCCAGACTGTAGAAAAAAACGGCTTCATCCTTCCCATTCGTAAAATCCACTTCCAGACGAATCTTTACCACGGCGGAATCCAACGCAATGCATTCATATGTAATCTCATTCTTTTTGCAGCCATCCACATCCTCCACACCTGACATAACCAAGTAGAACTTTCTATCCTGCTTTGTGACAGCCGCCATCGCATAATACTCCTGCAGGGCACACATACCTGCGTGATCGCCATCCTTTAAACCACTTCCATCCACTGTAATCTCCGCGGAACATTTCGGAAAAAACATGCGCTGGGTGATCGTATTGGCGGCCTGCGTTAAATTTCCGCATACCTTGCCATTTTCCAGCCGCCAGATTCCAAGTGCATGATCATGGAATACATGCGCCAGATCAGGCTCGTGATTAAACTGCCAGCAGGATTTTAGTCCATAAGAACCATACTTTCGCTTTGACTGCATCTCTGACTGAGAAACCCGGAAATCATCACTTTGTACCAACAGCGTATATCTATGCTCCGGTCTTGTAGACTTGACAGTAAACTCAACCGCAGAAGTTCCTTTCCTGCCAAACACAGGATAATGATCCTCCCATGTAACAGGCAGCAATATCGGAATACGCCCCACCGCCCCTCTGTCCTGGAAAAGCATGGCATACCATTGCCCGCAAGGGGTATCCACAATACCTCCCTGCGCTACCCCCTGACCGCAATATCCGATGTCATCATTCAATACATCGCCGCCTGTAAACTCTCCTTCCAGTGAATCAGACGCAAAACATGCCTGTACGCGTCTCCACCTATCCCGCAGCGAATGAATCAAAAACAAATAATACCTGCCGTTTATTTTATAAAAATGTGCACCCTCATATCCAAGCTGTGGATTTCCATCATCATTGACGACCACACGGTTTAATCCGCCTTCTAACGGACCGCTCAGATCTGACTTTAACTCCACCACGGATATCTGCGTATTTCCTGATGCGATATACACCCTGCCATCCTCATCAAACAAAAGGGAACCATCATGATAGAATCCGTCAATATACCCCTTCCTCCACGGTCCCTCAATGTCCTTTGACTGATATAGATATGTTTTGCCTGTGTCGTTTGCCGCAAAACATACATAGAAAATGCCTTTATGATACCGAAGCGATGCAGCCCACATACCTTTTCCATATATGTTTTGATCACCCAAAAGCCGCTGTGCCGGCGTGCTGTCAAGTCTGTCATAAACGTAAGACATATGCTCCCAATGGCACAGATCATATGACCGCAGTATCTCCCCGCCTGGGAAAAAATGCATGGCCGTGCTAATCATATAATAAGTATCTTCAACTCTTATTACATCCGGATCAGGATAATCAAGCCCTGTAACCGGATCGATCTGGTTCTTCTGCATCCTAAGCTATTCCTCCGCGTCCAGCGCTCCATCGTAAAAGCATGTCAGGCGCTCTGTTCTGCAGCCTGTGAGTTCTTCACTCCTCGCATCCGGCTGACTGCCTCCCACACTGATCTCATATTCATGTCCCGCTATCTTATTGATTCCATTTTTGTCATACAGCATAAAAGCTTCTCTTGGCAGCTCGATCTGACACTGTCTGCTCTCACCGGCTTTTAAATATACTTTGTTAATCCCTTTTAACTGCGCATTGGGCGCACCTTTCCTCTTCGCTTTTACATACACCTGTACAGTCTCCATACCATCTCTTTCTCCTGTATTTGTAACTGTAAACTGCACTGTCACGCCCGCATTGATATCTGGTTTTTCCTGCGTAAAAGCAAGATCAGAATATGCATATTGTGTATAAGATAACCCATAGCCAAACGGATAGAGTGGTTTGTCTTCCATATAGCGATACGTCCTGCCCTGCATGGAATAATCCTCAAAATCCGGAAGCTCCTCTGTCGTGCGGTAAAATGTAATCGGAAGCTTCCCTTCAGGGTTCACCTCGCCAAAAAGAATCCGCGCGATCGCAGCGCCGCCCTGCGCTCCGGGATACCATCCCTGTAATATGGCGTCAAGATTTTCGTCCTCCCACGTGACTGCCATCGCACTTCCTGTCAGCAATACCAGAATGACCGGTTTTCCGCTTTCCTTTGCCAGCTTGAGAATATCGTGCTGCAGTCCCGGCAGCCTTAAATCAGGTTTGTCTCCACTCCCGTATTCATTTCCGGTATCACCTTCCTCGCCCTCTAAAGAAGCATCCAGTCCCATCACTGCAACAATGACGTCGCTCTCTCTGCAGACGCCCCGCACTTCAGACGCCCGGTCGTTTTCCTGTGCCAATCCGCTCGTCCTGTCCTTATATAAATGACAGCCTTCAGAATAGAGCACGCGCACATCACTGCCGACATAATCCTGGATCCCTTCAAGGACTGTCACATACCGCGAAGCCGTTCCCTCATAGTTGCCAACCAGCGCTCTGCGGTTATCTGCATTAGGCCCGATCACACCGATTGTTCGGATTTTTTCTTTCTTTAACGGAAGTGTCTGGTTATCATTTTTCAGCAGAACCACACATCTCTCAGCCACTTGCCGGTTTAAGTTCTGCATATCCGGAGAATCCACAACTGTATATGGAATTTTTTCATAAGGATTGTCCCCTTTTTGATCAAATACCCCTAATTTCATACGTGAGGTAAACAGATTGACCACAGCCTCATCCAGACGCCTCTCATCCACCAACCCTTCCTGAACTGCCTGTTCCAGATACAGGAACAGAGAACCGCAGTTCAAGTCACACCCGTTGTTCATGGCAAGCGAGACAGATTCGATCGGATTCGCCGTCACGCCATGTTGTTCGTGAAAATCCCTGATCGCCCAGCAATCTGAAGTCACATGTCCGTCAAATCCCCACTCACCGCGCAGAATGTCCTTCAAAAGATGTCTGCTGCCGCAGCATGGCTCTCCATTTGTACGATTGTATGCGCCCATCACTGCCTCTACTCTGGCCTCCTGGACACATGCCTGGAATGCCGGCAGATACGTCTCCCGCAAATCCTGTTCATTCACATGCGCGTCAAAGCTGTGCCTCTGAGCCTCCGGACCGCTATGCACCGCGAAATGCTTGGCACAGGCCGCCGTCTTGAGATAATTCTCATCATGTCCCTGCAGTCCCATGATATAACGCACACCAAGTCTGCCTGTCAGATAAGGGTCTTCCCCAAATGTCTCATGTCCTCTTCCCCATCTCGGATCACGGAAAATATTGACGTTGGGTGCCCAGAAAGTCAGCCCTTTGTATATATCCCCGTCCGCTCCTTCCTGCTGCATTGAAAACTTTGCTCTTGCCTCCGTGGAAACCGCATCCCCGATCTGTTCCATCAAATCCTCATCAAAAGCGGCAGCCATCCCGATCGCCTGTGGAAAGATAGTCGCCGTGCCTGCACGCGCCACGCCATGCAGCGCTTCATTCCACCAATTATACGCCTTGATCCCAAGACGTTCTATTGCCGGCGTCTGGTGCATTGTCTGCGCAACCTTCTCGCCTAATGTCATCTGCGCGACCAGTTCTTCTGCCCGCTTGCGGTATTCCTCTATCCTACTTCTGTTATGATTTAATCCCATGTTGTGCATACCTCCATATTGTACTCTTTCCCAATAATGAAACAATTTCATACGCCGCCTATAAAATAACAAAGCAGCTACACATTAGCCCCAGCCATCTGCAGCCGCTTTATAAACGCCACTAAGGCATATTTCTATGCTCAAGCTCCTTTTGCATTTCCGCCAAAAAGATCTCAGGCTGACAGAATTCATAATCCTCCATATACTGCTTCCACATCCCGTCAAAATCATCTGTCATAATAATCCGCGGAAGATACTCCCGCTTGACACGGTTCATCTGCTCCCACACCCTGCCAGCCTCCGACTCTGACGACAGCATTTCGGAATAGGAGTACATAGGATACCATGCCCCCGGCTCTTCATTGGTTCCCAGCATATCGACATAACTCTTGCATCCATACGCTAACAGGCATTCTTTCACATCTGGTACAAGTGCATCAAAAAACTCACCTGGCTGATATTCCGGGGAAAATGCATTGATACCGTCACTCAACATTCCTTCTGTCCTTGGAAAATAAGGATACATACAAAAGCGTGCACTGCTGTACTCCGGATTTCTCGCTGCCGCCCTCTGTTCCGGTGTCCTGTAATAAACACCGTTTTCGTACACATTATAATCTTCTCCCTCAACGCCCCAGTACCGGAGTTTTATAATTTCTTCATCAAGAAGGTCATTGATAAATTTCATCGCACCCTCGACATCCTCACAGCTCACAGTAATAGAAATGCCATTTGCCGCACTGAGCTCTGCCCCGCGTTTTACATGCCATTGGTTTTCGACACTCCTGTCTATCGTAACAGGCAGCGGTACATATCCACACCCCTGATCAGACATTATTTCAAGCGTACCGTTCACAGCATACGCAAACTGCCACCATTGATCCACCATTCCAAGCACCCTGCCGCTGGCAAGTTTTTGCAGATATTCCTGATAATTCTGTGTGAAAAATTCCTGATCCACGATCCCTTTATGGTATTCCTCATTCAATTTCTTAAAGTAACGTCTGGCCGTCTCAGAAGTATTGTAATCCAACACAGTCATCGTCTCCTCATCCACGATACAACTGCCATCATTTGGATACCCGTCAAGAAACTGTGGCGGATTTTCCAGACAAAAATACCGCCAGTCATCGCAGAGTACTGTAAAGGGAATGTTATCCATCTCTTCACCCGGGTGGAAAGGGTCTTTCATCACAGGATTTTCAGCAGCGTATGCTTCAAGCAGGGCAAAATACTCATCAATCGTTCGTATATCCGGGTAATCTGCCCATTTTAGCACGCGCGTCTGTATCCAAAATGCCTCCCCCTCATGTAATACTTCCACCGATCTGCCATGCACAACACCAAATTGAGGAATCCAATAAATATGTCCATCTGACTGTCTGAACTGCTCCCACTTTTGGGCAGGCATCAGATTCTTAATATTGGGACAATTATCCCAATACTGATCGATCGGAACAAGAGCCCCCGCATCATACAAAGCCACACTGCCTGAAATAAAATCAGTATACTCCCCGCTTGCAATAAAACCTGCGATCGCATCCTCTGCGGACTTTCCCACCAGCCACTGCTCCCGGCAGCGTGCACCAATTTTCTGCGCGATCAGCTCCATGATCTCATTGCCTTCATTGATCTCATTTTCGGAGACATCAAAAAATGCTGTAAATTCCTTGATGTCTCCGCTCTCATGATCATTTGCCGTCCTTGCTGCCAGTAACACAGCCATAACAACAGCTGCGGCAGCTGCACCTGCCGCCATTTTCTTTCTCATTCTGCCGCCCTCGCTTCCCACGTTTCCTATAATCCGATTATAATTATTTTACCGCGGGCGGGCAAGCATATTCCTTCTTATTCTCTTTATTCCTTCACGCCACCAATTGTAAGTCCCGTCACGAAATATCTCTGCAGGAACGGATACAGACAGACAATCGGAAGCATTGTAAGTATCGTGGCTGCGGCGCGCACAGAAGTCGGCGTCACTGTTCCCGCTGCATTCTTCATTGCCTCTGCAGATGCACTCTGATTCGTTACAGAGGACAACAGCTTCATCAACTCATACTGCAATGTAGTCAGGTTTGAACTCATTCTATTGTAAAGCATTGCGTCAAACCATGAATTCCACTGTCCGACTGCCACAAAGAGCGCTACTGTAGCATAGACAGGCTTACAGAGCGGTGAAATAATTTTCAGAAAGATCGTCGTGTACCCTGCCCCGTCAAGCTGCGCCGACTCTTCGAGACTGTCGGGAATTCCTGCCATATATGTGCGAATCACCAGCATGTTAAACGCACTGAACATGCCCGGAATCACATACACCCAGAAGCTGTTTGTCAGATGAAGTCCCCTGTACAGCAGGAAAGTCGGGATCATACCGCCGTTCACATACATTGTGATCACCCAGAATAAGGAAAGTTCTCTTTTAAACAGAAAGTCTTTCCTGCTTACAATAAATGCCAGAACCGCATTGGCCGCCAGTGCAAGCAGCGTTCCCAGAACCGTTCGCGCAACTGTGATATAGGCTCCTGTGATCAGATTCTGTCTCTGAAGCACCGTTGAATAGTTTTGAAGCGTCCATTTCCTTGGCCAGAGATAAATACCTCCCCTGAGCGCATCTGTACCGTCATTAAATGAAATCGCAAGCGTGTTCAGCACCGGATACAGCGTAATGATCACAAACAAAACCATAAACAGGGTATTACATACAACAAACACTTTATCCCAAACAGAAGTTTTTATCTTATTGTTTTCTTTTTTCTTTTCCATATATGACCCCTTCCTAGAATAACCGTTCTTCCCCATTTTTCTTTGCAATTTGATTTGCTATCACGATCAGGACGATACTCACAAAACTCTTAAAGATGCCGGCCGCAGTACCGATGGCAAAATCATTCTGACTGATACCCCATTTCAGCACGTAAATGTCGATCGTCTCCGACACACTCTTTACCAGACCGTTTCCAAGTAAATACTGGATCTCAAAACCTGCATTCAATACATTGCCCACATTCATCAGCAGCAAGATCATGATCGTCGGCTTAATTCCCGGAAGTGTAACATACCGGATCCGCGCCCAGCGCCCTGCGCCATCCATATTTGCCGCCTCATAGAGCGATGGATCAATTGCTGTGATAGCTGACAAATAAATGATCGCATTCCAACCGGTCTCCTTCCACACATTCGCAAAAGCCACGATCGGCCAGAAAAATTGAGGGTAAGCAAAAAAATTGAGCGGCTGGTCCAAAATGTGAAATTTCAGCAACAGTTCATTGATGATACCTGAGCTGGACAATGCGTCATGCAAAATACCCGTCACGATAATCCACGAAAGAAAATGCGGCAGGTAAGAAATCGTCTGAACTGTCTTTTTCCCTCCGTTTGATTTCACTTCATTTAATAAAATGGCAAATACGATCGCCGCGATAAATGTGACAATCAGATTAATCACCCCCATGGCAAGCGTATTTCGAATAACCTGGATAAAGGTATCGTCTGAGAACAGCTGCTTAAACTTATCCAATCCCACAAAGGCAGAATGGAGCAGACCATCCTTTGGTTTGTAGTTCTGAAATGCCATTATCCATCCGCCCAGTGGGAGATAACAGAAAATAACACCATATGCCACAATGATAGCCGACCATATAATCAGCACTTTCTGCTTTTTGATCTCTTTCCACGTAATATTTCTCTTCTTTTCCTGTGAAGCCATATTCTCACTCCTTTTACAAAGGGCGGACCGTTTTGTATGTCCGCCCTGTCTGATCTGGTTGTTTCACATTCTATTTAGTTGTATTTTGCCGCTTCTTCCATCCTGCGGTCAAGCTCCACCTGCATCTCGTCGATAAATGCCTGCGGGTTGCAGCCATTGTAAACTTCCAGGTATTCTTCCCAGGCTCCTTCAAAGTCACTTGCCATAACTACCTTAGGAAGCCATTCGTGCTTGATCTCACCCATTTTAAGCCATGCCGTGCCGCCCTCTGTTTCCGTTGTCATATTACTCGAATAGGAGTACATCGGATACCATGGACCAGGAGCTTCACTCGTACCCAGCATATCCACATATGTTTCGGCGCCATATGCCTCAAAGCACTTCTGAACATTTTCGCTCAGACTATCATAAAATTCTTTCGGCTGATCCTGCGGCCACATCGCATTGATTCCATCCCTGCTGGTACCTTTGTAGTTCGGGAAATAAGAGTAATCACAAAGATGGGAAGCCTTATATGCCGTATTGGCAACCTGCATTCTCATTTCCTCTGTGCGGTAAAATTCGCCGTTCTCATCAACCTCATAATCTACGCCCTGCACACCCCAATAGCGGAGGTCATGAATCTCCTGGTCAAGAAGGTCATTGACAAACTGTAATGCGCCCTCGACATCCTTGCAGCTTGTCGTGACAGAAAGTCCGCTGGAAACATTCAGCACCCCGCCGGAGTTATGCCACTGATTCTTGATGCCCTCGTCAATCGTGATCGGAAGCGGAACATAGTTGCATCCCTTCAGGTCAAGCCCCTGCTGTTTCAACGCGTCATTTGCCGTATATGCAAAATCCCACCACTGGTCGATCATACCCAGCACACGTCCTGTGGACAGCTTTGCAATATACTCATCATAAGTCTGCGTGAAAGACTCCGGATCGACAATCCCTTTCTGAAACTCTTCATTCAGCTTCTGGAAATATCTCTTGGCCGTCGGCGTCGTATTGTAATCAATGATCGTCAATGTGTCGGGATCAACGATACAGCTTCCATCATTTGGGTATCCATCGAGAAACTGCGGCGCGTTCTCAAGGCAGAAGTAACGCCAGTCCTCACACAGGATCGTATACGGAATATTTGCCGTTCCATCCTCCATTGTGGGATTTGCTTCATTGTAACTTTCGATCAGGTCAAAATACTGATCCATTGTATGTACTTCAGGATATCCTGCCCACTCGAGTACCCTTGTCTGGATCCAGAATGCCTCGTCGTTATGTACTGTCGCTTTCTCTTCCCCATGGATATTGCCAAACTGCTGTATCCAGTAGATATGCCCGTCATCCTGTCTCAGTCTGTCCCACTGTTCCTCCGTCAGAAACTCCTTGATATTCGGATACTTGTCAATATAGTCGTCAAGAGGTACGAGTGCACCCGCGTCATAGAGCTGCTTCGCACCATCTCCGCCATCAATAAAATCAGGATACTCTCCGCCCGCAATCAGTGTTCCGATCGCCTCCTGCGCGCTCTGTCCTGTCAGCCAGGTCTCCTTCACCCTCGCCCCTGTCTTCTCTGCAATCATCTGCTGGATCTCATTGTCATCATTTTTCTCACTGCCAGGAACTGCAAAAAATGCAGTAAACTCCTTAATTTCTCCTGATTTTGCCGCATCGCTGCCACTCTCAGCCGGCGTATTGGCGCCCGTATTTGTGTCAGCCGACGTCGTGTCACTCTCTCCGCCGCCGCATCCGGTAAACATCGCCGCCACCATTGTTGCGGTTAACAACACTGAGAAGATTTTTTTTGTGTTCATGCTAGTCCTCCATTCTT
>VSNO01000054.1 GCA_009774375.1 Lachnospiraceae bacterium
AACGCCAGAGTTGGCCGCCTGCGTCAGATGTTCAAAAGAGACTGGCCTGCCGCACCACCCGCTCATATTCCCGCACATATCCGAGCACCTTGTCTCCCATCAGATAACCGATGTCCTCTGTCTTGCCCGGATAAAATTCGCAGTACATATTTTTCAGGATCGTCCGGGTGTCGCATCCCGCCTCGTCTTTCCGGAGTAATCCCGCGCAGTCTTTCCTGAGTTTCTCAATCTTATCTTTGCTTAATGCTTCCATAGTGTTCCCTCCTGGTTTTTTTCTCTGTTGTTCTCTGTTACACCCTCATTTTACTCCCCGCCATCCATAAATCTTTCAATATCTTTAAAAATATAAAAATTATCCGATCAGATCTGAGACAGCGTTCTCTTCCATCCTGGCTGCCAGAAACAGCATCTTACTGCGGATGACACAGTAGAGCACACTGTCATAGTCCGTCTCAAAATTCTTTCTCTCCGCAACAGAAGGTCTGATCCCATCCTCTCCGTAGACAACGGAATAATCCTCCGGCTGGAACAGACATCCCTCAGAAGCCGGCTTGAATCCCAGCCGCATCATCCGCAGATAACATATGGCAATGCTGTCCAGATTCTCGTTCCCGTCCCCATATACAGTCGTCTCATCCGCAGCGCTTTGCAGGGCACCAACCCACTCCGCACAACCGATCGCCCCTTTCTTGTCGGCAAACTTCCTGAGCGCCATATTGACCAGCTTGGTGATATCCGCCCCTGTAATAAATCGTCCCCGCTTCTGCCCGTTTTCCTCATACAGCAGATGATTGATCACCTTGCTCAGTTCGTCATCGTCGTAACACTGGGGAAGAAAAAGTTCTCTGGTCTTATCATATCCAAGCACCGTGTCCGCTGCTTTTTTCATTCTTTTCTTGAAGATGTCAATGCATTCCGCATAGGTGGGCATATACAGCGCAAAATGGGAATCGAACCGCCCGCTGCGGAAAAACTCCTTGGGAATGCCTGACAGACTGTTGGCCGTGGCAAAGATATACACCGGCTTCGTGCAGTCCTGCATCCAGCTTAAGAGGATTCCGAACATCCGCTTCGTGACCCCGCTGCTATCCTCACTCCTGCCGCCGCTTCCGCTAAAACCTTTTTCGATCTCATCAATATACAGAATGCACGGTGACATCGCTTCCGCAAGCCGGAGGGCGAGATGCATGTTGTGCTCTGACTCCCCCACAATTCCTCCCATGAGCCGCCCTATGTCCATCTTGAGCACAGGGAGACGCAGTTCTTTTGCCAGCAGGTTGACTGCGGCCGACTTCCCGCACCCGGGAATCCCGCACATGAGAACGCCCTTGTGTCCGGCCGCCCCCGTCCTGCGAAAAACATAATCCGCCCGCGGTATGCTTTTCTTGTTATCCCTCAGCCAGTCACAGAATACTCTCATTCCTCCCAGCTCTTCCTTCTCATTGATTTTCTGCATTTCAAGCAGGCCGATGCTTTTTACATTCTGTTCCTTTAAAGCTGCCAGTACTTTCTGGACTTTTGATTCATTCTGGATCGTCGGGCTTTTGGTAAGCGGATCCTCCGGCAGATTCAGCAGATAATTTACTGTATTTTCCACCTGTACCAGCGTATTGCCGAGAAACCCGGATACGTAGGACTCGATACTGTCCTTCGACAGTTTCCCGCAGTTGGACTGCCCGGTTTTCCTGGCAATGATGGCGGCAATCTCCTCCCGCTCCGGATATGGTTCTTCCACGATATAGCAGTACGGCATCAGCCACGCAGGAAGATCCACCTGCTCTCCATGCAGCAGCACCACAGACGAGCGGATAGCTCCGCTGTCATCCTCCTCCTGCTGGTAGCGGTCCACAAACGGATACAGCGCGTCAAACACGGACGCATTGTTATCTGGCCTGGCATCCTTCCTGATATGGACAGCCAGCAGCGACGGCAGGATATAATTCATATTGACCTTCTTATTTCCCTTCAGGAGAAACCGTCCATAACACCCGTCATTTCCGCAGCCGCCCTCTATTTTTTCTGACAATTCCCTGCAGGTACAGCACTCCATATTGATGATCCTTTGGTCTATCAGCACGTCATGATAACCGCTGGAACCGTCTCCGTACACTTTCGCGAACGGAACCATCGTATCTGCCGGATACCTTGCCATGCGCACGACCACCTGGTCCGAATTTAACACCCGCCTCACGATCTCCAGCTCTGTCGTCTGCAGATAGATCACCGGTCTGCGCAGGATGATACCGTTGCGGATCTGTTCAATAATCGAATCTATGACAAACTTTTTCTCCATTTTTCCATCCCCTCTCAGGAGAACTGCCTCCCGTCCCATACTTTTCCATCGTTGCGCAGCACCGTGACCTCGCTGCCGTCTATCCGAACCTCGGAGATCACCGCGA
Source organism: Lachnospiraceae bacterium (assembly GCA_009774375.1). GTDB lineage: Bacteria > Bacillota > Clostridia > Lachnospirales > Lachnospiraceae > COE1. The sequence goes on from VSNO01000054.1 coordinate 2,400, forward strand.
TCTCTTCCGATACCTTCTGTTTTCCTTCCAGATTGTCATAATTGCCATAGTGGATATGACCATCCTTCACATAAATATATTGCGAAACGCCGCGTTCCCTGCCGACGGCAAAAGATGAGACGCCGTCCGGTATGGCGAAGCATCTACTGTCATTCAGATAAATGCCATCGGCTTTGCGGACCATTTCATTCTCTCCATTGACGACACGGTTCGGAAGAATGCGGCTGATGATCCCGTCTATACCAAGTGCATAAATCTGTTCTCCCGCTAAAATCCTGCGCCGCCTCACATCACCTGTTCCGCTGTCTACACACTCCAGATCCACATCCGCCTCCGCTTTGATCATATATGTCTGCATCCGCTTTTCTCTGGACGGCTGCAGCGCAGGATCCATATGGATCCTGTACACACCATGAAATGCAGGAAGCAAGACTGAATTGTGTCCGCTTCCCAGATGGATATCTATGACAGCTCCATCCTTGCCGCCGGCGTCATCTGAAAAATGCGCTGCCCGGTCGTAAGCACTTTTCAATTGCTCCGCACTGATTCCTGCCAGACAATGTTCGTCTTTTCCGGCAAGCAGGACGCCCGCCGTCACCAGCATAAGCATCTTACTGTCATTTTCCTTCAGCACCGGAACGTATTTCTGATAGATCAAAGCTGCTGTTTCTGCCTGTTTCTCATACTCCGGCAACTTCCTGTACTGATCAGTGGATTCAAACAATTTTCCGCTCCATTCTCCCTGAAAAGCCCAATAATCATCCGCACTCTTCATCTGGAATTTCTTATCCGCATCTGTCATCGCCAATATGACATCCAGATGATGCAGATTGATGCTCATGCTCCACCGGAAATGCCCGTCTGCAAAGCGCGCAAATGCCTCCCGGCTGCGGAGCATGTCAAGAACGTCAAAATATTGATACAGATCTGTACTGTTAAGGATGGGAACGGACTTCATCTGAAGAATTTCCGACATAACCACCGCCTCACTTTCTTATGTTTTTGTATTACAGCACCCACTCCTGCCGCGAGAATACCTTCTCCTCAATACTGCTGCATATCCGCTGCGCTTCCTGTTGATACTGCCTCAACGCCTGCTGGTCCTCCCCCTGGATCAGCGGCAGATGCTTCCCTATATCCGCAGCGATATCCCGAAGGATATCCAAAAGCCGGGAATGGACACTCTGGTATGAGGCCAGCTCCACTTCGCCCTCCTCATACACGGTCTCCGTACACTCGTACCGCTCCATCACCGGTGCCGCCGTATCCGTCCCCGGAGATGAAAACAGGCCTGCTATCGCACTGCGGACTGCCGCATATGGCTTAAAACGCACCATGACTTTATCCAGCGTTATTATTGCCCTGCGAAGCGCTGCATACGGCTTAAAATGTATCATTTTTTGATCCAATGCTTTGAAAAAACATAAAATTCCATTGGTATTCCTGTCCGGCTGCGGCTTTTTGCTTCCGGGCGCTTTTCTTACTTTTGTGTATGTCCTTGTGCGCGTGGCCGGGACGTAATTTTGTTTCTGCGCCTCTATCGCCGCAAGATTTTGATCAAGTTTCGCTATTTCCTGATCCATCTGCATCCAGATCGTGTTATACAGGGTGATGCAGATCATATAAGTCCTGTCTTCTTCATCATAGTCAAACGCATTTGCGGAAGGGCGCCTTACCGCCCTGCAGAAATCCTGCAGGGCATCATGGATGCCCCCGCGTTTTGAGTATGATTTCCAGATTGCCCGGTCTTTTTCGCGCGCCGCCGCGCCGGATGCGATCCTCATATCGTATTCCCTGCTCTGTTTTACATATTCCGCCATCTGTACGTCTCCTTTCCTATTCCTACCACTCTATTTTCTACTGGTCATCCTCCGCTTTCAGCAGGATCTGGTCAAAAGCCTTCTCTGCGATTGCCTCCAGCATCCTATAATATTTCTCAAAATTGTCTCCATAGACATCCGGCTTTGTGAAAGTCTCGCGAAGAGGCTCGCGGATCTTTTCTCTGATTTCTGCTATTTTCTTTTCTTTATCCTTTTCCATCTTCTTGGCGGCGTTGTAAATAGAGGTACCATTAACGGGCATCTTCTCGTATGCCATTAGCTTGTCATACAAAACATCGGCAGCCGCAACCCCTAATAAAGCCAAAATGGGTCCAATTACCGGAACAAAAAGAGCAATGACAGTCAAAACAACAAAGAACACCACACCCAAAACAGATCCAACCACTGAACCAATCAAATTGGCATCTGTCACCACCCTTGGCATGGTAATATCCGAAAGGACCACTTTCTTTGCGAGCGTTTCTACATCCGCCTGACTGATCTGAATCATTCCGCCCATTACCTGATCTGCGTATAGCTGCTGCGACGCATCATTAATGCATTTAACGATTGCCCCAGTATCCTTATTCTGCCAACGCTTTGTACTGTTATCAATCTGATTCTTTACATTATTTTGATCTAAGGAATCAGCAATCGCTTTATTCACTGTCCGGGTAACCTCTCCCACATTTGAATCAAATGGTATCTTTTTCCAAAATCCATCGGTATCAGCGTATCCATGCTCTTTTGCCAATGCTTTCATCGCATCAATCGTCTTGTCATAGGATTTCTCCGAAAGGGTCTTAGCAATCTCGTCAATCATATCATTAATATTTTTCTCGGCCGCGGATCGAATATCACCCATTGCTTTGTCTCGTACCTCAGGGGCATATACTTCATTATAGGCAATTGTCACCAAGCCTTTGACCACGCTGTGTGATGGTGTATCGGAGGGGATGACCTTCCCCGGAAATGCTTTGTTGCACAGATCACCAACAACATCCGTCATTTGGCTGCCGCCGCCTGTAACTACAACTGTATGCAGGGGTAACTTTTCCCGTTCAATCGTCTGCTTCACATCGTTCAGAAACTGTCTGCAGTTCTCTTTCCATGTGCCTCGGTTTACAGGATTACCGTCCTTATTGACAGAAAATTCGTATTCATCCAATGCATAATGCATCATTGCTTCTGTTACTGTATATGGTATATCAAGCGATTCAACAGAATCACCATTCTTGTCAATCAAACAGTCGCCATCCTCATCTATAATAGAAATCTCGACCCTTTTTGATCTCGAATCCTCTCCTAATTTTCCGTCAAAGTACGCCTCTTTACTTTCTCTTACTTGAAAGATTGCATGATTTTGATCGTGTCCCCTATAAATTTGATTTTTACCACAATTTTCTGCCTGATCAGCAAATATTCTTCTTGTTTTATCCCCTTTCAAAATGTATTCCAGCATAGCTTCTTCGACCTTTGCAGCGCCTAGCCATCCTTCTTCCAGTGCATATCGCCCTTACTGTCCTGCATAATTACCTGCCTCATACTGCCACTACGGTTTGAGCTGTTCTGCAGTATGTTTTCCGACACGCCCCTGATATAGTCAGACATGTGCTGTCGACATGGTACTCCCAATGAGGATGTACTGTCCCAATTTCTAGGAGAACGTTTAAAGTTGATGACAAACTCTCGCTTTTCCCCTGCGTCCTTTCCAATCGTAATTACTCCGCTCTTGCTTTTGGCAACCGCCGATGGTTCGACCTGTTGGTCGCGGCTTTTATGAAGGTACAATGATACTGGCTTGCTATCTTTCTCTGTGAGCAACTTGATAAAAGCAACCGAATCCCCATCACCGATATCCCAACCCATCACCGCCTTAATTTTTTTTCCGTTAATAGAATTGTCTGACATAGTAGATTCCTCTCTTTCGTATTCTATATTTTTTACCATTCCCTTACAACGGATACTGATCCATCATGTCTGAAATCCATTCACAAAATTCATGCGCCTTCCTCATGTATTCCTCTAATTCTTCTACTTTCGGTGATACAATAAGCCTATAAAATCGACAATTCTCATCAAAATATCCCTCAAGCTCTTTCAATTCCTGATACAACCCCTTCTCCACATCAAACTTGGATTCATAAAAACACTGCCGATCACACTCTTCTGCCAAAAGCATCAACCTTTTTTTATAGTCATTAACAGCAATTTTGTAATACTCTCTTTTCTTTTCATGAGAACTCAAACTAGATTCCAGTCCTTCAAGTTTTTCTTTCTTCTGTCGCCACCCGTCAGTACCTAAATCATTTTTCGATGGGGATCTATATAATTCATCAATTTTAGAACACAGTTTACCATAGGTTTCCGATAGTCCTTTATATTCGGAATTTAGTTCTTTATTTATAGATTCTAGATTGTCATAGATATTAAGCAGCTCTTCTTGTTCCTTCTGCAATTCGCTGTCTTCCATTTTTCTCTTTTCAATTTGCTCATACTCATCACACATTTCGCGGCACAAATTCGTCAGCCTGCTTATATATGTATTGTTAATTGTTATAAATATGATGTACATCCCTTCCTCTTCGTCAAACTCAAATGCATTTGCCGCAGGATGCTCGACAGCCCGCTTGATATCTGCCAGAGTGTCGCTGATTCCTCCACGCCTGGAATACGCCTTCCATACCGCCTGGTCTTTCTTTTGTTCTGCCTCCTTGCCTATAATCTCCCTAAACTTTTCGTCATTCTCATGTTTCTTATCCAAAAGGGAATCTTTCACGGGGAGTCCAATTTGTTCTTCTTTTAGATTTCCTGTCCTTGCATTCAACTCATTCTCCATTTTCACGCAATCTCGCATCAAAATATCTCTCTCCTCCAGTGATGTTTTGTTTCCTATTCCCACTTTATTTTTGACTTTTCCCACAAAACCGCCAGTTCCCATACAAACCTCCATTTTATTTGATATACCCATATTACATCAGAAAACCTAAAATATTTTTTATAATTCTGAAAATATTTGCAACTGCCTAGGATTTATCATCCTTAAAATAATTCTTTACTTCACCTGGATATTGTCTCGAATAATAGTCCAGAATTGTATACATATCCTGCGGGTTGTTATGTCCGCTTAAGATAGCGGCTTTCACCAGCCTGTCCCGCCTGGAATTTGTCAGACACATTCCTGCCAGCCGCAGGACATGTTCCGCCTCCGTCATACTGCACTCCAGTCCGGCAATAATCTTCAATATCGTCTCCTGACTGAACCTGCCGTTTGTAAAGTTTGACCAGGTTGCCGCGCTGATGCAGATATTTTCATAAAAACATTTTGTATCGACCTTACCCGAGGGGCGCTTTGGCCCGGATTTCTCCAACAGCTCATCTACATACCTTTGCAGTTCCAGATTGTTATCTTTTCCCGATTCCTGAAAGATTTCCTGAAACTTCCCCCCAAACGGCGGCGCATAGTACACCATTTCCGGCTGTTTCCTGCCAAAACTGAGCCGCAGTTGTTCCTCAATAGCAACGATTACATTACTAATGTCTTTCGATCCTGCCTTTACATGCATAATACCCCTCCTCGTAAACATCACTCTACGTCAATCTTTATCTTCTTATTGATCCTCTTCCGCTTTCAGCAAAATCTTATCAAATGCCTTCCCTGCAGTTTCCATTAGAACCGTATAATGTTTTTCAAAATCCTTACCGTAAGCATCCGGCTTTGTAAAGGCTTCCCGCAGAGCCTTGCGTACCGGTCCCTTAATTTCTTCCATTTTCTGATTTTTGTTTTCTTTCATCTTTTTGACCGCTTTGAGAATAGCACCACCCGTAATAGGGCAGCTTTCCCATTCCTTTAATTTCTCGATCAGAGCAGCAGAACCAATTGAACCTACAACAACAGTAAAAATTGGTCCGATTCCCGGGATAATTGCAGCAATGAACGCCAGAACAACAAAGAGCACTACGCTCAGAATATATCCCACAATTGTTCCAATAAAATTAGCATCTTTCGCCACATCCGGCATGGAAATATTCGGTATGGATACTTTCTTGCTAAGCATCTCTACATCCACTTGAGTAATCCGAATCATACCACTTATTGCCTGATCGGCATAAAGCTGCTGTGATGCCTCATTAATACAGCGTACAATAGCCGCATTATCGTCACCTATCCATGTTTTCATGCTATTATCAATCTGATTCTTTACATTTTGGTTTAGGGAAGAAGTAATTGCTTTCTTCACTGCCTGGGTAATCTCCCCTACATTCGACTCTGGATCAAAATGACGCGTTATTTTTTCCCACCATTCATCATACTCTCCACAGTAAGATGTCAATCCATCCACCGCAGAAACTGCAGAATCATAAGCTTCACTCGAAAGCTTAGATGCAATCCTCTCGATCATTGCATCTATATTCACTTCAGCAGCGGATTTAATATCACTCATTACTTTATTACGTATCTCCGGAGCCTGCACTTCATTATATGCAATTGTGACAAGACCTCTTACTACACTATGTGACGGCGTATCGGAAGGAACAACCTTTTCTGGAAATGCTTTGCTGCACAGTTCAACGATAAAAGGCATCTGACTGCCGCCTCCTGTAACGACAACCGTCTGCACTGACATCCTGTCCCGTTCAAGCACCTGTTTCACATCTTCCAGAAACTGCTGACAGTTTTTCTTCCAGGTACTGCGGTTTACAATCTGACCATTTTTCCTGACATCAAACTCATATTCCTCCAGAGCATACCGTATCATTTCATTCGTAATGTTATATTTTATATCAATCGACTCAGCAGGCTCACCGTCCTCATCGAAAAGCCTATCGCCGTCCTCATCCATAATGGGAATAGCAACACTTTTTACCGCCGCATTTTCCCCTAATTTTCCATCAAAGTAATCTTCTTTATCCTGCCTCAATTGGAAAATTGCCTGATTACAATCGTTTCCAACAATAACCCCAGTTTTTCCGTATATTTTTGCCAGATTTGAAAATGATTTTCTTGCTTTATTACTCTGCAAAATGTATCGCAGCATAGCATTTTCCACCTGTGCGGCTCCCAATTCCCAACTGATATTGATGGCTTTCTTTCCTGGCAGGATATAGGTGGCGTCCGCTGTTGAAGAACCAAAATCCAATACCAGTACGCCGGATTGCAGATCTATTTTCTTACGGAGACTGTCAATATCAAACAGTGAGAAGACCGCCGCACGCGATTCCTCTGTCACAATAACATTCAAGATGCCAGTGGCCTCTGAAATCAACTGCTCATACTGTTTCCGCATCTTTTCCCCTTTCCATATGACCGATGCCGGACAGCCAACAACCAGCAATACCTCATCTTTTTTCCAGTGCATATATCCCCTACTATCATGCACAATAACATTTTTCATAATCCCATCACGGTTTGCACTATTCTGTAATATCGCTTCCGACACACCCCTAATATAGTCAAACATATGCTGCCGATATGTTATCCCCATAAATGACGTCTTATTCCAATTTTCAGGAGAACGCTTAAAGTTAATGATAAACTCCTTTTGCCGAGCTGCGTCGCTCCCTATCGTGATCATTCCGTTACTGTTTTTGGCAACCGCCGATTTTTCAACTGGTATGTAACGGCTTTTATGGAGGGACAAAGACTCTACCTTTCTGTTCTTCTCTGCGACAAGTTTAATAAAAGCAACCGAATCCCCGTCACCAATATCCCATCCCATCACGACTCTGATTTTTTTCCATACTGCCTCTGTCATCATATCATTATCCGCCATAACATATTCCTCTCTTTCGTATACACCTGTAACTTATTTCATCGTATTTGCTCACGACGACGTCCATTTCAGTTATTTGATACAGATTCCCCGTTCTATCTATCCACCACACTGCTATAAATATTCTAATCCCTGTTCTGCCGCAAATACCTCCTCAGCCTCTCCCTCCCCCGCCGGTCATCCATCTTCATATAATCCGCCAGCATCGCCCTGTACGACGCATCATCCACTGGTATGTTTCCCGCCGAAAACAACTGATGATACACAAAAAAGCTTTCCTCATCCCCGAGCTCGATCGCCTTATTTAAAAAGATACGGCACAGCTCTGCATCGACGTCACTCTCCTGCACCGTCAAAAGCAGCGCCAGCTGCCGCCACGCAGCCGCATCGTTTTCGAATGCCTGGATCAGTAACTTTTTTACATTCTCTTCCATAACCACACACCTTTCCGCATCAGCACAGGTACGCCACAGCCTGTCTGTGCTGATGCACTCCCAACCATACTCCGAGTATGCTCTTTGAATCGTATTTTCTTCGTGATCGCATATGCACTACATTTCATTATGATGTATTTCCGATATGTATGTTTCGATTAACAGTCACTTTTATTAATATACTTTTTCGGCTATAATAATACGTAAATACACTACGGAGGCAATGACACTATGACTGACATCAATCCCATTGAACGCATCAAAGAACTGTGTGCAGAGAGAAACTGGTCTTACTATCAGCTGGCCAAATCATCCGATCTTCCCTACTCTACGCTCAGCACGCTTTTAAACAGTACCAATCTGCCTTCGCTGACTACCTTGGCAAAGATCTGCTCCGGCTTCGGGATCTCCTTTGCGGACTTCTTTGATCCCGGGCGCGACCTGCGCTTTATGTCTGATGGGCAGATCGAATGCATCTCCTTGTTTAATGCGCTCCCTGACGAAAAGAAACAGCTGGCCATCGCGTATATGAAAGGACTGAAAGGGGACATCTGACGCCGCCCGCCCTGCACATCATCACTATAACAAAATGGATTTTTATATTTTGCAATTTGTTTCCCCAGAGGATCTGCTGTATGGCAGATCCCTTTTTATGCACAGCCCCGTGCAGAGGAAATATGCCGCTAGTGCGGCGCACGGCGGTCAGGAAAAGTCTTCCCTCCGCTTAATTAATTTCATTATATCGACTTTTCGTATTATATTCAACGTTTTTTCGTCATTTCTTCTGAGATCACACAGGAAATGAACGCCTCTTGTGTGCACAAAAAAAACGCCCCGCAGCGCGCTGCAGGGCGTTTTTTTGATCAGCTCCCTATTCCATTTATTTTAAAATATACCAGACCGGTGCGAAAGTGATATCCTCCCCGTTAAATAATACCGTTGCCGCATCCTCCTCACAGTCTATCTTCACATTGTAATCCGGCATGAGAATATACCACGACGCGCTGTCCTCTGCCCTCCATACATCAAGTGCATAATCTCTTGCAGTATTGATGTACTTAACAATGTCCCCCTCGGTCACACCCTCAGACTGTATATACACTCCATACTGTCCATCCCCCAGATCGTCTCCCGACTCCGGGTACGTGACACTGCCGTCCTCTTCAATGACAACACTGAGATACCCTGAGGTCTGCGGATCATACCATTCGGGATAAGGCAGCAAGTCCGGTACATTCACCATTGTGTGCGCAGATGCCGCAAGCGCCTCCAGATCCTCATCCTCGACGATCTGTTTCATATTGAACAGTTCCGATTTTGCCCCGGAGACAAAGTCCGTCTGCCGTAAAATGATATCCTCATATCGATCCATACACGCATCTGCCGCCGCTTCCAGTTCTGCCGCTTCTGCACACCATTGCGCCTGTCCGGATGACAGCGCAGGATAGTTTTCTTTCATAGCAGACCAGTATAGTTCCGAGACCGCATCATCTCCCAGCGTAAGCAAAAGGTAATTGGTCTCAGTGCAGATATACTGACACATGACAGAGGTCGATTCCCTCTCCGCAGATATCCGTTCCCTCAGAGCCTCTATGGAGTTCTCAAAATAAATATCATTCTCCAACCGCTCCAGAAGCTGATTTCGAATGACATTGTGCGCCTCATCCACAAAAACCGGCACAGATGCAAATTCTACAGACTGATAGCCTGTATCGATTCCCATCTCTGCCAAAATGAGATATTCCTCCTCCGGCAGATCATCCTCCGTCATGGAAAGCTCCGACAGATAACGGGCTGATGCAATACACGCCGTCCTCGCTTTGGCAAGATCGTTCCAGTCACCGCTCTCCAGATAAGCATCGACATAATCCATTGCCCACACCTCGCTGGCATACATCTTTTCCAGGACAGCCAGATGGTCAGACCATACTGTCAGCAGATGCTGAACCGCCTGTTCCTCCAAGGAATTGTCCGGCGACGCCCCGCACCCTGCGATCTGCAGAACTGACAATCCCACCGCCATCCATATACATACACATTTCTTATCCTGTCTGATCACTTTTATCCCTCCGCAAATATCAGTTACTGTTTTTCACCACCATTTTGCAAATCTGTACGGTCAAACGCCGACATCAGCCCATTCTGTCTGCATTGCATCAGCGCAGCTGTCTGACCCGCTTTATAGATCTCCATGTCCTCCACGGCTTCCCTTGTCATCTCATGCTGTCTGGCAGCCATGGCATACGTTTTCATGTAACGCACATAAGACTGCTGTTCCTCGGTGGACGCGCTCTGCTCCATGGCTGTCAGTTCCGGCGCGACCACCATGTTATAATACTTTCCGAGTACTCTGGCATCTGCATCCAGGAGCTCCTTCAAGCTTTCCACATACGCATCCCCATCCAAAAATTCCCATGCCCTGCTGTCCTCCTGCGCCTGGGTCAGAACATCCAGATAGACCGCATATGCCTTTGCACGTTCCGCAGGCAGAGCCGTCAGCGCCAGGTAAGCCTCCTCCGCAAGCGGCTGTTCTGACCACGGCATCACATCGCCGGTCTGATAGAGCAGCTCCAGATATCCCGCTGCCTGTCCCGGTCTGACCGCACTTTTTGTCTCCAGTGTGTTTCTACACTTATATACCATTCGGTCATAGTCCTCCGCACTGTCCGGCAGCTCCTGCATGCATTCAAGCAGTTCCGAAAACTGTTCATATTGGTCTGCGCAGCTGACATACGCAGAAAATGCCGCGGACAGCACATTTTCCGAAACAGACTGGTCATAGTGCGTCTTCACTTCCTCCTGCGCAGGCGCCAGATACGGTAGATATACCCACCGATACAGACCAGCCATGCAGACCGCACAGAGCATCGCCGCCAGAAACATTTTCGTGCGCGCATACAGGACAAACTTCCTGTCAAATGCCCTCTGCACCCCGACCAGATAATCCTCGATCAGCTGATGGACAATCCTGTACTTCCCCTGCTCGTCACGCACAATCAGTCCCAGCTTCCGCCAGAGAATGCCATGCACCATCAGCCCATACCACGCCTCTGCCTCCGTCGTTTCACCGCGGATATCCGCTATATGCCCGATCCACTCCGGAAATATCTTCGTCATCTCCCTCGTCCTCATACGGCGATAGCTTTTTTCCAGAGCCGGCAGCATATCCTGATCAGATACCGCACGGTTCTTCGTCCGAATCAGCTTCGCAAGTTCCGGAAGGACATAGCAAAGCGCCGCCTCGATCTGCCAGCGTTCTCTTTCATCTTCCGGCATCTCCCTGACTGCCCTGGAACACATGGCTGCCAGATATTTTTCCATGAGCTGTTCCTGCGACTGGAAGGCATCCTGCCGCTCCTGATTCAACACGGTCGTGACATATATGGATAACATCATGGGAGAGCGCAGCAGCTCCCTGATCTCATCCCGCTCCGGCGCCAGCACGCCGTTTTCCCCAAGGATCTTCATGACCTCCGACTGCTCGAGCGGCCTTAGCCTTATGCGCGGAAATGGTACCTCCTCCACGTCACTCCGTCCCGACAGGAGGACGCGGACGCCCGGCATTGCTGACAATTCTGTTATTTCACGCAAAAGCTCCCCCGCGTCTGCACGAATTTCATTCAACCCATCCAGAAGAAGGATCAGTTTCGGCCGCTCTCCTTTCCTTGTGTACATAGGCGCAGACAACAGCTGGATCAGTTCATGCCTTGCCATCTCTATACTTTCTGTCCCGGACTTAAAACGGAGTCCCTGCAGGATCAGATCCTTTATGTAGGAACCCATTCCCCTTGTATAGCCGTACAGCGGCAGATAGGCAAATGCAGGATCCACGCCGCTGTATTTCGACGGCTGCAGATAAGCCGCCCGCATCAATGCTGTTGTCTTTCCCGCACCGCCGCTCCCCAGAAGAAACACACAGCTTCCCCCAGGGGACACTACCCGCTGCATCAGTGTATCAAGAGTGATGGTCTCCCCATAGTCTGTCTCCCCCAAAACCGGGTACAGCTTTTCCTCCTGTCTGATATATTCCAGAGCAGGATTCTGGCGGATCACCCGAAGGATATTCGTGCGCCCCGTCTCCCACAGCGCGGGGTGCGTGATTCCCTTTCCCTCAATACGATCCTGCAATTCATTCAGGTCTGTCCGCATCTGTTCCACCGTCTGATACCTCTTCGATACCAGAACGGCAAGACCGCGCTTTAGTATTTTCCGGACCATGCTGCGGACCGTGTCCGGCATGGTGTCAAGACAAGGTATGTCCGCGACATCCGAAACCTGCCCGCGGACAGTCTGCAGGATAGACAGATTTTGCCCTGACAGCATCCGATAGAACACGGCAGTCAGGGAATACAGATCCGCCGGATACCCGATCTCGGCAAGATTCCCAGCGCGTACCTCCTGGGCGGTATACCCATCCTTGAGACTGTAATACACCGCCTCCCCCTGCCTGATCTCCTGGAGCGTATGCACACTGTTGTAATCGATCAGCGTGATGCGCTCCCTGCGTCCGTCACCGATCAGAAGAATATTGTCAGGACTGATATCCAGATGCAGAAACCCGGATCGGTGAAATGTCTCCAGTACATCCAGTATGCCCAGCATCCGATGTACATGGACAGACAGCAGGACCGCAGAAGCCCCCGCTCTCTCCAATTCCCTGTCGAGACTCCTTCCACCCGAAAACCCAAGGACAGAATACAGCGTCCGATGCAGCGAAAACGTATTGATATTTGCGCCGATCTCTTCCGGAGATTCGGCCAATAATTTCAGATGCACCTCATTTCCCCGTTGAAAACTCAGCCGATGCAACTCCATCGTCGGTGCGGCGTCGGCCGCACAACATATATCTCCCGCAGCATCACGGTAGATCTGTCCATGCTCTTCAAATGGAAACAACTCCTTAACCAGAACCCTGTGCCGCAGATTCCCCGACTGTTCATCCGGATATGACCCCATATATACAATAGCATTGGAACCCTTTCCCACAAAGGAATCGATCTGACATGCCATCCCTGGAAACAAAAGCATTGTTCCCCGCTCTAAAATGATCCTATCATCCATCCCCTGAACCTCATCCTCCAAAATCCGATCTGACAGCTTCGGTATGTCAGTCTTCTGAAAAAACCCACCAAAACGCCCTATTCCTTTCTGAACAGTTCCTGATCATCATACCACATAAGATCCTGAAGGCTTGCAATCTGTTTCCCCGAACCAGCACTACGCCTGACCGGCCTTCTGCTCCTGCTTTTCCGGCCGCTCACCAAACATTTCTTTAAAGATATCTCTCATGCGGCTATCCACATCAAACATATCCCCGGTGCAAATGCAGTACAAGATCAGCCAGTCAAAAGGTGAACGCGGGTCGATTGGTTTAAAACCGCACAAGAGCAGCATATTGTTCAGACTCTGATACAGCCGCTCAAAACGCTCCTCCTTTGACAGCGCAGATTCCGTGTCTTCGTCCTCCTCATCGACCGGCCCCGAATCTGTCGCCAGAAACAGCAGGATCAGTACCTTCCGCGTCACGTCTGTTTTCCTGGACTTCATTTTTGAGATTGTCGATTCATCCGGCCAGCATCTGCTTACCTCCTCCTGAATCACAGTAAAAACAAGCTTCCCTTCCTCGGAAGGCGAATCCTCCTTCTTCCTGCTGCCGCGCACCAGCCCCTTGGCATACAGCACGTTTTCCTCGAATAAATATTCCCTTAACACATCCCGGATCGTCAGTTTCTCCCGCTCAAAAAGTCCGGCACTCTCCTCCGTCTCATAAAGCGCGGGATGCTCTAACGCATCCATCATCTCCATAAAGAGCTTATATGCATTATTATGATACCGCCCCAGCCTCGACACTGCCCCTGTCAGATAATCGATAAGCCCCTCCCTCGTGGCAATCGATGCGACTTCCGCACGGATGATGGGTGTAAAACTGTCCTCCGCAGGCGTCCGCGATTCTGTCACCCCGGAAAGAATCTCTCTCATCTCATCATTTAATTTTTTCGCCTCAGCGTAATCCATTCCCTGCTTCAGTGCATAGATATACACGATCTCATCCGGATCTCTCCAGTGCAGTCCCTCCTCGGAAATGAGCGCGGCAAAAGCATCCGCCTCCTCCACGGACAGTCCCAGAATAAAGCACAGCTCGATCGCATCACTTTGCCGCAGTGTACGATTTTCAGGATTGTTCAGCCATCCCCGCACGCGCCGCTCCACGGCATCCCTCTTTGCGTCCGGATGGTTCCGCATCAGTCCCTGCACCAGAATCGGCCTCAGCTCCTGCCCGTGTGAAAACTTCTCCAGCTTCTCACGAAGCGTGCGCATCTTCGCCTCCCTTTTCAGAAAATCGACCGCCTCAGAAACTGTCAATGCACACGATACCGCCTGATTGTACATATGTTCGGAAACGGCCGTCATTCTATTTTCCATTTCCTGTTAATCCCTCCATTTTGCAGTCATTTGTCATCCTCTTCGTATAGGTTCATTATATCGTTTCACCCTGCAATCCACAAGAATCAATCACCTTTTTCCGGCAAATTATTACCCGCTGAGTTGAGATAAACTATTTTTTCATTCCGCAATTTTTTACAATTCATATTTTGTGCTTATTGTTATGATATTAGCAGGCAGGAACACTGTCAAAAAATTTGAAAGGAAGTGTAGAGAATGGATCATAAAAATCTGCTTGAAAAATATAACGAGAAGGGAAAACTGCTTTTACCAGATGCTACAGTAGCCTTTGAGGCTATTCCATGGTCGAAACATCCTGCTTTCGAGGGTGTGGAATTAAAACATATCATCACATCCGAAAAGACAGATGGACAGTTCAGCTTCCATCTTGTGAGGATAGCCCCTAATAAGAAGATCGGCAATCATATCCACGAGAAGCAGTTAGAGACACATGAGGTTATTTCTGGTGCAGGCATCTGTGTGAACAATGGAGCGGAGCTGCCCTATGAAGCAGGCGTAATTTCCATTTTTCCTGTCGGAGTGCCGCACGAGGTCATTGCAAGAGAAAATGGACTTTACCTGTTCGCAAAATTTATGCCTGCGCTGTGCTAACTCATTTCCTCAGTTTTTATTGTCCGGGAAGATAATTTGTAAGTCAGCGGAGGCAAGCCTACCTGTTTTTTAAATTGCTTTATGAAGTGGCTTTGATCGCAAAAACCTGTGGTCAGAGCCACTTCTGTTATTGTTTCGGCGTTATGCATCAATCGTTGTGCCTTGCGGATACGGTTTTGAAGCTGAAACTGATGCGGCGTAAGACCCACTTCTGCCTTAAAGCTTCGGATAAAATGGTATTTGCTGATCAATGCGTTTTGTGCCATTTCTTCAATACTGAATTGAGCTTCGGGATATAATTCCAACTGCTTTTTCAGGTTATTGATCAATGGATCCCTGCTTTCAGAACGCCAATCTGTGTAGTCGGAAAATGAATTTAAGCAGTCTGATAATCGTGATATCCGGTACGGATTGATTCTTTCTGTATTGGAAACATTTCTTAACAGCGCCATAATGTTATGCCGGATCTTATCGGCAGAATACTGCGCGGCAATATTTTTATCAATACATAAACTTAGCAAAGTATAGCTGCTGTGTGCCAAAATACTATGCGGCATATGTGGGCAAATGATAAAGGTCTGATCTTTTTCATAAACCTGTGCATTATGATTCGCAGTCAGCACAATAGAGCCATCTAACACAATGCCGATCGTGAGCACGGAAACATGGTTATGTGTGGGATAGGATATTGTTGAATTCTCGCAGAAGATCAATTCCATGCCCATATTTGAATCGTATATGTAGCGTATGCTGTTTGTAGCCATAAGTATTACGTCCTCACTATGTATGTGCCCGCCAGACAGGGTGCTTTGTTTCTTCGCTAAGGTTTTCATCTCCCCATTGTTTTATGTGTTCCAAAACGGGAATAAAGCTTTTGCCTAATTCAGTAAGGTTATACTCCACATGGGGAGGTACTTCTTTGTAATCATAACGGGTAATGAAGCCGTCGGCTTCCAGTTCCCGGAGCTGCTTTGTCAGGCTTGATTCCGTAATGTCGCCGATATGCCTGCGAAGTTCCCCGAAGCGGTGTATATCCCGAAAGGCGATATAATAGATGGTTTCAATCTTCCATTTACCGCCCAGGATTTTTGTATGGTAGAAACGGTTTTACAGCGTTCAACAGCCAATGTACTCTTTTTCATTTCTGTCACTCCTTCTGAATTAGTATATCACACTTTTTTCTCAAAAATCAATGTACCGCCTGGATATAAGTACTATAAAAAAGTACAGTACTTGTAAAATCATTGTACGAAAGTATAATTAGTTTAAACAACAGAAAACATCCTGCGGTATACCTATATGCACAAAAAAACAGCGCAGGGATAAGGATAGGAGCGGTTTTATGCACTACACGGGAACAATTTGGCGGCCGCCGTATGAAGCGGCATCCCTTTTGTTTGAGGTAACGGCAGGCTGTTCGCATCATAAACGCAAGTTTTGTACCTTGTATCATGATCTGCCGTTCAAATTCAGAATGTCCCCTCTGGAGGATATTGAGAGTGATGTGCGGGAGGTTCAAAGAGCGATGAAAGGTTGGAACCGCGGGCATACCCGCCGGGTATTTTTGACAGGAGCGAACCCTTTTGTCTTGTCTTATGACAAATTAACTGCGATTGCAGACCTGATCCGTAAATATCTTCCATTCGTTAAATCCATCGGCTCGTTTGCAAGAATAACAGATATTACTTCTAAAACCGATAAGAAGCTTGCCAAATTGCGGGATATGGGGTATGACGGTCTGACAATAGGAATAGAGACAGACGATGATGAAGCCCTGCGGTTTATAAATAAGGGCTATACCGTTTTTTGATACAGAGCTGCCCTCGTACCCTTCACTTCCTCATGTGAAGGGTACGCATGCTTCCTTTTCTTCGCATTCATTATATATCATTTTATCCGATATCCGGCTCGTCCTTCAGTTCGATCACACCCGTTGCCTTCCCCTCGGTCTCGAACACAATGATCTCGTTTTTCCCGGTCTTCAACAGCGGTGCCGGTATATACAGACGCTTCTGCGGCCCGATCTCCCAGAACCTGCCGAGGTTGAATCCATTTAAGAATACGCAGCCTTTCCCCCAGCCGTCCAGCTCCAGGAACGTGTCACACGCCTCGTCCACCTCCAGCTCAAACTTGTAGAATGCCGGAAGCCCTTCTGTGCAGTCCCTGTCGAAATCCAGCCTGTCAACATTGTCGAGCGGCAGCGGATACATCGTCCAGTTGTAATGGATATGGCCGTTGATCTGAACGCACTCCGCGATCCCTTTCCGCTGACGCTCCATCAGCGGGCCGAAATTGACGCGTCCCATATTCTCCATGAGAATGTCGATCGACGCATTCCGCGCAAAGGTAACCGGCTCATTCTGGTTCTCCGCATCCCCGTCGACAGCCGCCGCATTCACATCCTGCGCCTTTTTTACTTTTCCGGCGAGCACATCATACTCGCCGTCCAGCTCCCGGTCGTACAGGTTCGCGACACGCCTGTCCTCCACAAAGATGCTGGCACGGTCATTTGCCCCCCACAGGCGGATCCGCTCGATATTCTGCTCGTGCTTCAAGGTCGAGTGGTAGAGTATGTAGCCATAGCTTTGTCCACACTTTTCCATACAGACCGGAAAGTTATCCACGATCGGTTCGGACAGATTCCCGAGATTCTGCAGCAGTCCCGTTTGCGACACGGCCGTCAGTTTTCCGTATGCCTTTTTCCGGATGTCGGTTGTGAACTCCACCTTCGGGATCGGCGCATACTTGCTGATCACTTTCTGGAACTGTTCATATTTTTCTGTAAAGTCGCCTGCCTCCGTGAGCAGCGCGTCGTAGTCATACGAAGTCACATCCGGCGTCAGCTCGTCGTAGTAGTTCGATCCGTTCATGAAGCCGAAGTTCGTTCCGCCCTCAAACATATAGATATTAACATGCCCCATGTCCAGCATATCGTCCAGATCCTGCGGGCTCTCCGGGTTGCCATGCATATGGCCGCCGTTTCCCCAGTGGTCAAACCAGCCGACCCAGAATTCCGCACACATCAGCGGGCCGCCCTTGGCATACGGTGCGAGCACTCCGAAACGCTCCTTCGTGCGCGAACCAAAATTTCCGGTCGGATGGATCCCGTCAAGGCAGCCGCAGGAAAGCGCCTCCTCAAACGGACCGTCCGAGGTGATGAGCGGCACCGTCACGCCGCGCTCCAGCATCATGTCACGCATCGTTTCCATATAGCGGGTGTCATCACCGTAATACCCGTATTCGTTCTCAACCTGCATCAGGATCACCGGACCGCCCTCCGTGATCTGAAGCGGCGTGATCAATGGAAACAGCCTGTCATAATACTCTCTGACATGCCGCAGGAACGACTCGTGGTACGCCCGCAGACGCATCCCGTCCTCCTGCAGCAGCCATGCCGGCAGCCCGCCGAACTCCCACTCCGCGCAGATATAGGGAGAAGGACGCAGTATCACATATAGCCCAAGCTCCTGTGCTGTCCGCACAAACTTCACAAGGTCATGCCCGCCGTCAAAGTCAAACACGCCCTTTTTCGGCTCATGGACATTCCACGCGATATAGGTCTCCACCGTATTGCATCCCATCGCTTTCAATTTCTCCAGCCTGTCCCGCCAATACTCTGGCACCACACGAAAATAATGGATACTTCCAGATATCACGCGAAATGGTTTTCCGTCTAAATAAAAATTATCCCTGATCTCAAATCGTCCCATAGTACACCTTCTCCCATATTTATATGCATTTCTTTCCAGAAACCATTTTCTGGGTAAATAATATCACTTTCAAAAATCATCGTCAATATCAAACTGATTTGTCCCCATGTGTACAAAAAGAAGGGTATGACAGTAGTCATACCCTCCAAATTTCTAAACCGGCACTGCAGGTCGCTTATTTGTAAAGCGCGTCAAACTGTCTCTGTAACTCTGCTGTAACCTCATCGATGCCTGCTGCCTTCAATGCGGACTGGTACTCTGCAACGATATCCTCCGCCGTTCCTGAGTACTTACCGAACGCGATCTGCTTCATGTAGTTCGTGGTGATCTCGTTGATATTGGAGATCTGTGAACGGATATTATCAACCTCTGCCACGAACTGACCATACGGATACTCGATCTTTAACTTGTCATACTCGTCATACAGTTTGTTGATCTTATCCCAGTCGCGTGTCGCGTCAAGGATCTCCAGGTCATCGTTACGTCCCCACCAGTAGTTCGTCGTGCCGTTGATATTGTCTGTATCCTGGTTGTAGCCTTCCGGTGTTGTTCTCAGACCGTCGTCTGTCACTTCATAAGACACACCCTCGATACCATAGCAGAACAGCTTGTAGCATTCCGGATCGTTTCTCAGCAGGTCATATACCATCAACGCTCTCTCAGGGTTCTTGCTGCCTGCGGAGATCGCCATCGCGCCGTGTGTGATCGAGAGCGCTGTCACATTGCCTGTCTCCTGACCAAAATAGAAGAAACCTGTCTCTGCATTGGGATCATCATCATAGATCGTGTTCGCCGGTGTGTGGCTTACCAGATCCGTCCATGTCTGTGTGTGGTGCTGCTCTGCCGCAACCTTCCCAATCCTGTAGTCATCGCGGTTTGTCGATGAAGTGTTGTTCAGAACGTCTGTCTGCCATACGCCGATCTCGTCCCACTCCTTCATCATCTTAGCGAACTCTACGAGAGAATCCGTATCCGTCACATACGGAGAGTACACTGTGTAGAGATCATCCCTTGTGCCGCCCCACATAGCCGCTGAATTGATACCATCAATAGGTACATAGTTTGAATGGGAAGCGATCCAGCCGCCTGCCATCTGTGCATACTGTGTACCGTCGGAATCCCAGGGGATAATGTCAGGATAGGTCTCTTTCACATACTTGAAGTATGTTGTCAGATCCTCCCATGACTTGACACCGTCCGCAAGACCGGCAGCCTTTGCCCAGTCGAGACGATAGATAAATCCATGGTTCGTCCACTGTGCATAGTTGTCCTCAGGAATCAGGTAGATCTCACCGTCATACTTGCACAGCTCCCAGTTCTCCGCCGGAACGCTCGCGTAGGTCTTCGGCGCATAGGTCTTTAACATATCCTCTGACAGCTCCAGGAATGCGCCGTTCTTGGAGTTCGGCCACGCGTCGAGCCAGTCGGAAGCCGTTCCGACGAGATCTACCGTGCCGTCCATCTGCGCCAGGGTCAGGTTGTAGTTGGAGAGATAATCCGTCCAGCTGATGAAGTACGTCTGCAGCTCCGCATTGCACTTCTCTGTCAGGATCTTGTTCAGCTCTGCCATCATCTCGTCATATTTTTCTTTCGTTCCGGTCGGTGTCTCTCCGGTCGTCATGTATGTAATGACTACATGCTCCGATGTGTCCACATTCGCCCATGGATCATCGGACGAAGCTGCCGCATCACCGCTGGATGCGTTGTCTGTCGACGCATTGTCCGCCGATGCGTTGTCATTGGACGCCGGTGCAGAGGTATCCGCCGATGCCGGTGTATCGTTTGTGTTTGAGTTTGAAGCCGAGTCTGAATTTCCGCCGCCGCAGCCTGTCGTCAGACCGGCGATCATTGTGGTTGTCAAAAGTAATGCCAATACTTTCTTTTTCATTTTTTGTCCTCCTATTAATTTATATTGCTTATCTCCGCCTAAGCGGAGCCACAGCCGTATATCTTGATACACCCGGAAGAACGCTGCCCTTTGCGTTCTTCCCGCGTGAAACTTAGTACTTCTCCGCGAAACAGCCTCTGCTGTGAGTGGCTGGAAGTACTTTTCACGCTCTAACCTTTGACAGCACCAACGGTAATACCGCTGATGAAATACTTCTGTACGAACGGGTACAGCAAGACAATCGGTCCTGTCGCGAGCACGGCATTTGCCATCTTCACGCTCTCCTGCGGAATATCCGCCAGGTTGATAAACTGACCTGCGACAGAATTCTTCAGCGCATCTGTCTTGTTCACGATCTCATACAGTGTAAACTGCAGCGGTTTCACTGCTACCCTCGAACTCAGGAACAGGGATGACTGATACCACTCGTTCCAGTATCCCAGAGCAAGAAACAGTCCGATCGTCGCAAGCGCCGGCTTTAACATCGGCAGGATCAGGGATACGAAGATCCTCATGTCGCCCGCGCCGTCGATCTTGCCGGATTCTGTGATCTCGTGCGGTATCGACTTGACGAAGTTCTTCATCAGTATGATCAGCCAGGGTGACATCAGCAGAGGCAGAAGCACTGCCAAGTAATTATCTTTCAAATGATACGTCTGTGTCATCAGTAGATAGTACGGTGCAAGTCCCGCCTGGAACAAGCTTGTAAAGTAGATGAAGAATGATATTCCGTTCCGGAATGGAAAGTCTTTTCTCTGGAGTGCGTAGCCTGTCATCGCGATGATCGACAGTCCGACGCCCGTTCCGACTGCTGTCAGCAATATCGTCACCAGGTAGGACCACCAGATCCCGCCGCTCTTCGTGACCATGTCATACGCCGTCAGGGTAATATCCTTTGGCAGGAACTGCACGCCTTCCGCCCTGATCACCGACTCACTGGTGAAGGACGTGCTGACGATGATGATAAACGGTATGATACAGCAGACTGAGTAGAGTGTCAGGAACGCATATCCAAATCCTCTGATAATTTTATCCGAAGTGCCAAGTTTCACCTTGGCGCCCGATTCCATAAGGTCTTTATCTTCTTTTTTCGCCATGTTGCTCCTCCTCCCCTAGAACAGTGAATAATCCGGTTCTATTTTCTTAACAATATAGTTCACAGTCATAACGATGATAAATCCGATCACGGACTGGTACAGTCCCACTGCGGAAGCAGTCGAGAAATTGAAGTCTGTCATCGTCGCGCGGTACACATATGTCTCGATGATATCCGTCGTGCCGTAGAGGATCGGGTTCGTGCCTACGATATTGTAGAACAATCCGAAGTTACCCTTTACGATACCGCCGAGTGCGAACAGGAGCAGGATCACGATCGTCGGCTTCAGGCTCGGCAGGATTATGTATCGGATTCTCTGGAATCCATTGGCGCCGTCCACCTTCGCGGCCTCCATCATCTCCCCGTCAATACCCATGATCGCCGCAAAGTAAACAACGGAGTTGTAACCTGTCTGCTGCCACAGATAGACGATGATCATGATCGGCGGCCAGACATTTGGATCGGAATACGGTTGCCACCGCTCCATGCCAAGGCTTGTCAGAATACCATTCACGAAACCAGTGTCATAGTTGAGCAGGTTGAAGACCAGGATACCTACCAGAACCTGTGATATGAAGTACGGCAGGAACATGATCGTCTGCGAAACCTTCTTGAACCATTTGCTGCGCATCTCGTTCAGGAGAATTGCCACAAACACTGCCAGGAAATTGCCAAGCAGGATAAATGCCAGATTGTACAGGATCGTATTCTTCGTCAGGCTCAGCAGCTTTCCTGAAGTGGCAAGAAACTCGAAGTTATCCAGACCGATAAACTTACTGCCAAAGATTCCGTCCCTGTAGTTGTATTTTACGAATGCCACCCAGATACCAGGCATCGGCGCATAGCTGAATGCCAGAAAGAACAGAACAGCGGGAAGACACATCAGAAGCAGAACTCTGTATTTCTTTACTTTCTGAAAAAAGGTGAGACTCGCATTATAATTGCTCTTCACCTTGGTTTTTGAATTCCCCATAGTATTACCTCCCTCGTTTTTAAATTGACTACTCGAAACCGATTTCATATATCCATCATATTACTTC
>VSNO01000055.1 GCA_009774375.1 Lachnospiraceae bacterium
TTTATATACCACCTATCGGTCAGCTGTAAACTTTCTTTATACCTACATTCTAACAAGCGCATAGTGGAAAGTCAAGAGAGCTATCTAAAATAATTTTATACCAATCCGCATTGATTATACATATTTTTTCTATAATCCAACTCTATTTCTTCGTGATATACCCCTGCGCCTTGAGAAGCTCCGCGCAGAGCACCGCGCCGCCTGCTGCGCCGCGCACGGTATTGTGCGAGAGCCCGACGAACTTCCAGTCATATACGCTATCCTCGCGGATCCGTCCCACAGAGACGCCCATGCCGTTCTCATAATCAACGTCAAGGCTTACCTGAGGTCTGTTGTCCTCCTCGAGATACTGGATAAACTGCTTCGGCGCGCTCGGAAGACCAAGCTCCTGCGGAACACCCCTGAAATTCACTAATTTTTCTATCAACTGCTCTTTCGTGGGCTGCTTTCTGAATTTGACGAACACGGCAGCAGTGTGTCCATTTAATACCGGCACACGGATACACTGGCATGTGATCACAGGCGATGTTGCCGGAACGATCACGCCGTCCTTAATCTCGCCCCAGATCCTGAGCGGTTCCTTCTCGCTCTTCTCCTCCTCGCCGCCGATGTACGGAATGATGTTTCCTTCCATCTCCGGCCAGTCCTTAAACGTCTTGCCCGCGCCGGAGATCGCCTGATAAGTCGTCGCGACGACCTCGTAGGGTTCAAACTCTTTCCACGCAGTCAGGACAGGCGCGTAGCTCTGGATCGAGCAGTTTGGCTTCACTGCGACAAAACCTCTCGCCGTGCCAAGGCGCTTTCTCTGGAAGTCGATCACCTTCATGTGTTCAGGGTTGATCTCAGGTACGACCATCGGTACGTCAGGTGTCCATCTGTGGGCAGAATTGTTGCTGACG
Source organism: Lachnospiraceae bacterium (assembly GCA_009774375.1). GTDB lineage: Bacteria > Bacillota > Clostridia > Lachnospirales > Lachnospiraceae > COE1. The sequence continues at coordinate 900 of VSNO01000055.1, forward strand.
ACAGGCGTCTCGGTCTTTGCGTAGTCCTCCTCGATCTTTCTGATCTCATCCTTTGTCATGTCCACGGCGGAGAATACAAAATCGACTTCAGAAGCCACCTTCTCAACCTCATTGACATTCATGACTACGATCTCTTTCACAGCCTCCGGCATCGGCGTCGTCATCTTCCATCTGTCGCCGACAGCCTCCGCATATGTCTTTCCTGCGGAGCGGGGGCTTGCGGCGATCGTCGTCACCTCAAACCACGGGTGGTTCTCCAACAGGGCGATAAAACGCTGTCCAACCATACCGGTACCGCCAAGGATACCTACTTTCATTTTTTCACTCATTTTTCTCCTCCATTCTGCTGAACCTTGTATCAGCATAAAGTATTTCATATTCCACAACTCAAATATTCCTTATTGATACGTATGACCTCCCGCATCGCATCCGGTCCCGGCGCGCCGATCGTCATGCGCTTATCGACACAGGTCTCGAGGCTGACCGCCTCATAGAGATCCTCCTCAAACACGGGGCTGATCGCCTTTAACTCCTCGAGGGACAGCTCGTCGATCGACCGATCCTTCTCAATACAGTACAGCACCAGTCTCCCGATGATGCCATGCGCATCCCGGAACGGCACGCCGTGATTCACCAGATAATCCGCCGCATCTGTGGCGTTCGTGAACCCCTTCATGGCGCTTACCTTCATGACGTCCTTGTTGAACCGCATGGTCTTGAGCATGCCTGTAAACAGCGCCACGCACCCCTTGACAGTATCGATCGCATCGAAAGTCAGTTCTTTATCCTCCTGCATGTCTTTATTGTAGGCGAGCGGAATCCCCTTCATCGTCGTCAGGATCGACACCAGCGCGCCGTACACACGCCCTGTCTTTCCGCGGACAAGCTCCGCGATATCGGGGTTCTTCTTCTGCGGCATGATGCTGCTGCCGGTCGAGTACGCATCATCGATCTCCACGAAACGGTACTCATTGGAGTTCCAGATGATGATCTCCTCGCAGAAACGGCTCAGATGCATCATGATCGTGGACAGTGCGGCCAATAGCTCGATCACATAATCCCTGTCCGCCACGGAATCCATGCTGTTCAGCGTCGGCCCGTCAAATCCAAGCAAACGTGCCGTGTACTCCCTGTCCAGCGGATAAGTCGTCCCAGCCAGAGCACCTGATCCCAGCGGACAGTAGTTCATCCTGTTATAAATATCGTCAAGACGCTGTCTGTCGCGCTTAAACATCTCGAAATACGCCCCCATATGATGCGCCAGCGTGATCGGCTGTGCTTTCTGCAGATGCGTAAAGCCGGGCATATACGTCTCCGTATGCTCCTCCATGATCGACAGGATTGTCTCCAGCAATCCCTTTAAAAGATCCTTGATCTCTGTAATCTCATTTCTTGTATAGAGCTTCATATCAAGCGCTACCTGGTCGTTCCTGCTCCTGCCGGTATGAAGCTTTTTGCCCGCATCCCCGATCCTCTGTATCAGATTCGCCTCCACAAAGCTGTGAATGTCCTCATATTCGTCCGTAATCTTCAAAGCGCCGGTCTCGACATCCCGCAATATACGCTCCAGTCCCTCTGTGATCTGATCTCTCTCCTCTTCTGTCAGAATCCCCTGCCTGGCGAGCATTTTCACATGCGCCATACTGCCCTCCACATCCTCGCGGAAAAACTTCTGGTCAAATGAAATCGATGCGTTGAAATTGTATACAAGCTTATCTGTCTCCTTGGTAAATCTGCCGCCCCAAAGCTGTGCCATCTTCCGTCTCCTTTCGATCTCTCAAAGTTCCTAACCGTCATAATTGCTACAGTTATTCTCTTGAATACAATAGCATAGATTCATGAGAGTTGCAATAATAATTTACTGCTCGAGTCCATATGAGCTGATCCGAAATCCTTCCGGTGTCCTGATGACCTCCATACTCAGGTAAACGTAAGCCCCTTCCGCCTCCGCATGTCCGCTGATCTCATAGGACAGCCAGCAGGTGACGCCGTTTTCTATGTTGTCGTCGGGCAGTCCTGCCAGATCGTTTTCCCTGATCTGCGCCGCATTTTCAGGATCACTGTACAGATCGACAGTCCCGTCAAAATCTTCTGACAAAAGCGATCTGAGTACGGCCTCATCGTTTTCAAAATACGCTGCCGCGAAGGCTTCCGCTGTCCTCCGCATCTCGACGGCATCCTCACAGGGTTCATTGCTGTTGATCCTCTGCATGCCGTTTGCATCAGGATCCAGTGAGATGATTTCCTGCTGTTCCAGATACATCCTGCCATCGTACACGGCACAGTGGCTGTACAGACCGCGCCCGGGTATCCCGGGATATTCAAAGCGATAGACTTTCTGTGTGTCACCGCCCGCCCTCGGGATACGGATCAGATATGTTTCCGCCACCCCGTAGCCATCCGCCATATAGCCGATGGTCCGCTCCTGTGTCGCATAGACATATTCCGCATCATAATTGACCAGCTCTATTTCATACAGTTCTCTTGACGGATTCTCATAAAATAGTTCCGGCTGTCCGGCCGCCAGATCCACATACCAGATCCGGTTTCTCTCATCCTTGTAGTACATTCCGCCTTCTGTGATGATCGTCGAAAAATAGCCGGCATCGCACAGCGGTTCATAGATGCCGTCATCCCTTTCAATGAAAAAGCTCCTCTCCGCCTCGTTTTTGTACCTGCTGACGATCTGGCTGCCATTTTGCACGCTCCCACATCCATGGCAGGCATATATTTCTGTGTCAGCTGTTCCGTCAGCTTCCAGTATTCCTCGGAGTCATATGTTGTGTTCTGATCTCTCTTCCACTGCAGCTCCACATAGTCGTTGTATTCTCTATATAAAAAATCGTCTGCCCTGTCGTCAAGCTGTCTTCCGATCCCGCCGTCCTGGTCCAGCTCAAAACCGATCCTAGCGCCATTATCGCATGCAGCATATAATTTCCCCTCGTAGATCGAGATATGATACAGGGATTCGAATTTCTGGCTGAATGCCGCGAGCGCGTCGACCACCTCGCGCGTATCCAGATCCATCCGGAAAATGGTCGCCCCAAATGTATCGCCCCTTGGCGCCAGACCGCAGAAATACAGGAAATTCCGATCGATCTCCATTCCTCTGCGGAGCCTGTAGTCATCGTGGTAAAGAAGTTCTCCGTCACCCGTACCATCCCTGAAGCAGTAAATCCCGTCTTCTCTTGCCAGATAGACATCATTCTTATAAACACGGATAATCTTATTGTATTCATTGTTGTAATCAAAGCGTTTGTCTGTGCCGGGATCTTTTTCGCCGGATTCGGTCTCAGCGGTCACGATTTCGCGAATACTGGTATCGATCGGATCGGTGTCCTCTGCCTGATACCCGCAGGAGACGGCAAGTCCCATGACCGGGACGGCGATACAGATCACAGCGGCGCTCACAAATCCCCTTTTCTTTATCCCCTGATCAAACATGTTGTCGATCCGCCCTTTTAGCTGTATCCTGTCTTCCAGAAAGCTGCTGGAAAACACAGAGGACTTCTTTCCGGATGTCCTGTTTCCCGCCAAAAAGAGCATCATGCGCGCATACAGTTCCCGTTCCTCCAGATCCCGCCCGCGCAGGGTCGCCTCGTCACACGCAAGCTCAATATCATAAAAAAACTGCTTTCTCATGAGGTATACGGCCGGATTCATCCAATTTACACAGCAGACAGCCGTCATCAGCAGTTTTGACAGAAGATCTCTTTTTCGATAGTGGCAGAATTCATGTTCCGCGACCAGCTCAAGTTCTGCTGCCGTCCACTGCTTCGAAACGGACGGAATGACCAGCTTCGGGTGCACAATCCCGACCAGCATCGGGCTTTTGATCTGCCAGCTCTGACAGACTGCCACGCGGTTTCCTGTCCTGGACATCACTTCCCTCATCCTTTCGTCCGTGACAGGGCACAGGCTCTTATGATATAGATGCAAAAACATCACATACCCGGCAATTGTATAAAACGCACATGCAAACACGCCCATGATCCAGACTGCTGAAAGTATTTCTACATATGTATAATGAAATACCTTACCCCGGCCGGACTTTTTTCCTGAAACGATCTGATCTGTCGATTCCTGCTGTCCGCCAGGGTGGTCAGCGTTTTCCCTGAATGGCTGTCCATGGATCATCTGGGCGGCATCGTTTTGCAAAATACCGGCAGATATATCCTGCTGGCTGCTGCCGTCTGCCGCCTGGGACAGATCTAAATGCACAGCCGCGTTTGTTTCTGTTTCGGCATTCCTGCTGTCCGACGGCGCAGCGCCCGCAAAGGAAATCCCGGCAAGGGGTACGATGGAAAAATTGTAGGGGATCAGCAGTCGGACTGCGAGCAGGATCCACATGATCTTCATCCATCCGGAACCGTACCTTTTTCTGAGTTTTCCGCCCAGAAAGCTCAGGAACAGAATGACGACAGCCGCCACAACGTTGACCTCCAGCAGATCCAGAAACAAATTGGTCAATATTTCCCGCATATGCCTATTTCCCCTTTCTTTTGACGGTAATGTAGTCCTCAAGCTCCCGAAGCTCGTCCTCCGACAAACTGTTTCCATCGTACAGCGCCGCCAGGAAATTTTTGGCGGAGTTCTGATACAGGCGTTTCAGAATACTTCGGCTCTCCATCTGCATGTAACTTGATTTGTCGATCCGTGCGATGTATACATTGTTCTTTCCTGACTTCTGTACCTCGAGGAATCCTTTTTCCTGCAGTCTTGACAGAAAAGAAAGGACCGTTGTGGGCGACAGCTTTCGCTCACGATCCAGCCGTGCCTCGATCTCCGACCTTGTCACCGGCTTATCCATGTCCCATATGATCATCATGATCTCCAACTCTGAATCTGGCAAACGTTTCATTGTCCGTGCTCCTTCCTGATCCCAAATATATTCTGCATATTTCACACACTTTTGCATATAAAACACAAACATCTTCGGCAAGTGTAGAATATGTTTATATTCTACACTTGCCGAAGATGTTTGTCAACAAAAAAGGGAGCTTTCGCTCCCTTTTTTCAGTCATTAATATGACGGATCGCATCATATGCCCCGTTGAACATATTCGAAATATCGTCTGATGAAAGTTCCTCATTGTTTTCCAGCGTCTTGTCCATGATCTTTAACAGCTGCTCCTGGAGACGGGATTTCTGGGAAACCACGTCGACTGCCCCCGGTTCTTTGAGGTCGTCATACATCTTCCCGTAAAACTGCAGCAACTGCTGGTTGGTCGTCTCCCTGCATTCTACAATATTTCCCAGCGCCAGTGCCTTTTCCCCACAGGAACCGCTCTCCATCTGCCGCAGCTCTGCGATCGCCTGGTTCAGATACTCTGTCTGCTGTCCGATTCGCTCGATCTGTTCCAGACAGTATTCCATCGTATATTTTGACTGTCCGCCTGCGGCGTGAATATCTGTACCAGTATTTACCGGTACCTCATCCGCTGTGCCATTCCCGACGATCTCATTTTCCATCATTTTATTTTCAATTGTCTGCTCTGACATATCGTTATCCTCCAAATTTTGCTCTGGCGGACACGCAAGGCATAGCATATTCCGCGCCAGAAAGCGTGCCCTGCCCTGTTTCACGAGCCCCTTAGCCCTCTTCAGGTAAGTCGTCCCGTATTTTTTGCCGTTTTCATCGACCACAATAATGTTTTTTGTCATGGGTGTCTCCCCCTTGCTTCGATTTTGTCATGCACTTGTAAAAGGTCTGCGTTTTTTGTCATGGGTGTCTTCCCCGCCTCTTCTATTCAGTATAATATATTTCTCAGACAAATACAATAGCCATGTTATCGGGATTCCATCACTTTTGACAAATTCTGACATATACTATTCTATACATCGATACATTTAGGCAAGAAAGGCGGCGGTTACGAAATGTCTCAAAGTCATAACAGAAAACCATTTCTCCGTCTGGATCACGTAAACTTCTCGTACTACAGTAATCTCGGCGAAGTAAACGTTTTGAACGATATCAGTCTCTCCATCGAGAAGGGCGCCTTTGCGGCGCTGGTCGGTCCGAGCGGATGCGGCAAATCCACGATCCTCTCCCTGATCGCGGATCTGCTCAAGCCGGTGGGCGGGTACATAACCTTTTATTCAGAGGACTTTAACGCTCCGCGTATCGGATATATGCTCCAGCATGACCATTTGCTGGAATGGAGAAATGTCTACCAGAACATAACGCTCGGTCTTGAGATCCAGAAAAAGAAAACGGCAGAAAACCTGGCGCTGGTCGACAGCCTGCTCGAGAAATATCATCTGTCGCACGTCAGGAATCAGAAACCGTCGGCACTTTCCGGCGGAATGCGTCAGCGGATCGCGCTGATCCGGACGCTTGCGATCCGTCCGGACCTCCTCCTGCTCGACGAGCCGTTCAGTGCGCTTGACTACCAGACCCGGCTCAATGTGTCAAAGGACGTGCACGATATCATCAAGTCCGAACAAAAGACTGCGATCCTTGTGACACATGACATCTCCGAAGCGATCTCCATGGCGGATGTCGTCTATGTACTCACGAAATCTCCCTGCACGATAAAGGACGTCATTCCGATCGAGTTTGAAGCCAATGGGATCCGGCGGGAGGATATGCGCAAATCAAGTCTTTTTCAGGATTATTTTGATAAGATATGGAGGGAAATGCAGGATGAAAACACAGAAAAATAACCAGGAAACAGACATACAGTCTTCGGCGGTTACTACAGGACAGAAAAAATATCTGCGTCACCAGAAGCTGCAGAAGCTATATATCTTCTGGAGCCGGATACTGATCTTTATCGCCTTTTTGATGCTGTGGCAGATATCTGCCGATTTCGGGTGGATCGACAGTTTTTATTTCAGCTCACCGACTGCCATCTCCCAATTGTTCTGGCACGATATCGCAGACAGATCTCTGCTGATCCATATTGGCATCACGCTGCTGGAATCCGGTATCAGCTTTGTGCTGATCATCGTGTGTTCCGTACTGATCGCAACATTTTTCTGGTTTTATCCTTCTTTGGGAAAAATGTTCGAACCCTTTCTGATCGTGCTGAACAGCCTTCCAAAGTCCGCGCTTGCACCGCTGATCATTGTCTGGCTCGGAACGGGCCCCCGCACGATCATCCTGTGCGGGATATCGGTCGGGATCTTTGGATGTATCCTCAATCTGTATCAGTCCTTTGAACAGACGGATCCGGAAAGGCTGAAACTGATCGAGACACTGGGCGGCACAAAGCTGCAGGCCTTTACAAAAGTAGTATTTCCAGGAAACATCCCCACGTTCATCTCCCTGTCAAAAGTCAACATCGGACTTGCGCTCGTCGGCGTCATCATCGGGGAATTCCTTGCCGGAAGAAAGGGGCTCGGGTATTTGATCATCTACGGCAGCCAGGTTTTCAAGCTCGATCTGGTGCTCATGAGCATCGTGATCCTCTGCGTGATCGCCATGGTGATCTACGGGCTGCTGAATCTGCTGGAAAAGAAGATCAGTTATTAAAATACTGTAGAAAAATTTTATCCGGCGTGCAGAGAATCCTGTTCATTCCCCGCACGCCGGATCATCATACCAATGCCATCATGACTCTGCCGGTTCCCCTGTAGACATTTACAAGGCCCTCACCCGATGCGGCAGAACCGACAAGCGTTTTCGTCGTCCGCTCAACTGTAAAGCTCAGGCTCGGAGACCAGCACACGGCATAGTTTCCGTCAATCTTCAGAACGTCATTGTCGAGCTCGACTGTCACAAGTTCTTCTCTCGGACAGGGCGATTCCAGCAGGCAGATCCCATTTCCCTGTACGCTGAGGTTGAACAGTCCCTCCCCGCCCATCAAAGCGCCGCTCACGGAATTGATGGGTACCGTCTTGAGCGTGAGTCCCATGCTCGCATAGTAAAATCCGTCATTCATCACCATCGCGCCGCCCCACTCGCGGATATCCTCGATGATCAGATGCTTATATGTAGGCTCCAGGATCAGCACACCGTCGCCTGTGTACTCCGGTTTGATCCCTCTCTCGCCCGTGACCGCGCCGCCGAAAGCTTTTCTCACAAGGTCACCCGCGCTCTTTACCCCGGTCTCTACAGACACATTGCCGACCATCACCTGCATCGCACCCGCACTGACCGTCCACCTGTTGTTGTTCAGACTGATGATCACCTGTCTCTTGCAGACATTCATTCTGGACGCGTAGTACTCTGTCATTGCCTCCGCCTTGCCAAGCGACAGATCCCGGATCATCTTTATGATGGTTACGCCTGCCTGCTCGTTTTCACTCACGATCTCCACATTTTTGTTGTCAAGTAAATTCAGGATATTTGTTCCCATTTTCACATCTCCTTTTTATTTTTATAAACTTTTCCAAACGCGCCATCGCATACATCGTTTATCGCAATTATCACAATGCAGGAAATTGAATCAAGCGTACCGATCAAAGCGCTGACTGCGCCGCACAGTCCTCTCTCTCATAAACAATTCCCACCCTTCATTGAGACTTTTTTGAATACCTGCTCAAAAAACTGCAGAAATCCGTCCTCCACCGCCACCTGCTCCAGTTCTGACTCGGGCAGGTCATAAAAATATTTTCCGGTCCGAAGGTCAATGGACAGACTGTCCAGCGGAAAACCCTTCCTGCGGATCCCGGAGTGCGGCTCTGCAGTGATCAGGAACTTTGCACTTTCCATGGAGGGATCCATCGCCTCGAACAGCCGCGCCTCATCGTACACAAAGCAAACGGCATTTTTATATCTGGCCGTCAGATCGCCGTATTTCCGGGCAAGCCCCGAATAATGCGCTCTCATCTCCTCATCTGTGAGATACCTGCCATGGACTGTCCGCACATGGACACCCGGCTGGTCTGCATCCGGCACATTGTCAAAGTACAGCCCCGAATCACACGAGAACACCGGCATGTGAAACGCCTCGTAATACGCCACTGCCTTCTGATGCGCATTCTCCAGCGGCGTACTGCCATCTTCAGGCACTTTGGGGATCTCCAGCTCCAGATCCTTCAGACCGATGAGCTCTATGTTGTATTTCTCATTCAGACTTTCCAGTCTGCTCTTCATCGCTGACAATTTCGCGGAATTGCCTGTTCCGTATAAAATCTTCATTCTGTATCTCCGTGTAAAAAAAGACGCAGCTACAGCCACGTCTCTCATCAAAAAGCTTCCAAAGGGACTCGAACCCTCGACCTACTGATTACGAATCAGTTGCGCTACCAACTGCGCTATGGAAGCCTGGTCGTTAACCACGAAAATTATTATACAAAACTTTTTCCGATTTGTAAAGGATTATTTTGCAAAATATTTACAAAACTTTTTGAGCCGTCTCCATATGCACTGAGACCTGCTGATACGGGATCTCGATTCCCGCAGCATCGAGCGCATTCTTTGCATTTTCCAGCAGGCGCCAGCGCACGTCCCAATATACGGAATTCTCACAGTAACAGCGCATGCCGAGTTCCACGGAGCTGTCCCCGAGATCACTGACATACACGAGCACCGGCTCACTGTGGAGCACATCCGCATCGCTGTCCATCACACTCCGCAGCGCATCCTTGGCTTCCCTGATATCAGCGTCATAAGAGATGCCAACCATAAGATCGATCCGTCTGATCGGTGAATCCGTCGCATTTGTGATGGAGCTGTTTGCCAGACCGCCGTTTGGCAGGACGACTACTTTTCCGTCAGTCGTAGTAAGTTTTGTATAAAAAATGCCGATCTCCTTGACAGTCCCCTCCGTCCCGTGACCGGATTCCATGATAAAATCCCCGACCCGGAAGGGTTTCAGCAGAAGGATCAGCACGCCGCCGGCAAGGTTGCTCAGGCTTCCCTGCAGCGCGAGACCAACTGTCACGCCGGCGGAACCCACAAGGGCCACCACGCTTGTGGCATCAAAGCCGAAATTCCCGGCGATCATGAGCACCAGCAATCCATACAGGCACGCCTTGATCAGTCCGTCGAGAAACTGTATGATCCCTGTTTCCACATTCGCCCGCTGGAGTGACTTTTTCGTGATCCTGCGAATGAATTTGATCAGCTTTGACCCCACCAGAAATAAAACTGCCGCGAACAACACCCGCACACCAAGACCAAGCGCTTTCTCCGGCAGGGTATCCAGAAATTTTTCAAACGCATTCAGATTTTCAGCAATCTGGTCCATATCCAATTCCATCTCGTTTAACAGCATCTTTCCACATCCATTCGTATATTATATGTCCCATCGGTCCAGGACATGTACCCTCACTGCCTGATCGCATGGATAAACAGCCCGCTCCTGAGCTTTGGCTCAAACCATGTGGATTTCGGCGGCATGAGCCTGTCTGCATCAGCGACGCAGAACAGTTCGTGTATGGAAGTCGGATACATGGCAAACGCTGCCCTGCAGTCCGTTTTTACCCTCCGCTCCAGCTCTTCGATCCCCCGGATACCGCCCACAAAATCAATGCGCTGGTCTGTCTTGGGATCCTCAATGCCCAGGACCGGAGCCAGGATATGGTTCTGGAGCACTGCCACGTCAAGACCGTCCACAGGATCCGTACTCCTGTACTCGTCCTTCACCTCCAGCAGATACCATGTATCCTCGACCAGCAGGGCAACCTGCCCCTTGCACGCAGGCCTCCGGCACTCCGCGCTCTTTGAGACAAATCGGTACACCTTGCTGACATCCTCCAGAAACTGCACGGGCGTAAGCCCGTTCAGATCCTTCACTACCCTGTTGTAATCCATGATCATAAGCTCCTCATCGGCAAACAGGACAGACAGGAAATAATTAAACTCCTCCTCCCCTGTATAGCCGGGATTTTCCGCGCGTTTCTTCAATCCCACCCTGACTGCGGACGCGCAGCGGTGGTGTCCGTCCGCGATGTAGATCTGCGAGATTCCCGCAAAGGCGTCCTGAACCGCAGCGATATCCGCATCGTCACTGATACACCAGACCCTGTGTGTGATACCGTCCTCCGATGTGAAATCATAAACTGTCTGCCCCTTTTTCGTCTTTGAGATGATCTCCCGGAGTGCGTCGTCCGCCCTGTATGCCAGAAAGATCGGACCAGTCTGTGCCTCACATGCCTCCACGTGGCGGATGCGGTCACGCTCCTTATCCGCACGCGTATTCTCATGTTTCCTGATCACCTGGTTCTGGTAATCATCGACGGCCGCACACGCCACGATGCCCGTCTGTACGCGTCCGTCCATCGTAAGTTCATAAATATAGTAAACCGGCTTGTCCTCTTGGACAAACTCACCCTTTTGGATCATATCCCACAACAGGTCGTGTGCCTTCTGATAAACTTCATCTGCATATGTATCGACACTGCTGTCAAACTGGGTTTCCGCCCTGTCAATGTTCAGAAACGAAAGCGGCTTTCCTTTCACCGCCGCGCACGCCTCCTCCCTGTTGTAGACATCATATGGAAGTGCCGCGATCTGTTCCTCCAATCCTTTTCTGGGTCTGTACGCCCGAAACGGTCTGATTACTGCCATATCTTCATTCCTCCTGGTATTTTGCTGGTATCAGATATTTTATCAGAAAATCACCACGAATTGAATATATAAAATATAAAAATTTTCTTACTGCAATCCAGGATCATCCAGAATCCCCATGAACAGCGGTATCCCCCGTTCCATGTCCATGATCATATACACAAAAGGCTCATCAAAGTATACCTCCCTGTATTCCTGCGGTTCCATCGCAGCGCCGCACGCCATGAGCACTTCCGTCGCGGCGGCAGCCTCTGTCCCCTCCTCGTCCACAATGATCTTCGCCTTCTGACGCACCAGACCGATGAACAGATTGTCGCCGTCCAGTGTTTTACCCATTTGGTCAAAATTTGCTTTTTCCATGTCAAAACACTCTGTCAGCCCCATATCAGACAGGGAATCGTTCAGCACTTTGTCAAAAGTAAGCTCAAACTTAGGAAGCTTCAGATTGACCGTTTCAGTCTTCTTGTTGACCAGAATATCATCCATGACCTCCCTGGTCAATTCCCTGTATACCTCTCTGACATCGCCGTTCTCTGTCGGCTTCAACGCGACAAATGCCAGATCTTCACTGCCCTTTCCGTCATCATTCTTTCGATATGGCAGAACGATCCCCTCCGCGAAGTCATTCGCGACATAATCCAGATCAGTCAGATACAGATTCATCATATCCACCTGCACTGCCGTGTCCCGATCCCCGTTCAGATAAAACTCCTCCCTGCGCGTATCATTTGCATCGAAAGGGATCTCCCACTTTCCCTTAAAATAGACCGTATTGATCAGCGCAAGCCGCACTGCCTCGTTCAGGGGCTGTTCCAACATCTGGTCGATCAGCCCGCTGGTCCTGTCATCGATCCAGTGATTGATCTTTTTCATTGTTTCTTCAGTAGAGAGTTTCTCCTGATAAATCTCTGCATCCATCAGTGAGCCAACTGTGCCGATCCACGTGTCATCCACGATAAACCGATCGTCGATCCACACGGAATCTGCGATCACAAGCTTCAATAAATCCCCCTCTGCCGGAAGGGTGTTCATCATATCATCGGACAGTGTCATCATATCCTTTCCAAGTACATTGTAAAATTCCTCCCTGGTCGCCCCGTCAGCGCCACAGCCTGCCATGGAGAGCGCCAGATACGCAGACACCGGCGAGAGCACAGGATTTTGATCCTGAATACTCTGCATGAGCAGATCATGCCCAAACTTCTGTATACTCTCATAGGATTCTATATTGTAATCGATCGTTACATGCTGTGCTGTCTGCTCTGTCAGATCCGCTGCTTCCATCTGCTCCTCCTTCCCGATATCGACCATTCCATCGCCGTCCGACCTCCCACATGCCCCGAAAACGCATGCGGCCGTCATAGTCCATATGATAAAACTGTTTTTTCTGCCCATATTCATTCCCCCTTCGGATCATCCAGAATACCGATGAACACCGGTAGCTTCTGCTCCATGTCCATGACCATATACAGAAACGGTTCATTAAAGAACAGATCTTTTGGCTCAGACAGGGTGCCGCAGCCATCCCTCATATCGATCTCTGTCACAGCTGCCGCCTCTGTTCCCTCCTCATCCACAATGATCTTTGCCTTTTGCCGCACCAGGCTGATATACAGATTCGCGTCGCTCTGTGTCGTTCCCATCCGTGTAAAATCAGCCCTCACCGGATCAAAACACGTCCGCAGCCCCATGTCGTGCAGGCATTTATTCAGCTCCTTGTCAAACGTCACCTCAAATCTCGGAAGCTTGAGATTTATGATCTCATTTTGCCTGTTCGACAGCATACTTTCCATGGCTTCCATTGTCATCCTGCCGTACACATCCCTGATATCGCCGCCTGATCTTGGTTTCAGGACGATCAGCGCCATTTTGGCATCCCGATACGGAATACTCTGATGCTGCTCAAAGCCCTCCTCGGGATTGTTCTGATATGGCAGGATGACGCCCTCCGCAAAATCATTTGAGATATAATCCAAACTGCTCCAGTACTGGTTCATCATATCCACCTGCTCCGTAATACCCTGCGCCTTATCGACGCAAAAGTCCTCTCTGTGTGTGTTCTGCGCCTCAAAAGGCTTCTCCCACCTGCCTTTAAAATACACTGTGTCAAAAATCACAAGCCTCGTCCATCTGTCCAATGGATCTTCGAGCATCTGATCGATCATGCCGTTCGTCTTCGCGGCGATCCATCTGTTCATGCTGTCCGCCGCCTCCTCTGTGGACAGATCTGCCTGAAACGCCTCCGCGTCCATCAGGGAACGGACCATGCCCATCCACACGTCATCCACATGGAATTCATCGTCGATCCACACAGAGTTTGCGATCGAGAGCTCAAGCCGTTCCCCGCTCCGCGGCAGACTGTTCATCATATCCCCGGAGTATACCGCCATATCAGCTCCAAGCACGCTGTCAAATTCCTCCCTGGTCGCACTGTCCGCCCCGCTTCCTGCAATGGAAAGTGCCAGATATGCCGACACCGGCGAGAGCACAGGATTTTGATCCTGAATGTTCTGCGCAAACAGATCATATCCAAAACGCTGCAGACGCTCATAAGATTCTATGACCTGCACTGCGGCCTCACTGTCCGGATTTACTGCAGCCGGACTGTCCGGATCTTCACTGCTTCTGCTGGCACAGCCGCTAAGGACAGCCGCCGTGATCGCTGCAGATATCGCAATCATACCTTTTTTCATCATCACTCAATCCTCTCTAATCCTCTCTAATCCTCACTTGCAAAACGGAAAGTATAGCCGTATTCCGGTGACGCCTGGAATGTGTCCAGCTCCACTTTGGTAAAAGTCCCTGTAAGCTGGAAATCCTCGGAAAGCCGGACATGATACCCAAGCTCCGCAAGCCGCCTGTACTCCTGCTCGATCTTCTCGTTTCCGGAAGCCGTTTCCGGAAGCTTCAGCGGACGATACTCCACACCGCTGCCATCTGTGCGTTCAACATCACCATAGAGATCGATCACAACATCATAAGCATATATCAGATCCTCTGTAGCTTCCGCCGTATTTCCCTGCTTTTCATAATATTCTGTGGTCTTCTGCAGATAGTGGTAACAGAAAAACGCTCCCTTTTCCGGGACCGGATAATCGTAAACCGAACTGTCCTTCTCATCATAATAGTCACTGATGACAGTATACTGATAACCCGCTTCCTCATCTGACTCCTTTTTACTTTCATCCAGCGACTCGACAGACACGGCAAGGTCTTCCCCTTCCTCTTTCCTGTCAGCAGCTGTCAAAGCGACTGGCGCATCTGCGCTGTCTTCTGTCTCTTTGCCGGCTGCACCCGCGTCGTTCTGTACACCGTCTGCCGCACTTCCGGCTGTCGGAACACCCCCTGCTAATTGTCCTGTGCCGTCTGCCGCGCCGGCATCTGTCGGAGCGCCCTCTGCCAGCTGGCCGGAACTGCCACTGTCTGCACCTGCCGCGGCACTCATCGGAGCTGCCGTATCCCCCGCATGCTCGATCGGCATCTTTTTCATATTCTGATGTGACCAGAATGCAGTTGCAGAGATCCCAAGCACAACGACACATGACTAAGCCATGCACCAATTTACAGCTTTAGCGTTTATGCGCGGAAAAAATGCCGGCTCCAAAGCCTCCTCCACAAGCGCATCGTCTATCTGCTCCATACATTCCAGTAAATCTTTTCCCCTCATAAGTGAATATCCTCCTCCTCCAGATGTTCGCGCAGTTTGTTCCTCATGCGGAAAAGGATCGACTTCACCTTGCTCTCGCTGATCTGAAACATACCTGCGATATCCTTTATGGAATCCATATACCAGTACCGGCGGACAAACACGGTTCTCATCTCGATCGGCTGGTTATACAAAAACTCACTGATAATGCGTCCGATCTCCCTGCTGTCCATCTTCTGCTCCAGATCGTCGGGCGACGGAATACAGTTCTCGATCTCGTCACTCAGCTCCACAACCGTAACACACCGTTTCTGCGCATGGTAATAATCATATCTGCCAAATGAAAAGTTGCGCGCCAGCTTTGCCAGATACGCAAAAAAGTAATTCGGCCTTTGAGGCGGCAGCGTATTCCACGTCGCATGGTATGTATCGTTCACACACTCCTCCGCGTCCTGCCGGTCATGCAGGATGTTCATGGACAGCGTCTGGAGACGCCCGCCGTACTTTCCGTCCGTCTCCGTGATCGCGCGCTGTGAGCGCTGCCAGTATAGTTCGATAATCTCATTGTCTTCCAAAGTGATCTCCTCCTTTGTTTGAATCAGGAAAGGATTCATTTCCCCCTATAATAATTAAGAAGGAATTGAACGTGATCGGTTGCGGGGCTTCTGTATTAAAAGTCATGATCGTATTTATTGGTATATATATCATTATCAACAATCCGGGCATTATAGTCAACAGCATAGAACTTTTTGACAATGACCGCTCATAGTGCTATAGTAATTATTTAGAGGGAAGAGACTTCGCACCATTCTCCCCTCAATAATTGTGAAAGGATGATAAGCATGACCCCTGAAGATCAGGAATTACTGGATCGCATCAACGAATATGCCGACCAGGTATTGAAGGACTTTGATCCGCAGAAGACGCGCGTGTCCTTCCAGCTGGAGAAGCTCAAGCCCGTCATGGAGGAGATCGCGTCGGAAAAAGGAGCGACTGTGGAAGAAATATTTATCAAATATATGGATCTGGCAAGCCAGGTCACCGTCAGCCGCGAGACGAAGTTCCAGAATACCATCGGGAACATGACAAAATACGGCGATGTACACGATGCGTATTAAATACGATATCTTTTAAAGCAACAAAAAAAGGATGTCCAGCATCCTTTTTTTGTATGTTCCTTTTACATATTCTTTCACATGATTCTTTCGTACACTTTTCCTCTCACACATTTCCCCCGTACACATCATAGCTTTCCATGCAGACTTCCCCCAAATCTGCCTCCGAAAGTCTATCCCTTTTACACAAACTGCTTTCAACCAGGACCCTTTACAGATACCGACAGAAGAACCTTGTTCTTAAAATATGTAACGTTGTTTCCATGTATAGATTATTACATATTTATTACGCGTTGTCAACCTTTTTTTGCACATTTTATTAATACACTGTCGCATAAAATGTGCATTTCAATTCATTGAATATGCATTTTTATCAAAGAACAACGTTACTCGCCACATTTTCTGTCTCCTTTTTATTTCAACACCTTAATCTCGGGATAATACTCAAACTCAGCCCTGCCTATAATATCCTCAAACGCTACAAATTTGTTGGTCCAATACCTTGAATCCCAGGAATTGCCACGGTTGTCACCCATCATAAAATAACTGTCCTCCGGTATTTTATACGGTCCGAAATCCTCATAAAATCTGTTCTTTGTAAAATCAGGTACCAGCCTCCCGTCAATATAGACCTTGCCGTCAATGCCTTCGATCACTTCCCCGGGAAGCCCCATGATCCGCTTCAGATATAGTGTCTCCCCATCGTCAGGATAATAAAAAGAGACGATGTCTCCTCTCCGCGGAGCATCACACATATACGCCAGCCGGTTAATGACGATTCTGCTCCCTGTCATAACAGTCTGTTCCATAGAGCCTGTCGGCACCAGCGCACTCGCAACGACATTATTTTTCAGCCAAAACGCGATGACCAGCGCAAACAGGATCAACTTCGACCATTCATATATTCCGCGCACAACCTTTTTCATGACTCAAGAAACCTCTCTAATACGTTACTCCTCCTATTATTCACCTGCATACCGCGAAATATACTTCACTCCATCCCGGTCATACAGATCTGTCAGCACAAGGGACGGATCATTATAGAGAACCGCCCTGCCCTCACAATAGATTGAATAGACACCCTCCTGGGACAACAAAGACAGTCTTTCCTCCTGAAAATGATCCGCGATATAGAACGGCATCACCCGAAGCAGGATCTCCGCACAGCTGTCGTCCGAAGAATAGGTGACAAGATCGTCGAGGACGCTCCTGCAATATCCGTCTGCCACATCCACATAGGCAGTCCGGATCTCCCCATTTCGAAACGTATAGTAATGCTGCCAGTCCAGGCTGTTATTCGCCGGATAATTGCGCAGATAGACGATGCTCACCGCATGGTCATACCGCATGACACCTGCCTGATACACAGTCGTACCATTCCTGTCAAACAGATTAAATGCATACTCCGAACCGCTGACATCGTCCAGATTCCTGATGAAACCGTCATAACTGGAAATCGATCCCAGCACAAAACCGTTTTCTTTCATGGTATCTGCGATATAATCTGCAATAAACGCATTCTTCATCCAATAGAAATCGATATACTCGGAGAATCCAATCTCGGAAGCATAATCCATATACGCATCAGACACATAGAGCTCGATCCTGTGATCCCCCAGAAGCCTGATATCGACCGCATCCTCATCTCCTGCAAATGAGATGACCTCAGCAAAATATTCAGCGATCTCGTCATTCTGCCGCGGGTCAAAGCTGGCTGTCTCTGCATCATCATTGCAGCCAAACAGATTGCTGTACTGAACATATACCGGAGCCAGATAGATCGCCCTGTTTCCATACCTTTCCATCAGAGAAAACGCCTGATACAATACCTCGTCAACCTCTATCGCCTCATTTGGATGCTGGTTGATATAGTACAGATTGTGCACCCCATCAAATCCCTGACTCGTATGAAAAAGCTGATATGCCGTTCTGGATGCTTCTGTGTACAATGTTCTTACTGCCTTATTTTCCGCCGTCGGCGACAACTCCCCTGCTCCGAGATAATATTGGAAAATGAATTCATCCGAACAGTCTGCCTCCGATGAACTGGTCCCGATCGTTGTCCATCCGGCTTTCACCGTCAAAAAAGACATCAATGCATAGACAAGCGCACCCGCGCCGATCAGGATCAGCACGATCGTCAATGCGAGTCTGCCTCTGGAAAATCCTTCCTGCAGTTCGATCCGGTGAACCGGTCTGGGATGATTCTCATTTCTGTTCCTAACTGTACGATCCAACCTAAACCACCACTAATATCAACAATAAGATAAACAGGACGATCACTGCCGCAATCACGAGAAATCCTGCAATCGCGCCTTTCCTGCATGCAGTATAATTGCGGTAATAATGAAAATGTTTGAACACAAAGGCAGCGATCAATCCGATCACCGGCAGCAGGAATGAAAAAATCTTATACCATATGCTCCCTGTATCGTGAACCGGAGCCTGCAGGAATTCATCCTCTGAAGCTGTATGCACATCTGTCTTTTTCCGGGTATCGCTCTGCTGCGGTGCATTCGGATCTACGATATTGATCGACTTCAAAGGCACTCCCTTCTCGCGAACTGCCTTGTATTCCTCGATCTCCTTTTTATTTCCGTATACATAGTGCTCATGCCCGATATTGACAAGCTCCGGCTGGTCCGTACTGTAATCATGCATCGCCGGATCATAGGTGTAGAGCACTTTGTTCTTCTCCAGCTTGGGATCCGGTATCGGGATCGCGGAGATCAGGGAATGTGTATACGGATGCAGCGGGAAGTCAAACAGTTCGTCCGCCTCCGCAATCTCCACGATATTTCCCTTATAAATAACACCGATGCGGTCCGATATAAAGCGCACAATAGAAAGATCATGCGCGATGAACAGATATGTGACATTCTTCTCAACCTGAAACTTCTTGAGCAGGTTCAATACCTGTGCCCTGATCGATACATCCAAAGCGGAGATCGGCTCATCCGCAACGACAAGCTCCGGCTCCATGACCATGGCGCGCGCAAGCCCGATCCTCTGGCGCTGTCCGCCGGAAAACTCGTGCGGATACCTCGTCAGATGCTCCGGCAGGAGACCAACTTCATTGATCATCTCCTCCACTTTGCGAACACGGTCCGCCTCATTTTCAAACAGGTGAAAATTATATAAGCCCTCAGACACGATATAGTCTACCGTAGCGCGCTCATTGAGTGACGCCGCCGGATCCTGGAATACCATCTGGATATTCCGGATCACTTCCCTGTCCAGAGAATGCGGGATCTTTCCGGAAATACGGACACCCTTATAAAGGATCTCACCGCTGGCACACGGATTGACACGGATCACGGCTCTTCCGACCGTCGTTTTACCAGATCCCGACTCCCCTACAAGCGAAAAAGTTTCTCCCTTGTATATGTCAAAACTGGCATTCTTGACAGCCCGCACAGCACTATCGCCTTTGCCAAAAGTGATATCTACATTTTTGACTGATAATAAGATCTCTTTGCCATTTTTTTCATCGATCGGACCGTGCTCCGGCAAATGAGAGACACGTCCTGATCTTTCCTGATTTAGGTTTGACACGTTCTAAATCTCCTATCTAAAGTCTCTGATTCCAAATCATAAGATTTTATATGTTAAATGCTTTTAATAGTTTCTCATGAATATTCTGGATCGCCTCCGGCTTCTCGATCTTCGGCGAGCGCGGATCCAACAGCCATGTCTTTGCGTAATGCGTATCAGTAACCTTAAACATTGGAGGTTCCTTCAACGTATCAATCTTCATACAATACGGGTTTCTCGGCGCAAATGCATCTCCCACGACCTTGTTGTACAGGGAGGGCGGCGTACCCGTGATCGAGTACAGCCTGGTATTCTTCTCGGCAAGCTGCGGCATGGAGGACAACAATGCCCACGTGTAGGGGTGTCTCGGATCGTAAAAAATCTCATCCACTGAAGCAAGCTCTATGATCTGGCCGGCATATACCACAGCCACGCGATCAGCAATATTGGCCACCACGCCAAGGTCATGTGTGATAAAGACGATCGTATAGTTGAATTCCTTCTGCAGATCCTTCAGCAGCTTTAAGATCTGTGCCTGTATCGTGACATCAAGGGCTGTCGTAGGCTCATCGCAGATCAGTATCTTCGGCTGGCAGGACAATGCGATCGCGATGACGATCCTCTGCCGCATACCGCCGGAATACTGGAACGGATAGTCATCAAAACGCGCCTCTGCATTGGGGATCCCCACCTTCTTCATCAGATCCAGCGCTTTTGCCCGCGCCTCCGATTCCGTCACATCCTGATGTTTCATGATGATCGAAGTGATCTGTTTTCCGATCGTAATGATCGGATTCAACGATGTCATAGGATCCTGAAACACTGTCGCGATCTTCTTACCCCGGATCTGATACCAGTCCTTCGCATATTTCACATTCGCCAGGTTCAGAATACAGGTTCCATGATACTTGTCCGCTGTCTCATCAAGATATTTTACACGGAAAGCCACCTTGTCAAAAACGGCATTTCTCTGTGCGTCATCAGACAGATCAACGCCTGTTTTCATCGCTGTTTTCAGTGCTGCCAACAGCATATACAGCAGCTGCGCACGCTTAAAAAAGCTGTATCTCCCGATAGAGAGATAGACCTCTTTGGCAAGGATCTCGTTGCGTTTTTTCGTCTTTTCAGAGATGCTTCCCTGCACTGCGGTGTCATATTTTGCTTTCAATTCTGCCATTCTGGAATTATATTTCCCCATATATTCCGCATCGTTCTTTACACTTTTGGATGCCGCGAGCTCTATCTTTACCCTGTCTTTGAGCAGTTTTTTGATCTCCTTCTCCATCTCCTTGATCGATCTGGAGAGTTCCCTGATTTTAGCTCTCTCGGTCTTCGGATCCAGTGTCTGCTTCAGGTTAAAAGCCTCTGTCTTCCTAATACCGAGATCCGCGATCGCCTTATCACTCGCCGCTTCCTGATCCCTGCCGATGTTCTCCTTCTCCGCCTTCTCCGCCTTCAATGCCTCGATCGCTTTATATTCCTCCACACCAAGCTCATATTTGGAATATTCATTCAATCTGGCAAGCGCATGCTTCACCATCCAGTCAGAAACTGATGTTTTTCTGACGACTGTATCCGCCAAGTCCTCATCATTAAAAATAATACTGCCATTGTCAATATAGCCATTGCTGTCAAGCATTCCCGCAAAAGTCTTTGTGAACACGGATTTTCCGGAACCTGACTCACCTACGATCGCGATCGATTCATTCTCATAAATATCAAGAGATACTCCGCGGATCGCTGTCAGCCGTTTTCCGCGCACACGGAACTTTACCTGTAAATCTTTGATTGATAGTAATACTTTTTTATCTTCCATTCTGCCATCCTCATAGGAACCATCTTTATTCCCGGCTCCAATATAATTGTCAACTGGTTCCTTACATATGTGTTCTCGGATCGGATGCATCACCAAGGTTCTGTCCAACCACATACAATACAACCGTGATAATCGAAGCGACCGCAACCGGACTCCAGAATTCAAATCCCCATCCCGGTGTCAGCATCGCGCTCTCCGCCTCATAGATCAGCCTGCCGAGCGACATCTCCTTAAGCCCCATTCCGATATAGGCCAGAAATACCTCATAAGAAATATATGAAGGAATCTCTGTAGCTGCAAGTGTCACTACAACAGAAGTCATAAATGGCAGTATATTCTTCATCGCGATACGGATCGTCGATGTACCCAGACACCTGGAAGCCAGATTGTACTCCCTGTCGCGGATAATGACAACCTGTGTGCGGATAAAATACGCGATCGCCAGCCATCCTGTGATCGTCATCGCAAATACCATCGTCCAGAAACCTGCTGTAAACAGCATGACCATGACAGAGATGACCAGAATGTAGGGCAGATTTGCAATAATATTGTACACGATCATCATTACATTGTCGACTTTCTTGGAAAATCCCCAGACTGCCCCGACAATAACGCCTACCGACATATTGATCAGCGCCACCACCAGCGCCAATGAGATTGAGATCTGTGATCCATACCATATCGCGTCAAAGGTAGACTGTCCCGCCGCACCCGTTCCGAGGATCCAATGGATATTGGGTCCAAACTGTTTGATCGCTGCCGACGGCGTCAGATGCTTTGCCGTGGCATTCATCAGGTTGCCAAACTTGTCATACTCCACGAACATAGGATACAGGTATGCCATCAACACAATGACTGCCAGCAGTCCCAGCATAATGATATTGATCTTTTTCCGGAAGAACACCCGGAAAACAGACTGCCAGTACGAATATCTGGGTGCAGTGATCTTTTCCGATTCCAGATCACTGTGATCGATCACCGAGAAAAGCTCCGCATCCGGCATTCCCTCTGTCGGATCGATCTCCTCCAGATCGTCCACCACCACTGATATATGTTTTCCCAGTTTAAAATCTACGTTCATACTATTCTTCCCTTTCCTCTAAATGACTGCATGTTACCCCAAATGTGTTACCTTGCCTTACTTGAGAAGGAAATCCGGGGATCTACCATAGACATCAGCACATCGCCCAAAATGATCGATATCACACTCAGGATCGCATAAAACAAGGAAACGCCGACAATAACGCCGTTGTCGTACTTATTGATCGCCTCTGTCAGCAGATTACCTGCACCGGGCACGACATACACGCGCTCCGTGATGATCGCTCCAGTCAGACATCCCAGCACACTTGCAGGGATACCATGGATGATCGGGATCGCGGCATTCTTCAAAATATGCTTTGAGAAAATCTCATTCTCTGACAGACCGCCCGCTCTCGCAAATTTGACATAATCTGAATTCATCTGGTCGATCATATAGCGGCGCAGCCACTTCATCAGGTTTGCAACCTGCGGCAGTGCAAGAGATATAATAGGAAGGACAAATACGAGCCTGTTTGCCGTATCCATATCAAAGGTTGTCGGAAGTCCAAGCTTACCGCCGATCGCTTTGAACAAAAAGATATACGCCAGCGAAGGCACTGCGATAATGAATACGATATACAGTGTACCGATCTTATCGACCAGTCTGTCCTTCTTTCTTGACATGGTGATGCCAAGAGGCACACCGACCAGATACGCGAGCACAGTCGCGATAATACCGATCAGGAAAGAGTATCCCATCTTGGAGAGACCGCTCTTCACCGTATCTACAGATGTATAGTCATCGATATATCTTGACTCATAGATCAGACTCGAGTGCAGGGAATCCGCCAGATACGTAGCCGAATGCAGATCGTCGGCGCTCTCCTCCGTCAGTCCTGTCGGATAGGTGACCGTCGAAGCAACATAAGATCCCTGTGTCTTTGTCATGGTTGTGAATACATCCACACCCATATTGACAGAATAGGACGTTCCCAGACTGATCGTCAGCATATTCTGGTGTATGAACGGAAACTTGGAATCACAGTAGACCAGGTACTTATGTCTTGTTCCATTTCCGATAATCGCTGGTGAAAATTTCTCCCCGCCGTAAACGGGATCATATAAAGTAAAGGAAATCCCACGATCTCCCACATCATTTTCAATTTCATTTATATTGTCAATTCTGAATATTCCGGTAAAGTAATTCCAAAGCCGGTGTGACAGAGGAATATCCTTGTACGCAAAAAGCTGCTGCTGTCCACCACTGGCGATCTTTCTGCTTCCCATCATGACAGCATCAAGCCGCTCGATCTTATAACCCTGTGACTGATACTTTGTTTTAAACTTCTCTATATACTCTTTTGCAAGGTCGGAATCCTTATCCTCTGTTCTGCCGAAGCTCACTGCCACGGCTCTCGTCTCCTCATCGATCTCACCGCTCACCGCGAGGTCATTCATAAAATCTGCATAGGGAACATAGTCCAAATAACCATATTCCTCCCACTTCTGGTATCTGTATGCCACTTTCTGATTATTCTGCTGGTGATTGTATACGCTGTCCGACGCAAAGATCAGATTACGGTCAAGCAGTGAATAGATCATGATCATGATCAGCATGACAACTACG
>VSNO01000056.1 GCA_009774375.1 Lachnospiraceae bacterium
TATCCAGGATGCCATAAAGCTGATGGAACAGATATATGAAATTGACCTGTCAGGGTATGATAAGGAGGTGCAGGACAGGATGAGTCTGATGGAAAGGCTTGAAGAGCAGAAGCGTGTAAATGAGGAGCAGGGAAGAGCGCTTGAGGAACAGAAGCGTGTAAACGAGGAGCAAAACAAAACGATAGAGCAGTTAAAACAGTTAGTTTCAGAATTGCAGGGTAAGCTCCAGCTTTCTTAAACAAATCACAAAGTATTAATTAAAACGGAGTGAAGATCATGGAAAAAAACGAATGGATGGAACAGATCACGGATATCGTGCGCGCGTGCGGTGAGATTATCTTACAGGCTGACAGGGGCAAGGGATGTATTGATGAGAAGGCAGGCCATGCCAATTTTGTCACAACATACGACAGGAAGGTGCAGCAGGAGCTGCAGGGGAGGCTTCTTGAGATCCTGCCGGGGGCGGTATTTGTCGGGGAGGAGGAGGATCGCCACGCCGCGGTCGCGGAGGGGTACGCCTTTATCGTGGATCCGATCGACGGGACGACGAATTTTATCAAGGACTATCATATGAGTGCGATCTCTGTCGGGCTTGCCCGGGACGGGGAGCGGTATATGGGGGTCGTCTACAATCCGTATCTCAATGAGATGTTCACGGCCGTAAAGGGACAGGGGGCATACCTGAACGGAGAGCCGATTCATGTCTCGTCGGAGCCGTTGAGCAACGGCGTGGTGCTGTTTGGCACGGCTCCCTACTATGAAGAGCTGAACAGAAGATCTTTCGAGATGGCGTATGATTATTTTAAGAGGGCGCTCGATGTGAGGCGGAGCGGCTCGGCGGCGCTTGACCTGTGCAGTGTGGCGGCTGGCAGGGCGGAACTGTTTTTTGAGCTGCGCCTGTGTCCGTGGGATTTTGCGGCCGGTTCGCTGATCGTGGAGGAGGCCGGCGGAAAGGTGACGACTGCGGAAGGGGGAGCGCTGTCGCTGAACATGCCGTGCTCTGTGATCGCGACGAATGGACTTGAGTGAAGATTTATGGGAAAATCCGGACACAAATCCAGACATAAGATCAAATTCTGCTTGACATAAAATTATCTCCGTGTATAATATCACTTGATGATGCAAAAATGATGCATTTTTGTGCGAATGGATCGCGGCTTTTTACGAAAGGACAATACACGATGAAAAAACTATCAGATTCAGAGTTTGAGATTATGAAGATTTTGTGGAACAGGGACGACGCCATGACTTCCAATGAGATCCTGGACGGGATGAAAGGACAGCGCGACTGGAAACTTGCAAGTCTGATGACTGTACTGGCGCGGATGGTCGAAAAGGGATATGTGTACTGTGACAGGAGTACCCGCACCAATTATTACAATGCAGTAGTGGGGGAGGAGCAGTACAGGGTCGATGAGGGCGAACAGCTTCTCGACAAGCTGTTTCACAGGTCGGCTACGAAGTTTATTGCCAGTCTCTATCAGGGAGAAAAATTTTCTGCTGATGAGATCAGGGAGCTGAGAGCGTATCTTGATTCACTGGACTGTACGGAAAAGGAATAGATAAAGAAAGAATGAGGGCTGACACACGCGTTGATTGTGTGTCAGCCCTTTTCCTATAGGGGCGTCAGGTATCCACGATCACGATACTGGAATCGCCCTGTCTTGCCTGCTCGACGACTGCGGCGGATAGCTTCTGGAAAGAGCTGCAGGAGGAGGAGGCGCCGGTCAGTGCATCGATCGTGCCTTCGCCTTGGCCGTCCAGCAGTTGTCCTGCATAGTAGCGGGTGTACTCGTTGGGATAGGTGCCATTGGCGTGAAGCATGTTCTGCATGTAGTTGCTGTCCCAGCTCTTGATGAAACCGCTGAGGTTCTCGGCATTGTACTCCACGGAGACAATTTTTCCGCCCTTGACCATGATTGTGATATATTCCTTCCAGCCGTGGCTGAATTCGGCAGCTTTTGCAGTGTAATATCCGTCCTGGAGCGCTGTGTCTGTTGTACTGCTGCCGCATGCGCTCAGCAGTGTCAGGATCAGCAGCAGGATCAGCGATAGACGCAGTTTCTGTATCATTTGTCATTTTCCCCTTTCAACACAAATTTTCTCACATGAGATTGAAGTGTCTCCGCTTCTCTTGCGAGCATTCCGCTGGACTGGTCGATTTCGCTGGCATTCTGCAGATTCTGATCCGCGATGCCGGAGATGGTCTCGATCCGCTCGTCCATGATGGAGAGTGCGTTCTTCTGATCCTGAACAGCCGTTACCAGGCGGTCAGAGATCGCGGTGATCTCGTCGGAGACGGAGGAGATGGCGCGGAGTGAATCCGCCGTGTCGGCAGTCAGTCTGACACCGGTCTGGATCATATTGCTGGTGTGAGCCACCATCTCTGTGGCGTTCTGCGCTGCCTCGGCACTCTTGGAGGCGAGGTCTTTGACCTGTGCCGCCACAACGGCAAACCCTTTTCCGGCGCTGCCTGCACGGCTTGCTTCTATGGAGGCGTTGAGTGCGAGTATGCTGGTCTGGAATGCGATATCCTCGATCGCCTTGGCGATCTTGGTGATCTCTTCGGCGTTGGCGTTGATGTTGTCCATGGCACTGGACAGGGAGGTCATCTGCGTGTTTGCGTCCTGTATGCACTGGGCGATCTCCGCTGTCTTGGTACGTGTCTGGCGGGTACTCTCTGTGACGTTGGAGAGTTGTTCTTTTACATGGGAAACTTCGCAGACCAGTTCTTCTGTGGACTGGTTCTGTTCCATGGACGCCTGGTGGAGCTGGCTGGACTGGCCGTTCAGCTCCTCGGACATATGGGCAAGCTGTGCGGTGGCGCTGCGAAATCCTGAGATCGTATCATGCATGGACTGGATAATGGTGCGCAGACTATTGCGGATCAGGGTGAAATCGCCTCTGTAGTCCATCTGCGGCGTGACACAGAGGTTGCCGTCAGCAACCTGCGTGAGCACCTGTTGGATATCGGATATGTAGTTGTTCAGGCTTTCCACGGTGGTGCCCAGCGTCTGTGTCAGTATTTCCAGTTCATCTTTGGAGCGGACAGGTGTCACTGTGGTGTGCAGGTCACCGTCGGAGAGCGACACTATGCGTGATGTCACGCTCCTGACCGGGCGGGAGATCGACCGCGCCAGATGCAGGACGAGCAGGATGGAGATGATGAGTACTGCCAGTGTAGCTGTCACTGCAAGTAACATCGCGCCGTTGATCGTATGACTGTAATCGGCCTCGGGAATGTGCAGGACAAGGGACCACTGCGTGCCGCGGATCGGGGAGAATGCGACCAGTATGTGCTCCCCGTTGACGGGAAATTCTGTGGCACCGGTCTCCCCGGCGGTGATGCGGCTGAGGGACTCTGTGTCCTCGCCGCCAAGCTGCGCCAGTGTGCTGCCCGACAGGACGAGCGACTGGTCCGGATGCCCGGTGATGTTGCCCTGGCGGTCGACCATGTATGCGGTGCTGTGCTCGCCCAGATTGATGCTGCTGATCACGTCATTGAGGGTGTCGTACTTGTATACACCGATCACATACATCGCTGTCTCGCCGTTTTCTTTGACAGGCATTCCCATGGTGATGCCCAGCTTCTCCTGAAAAATGGTCGATGATGCGGTCGTGAAATTGTCTGTCTCCTGAAGGAGTGAAAAGAATTCTGGATCCAGGCTCTGCGGGGCGCCGTCGATCCCCTGGATCAGGTTTCCTGCCAGATCGTACAGCGCAATGGTGTGCAGCTCGTAGATCTCGGCGGTCTCTGCCAGGACCTGCGCGCGTTTCGTGGAGGCGCTGTCTTCGCTGAGATCGCCGGCAAGCGTCATCATGCGGTCTGCCAGCATGTGGATGTTGGCTTCCACTGTCTTGGCAGACTGACGTGCCATGGGCTGAAGGCTGTCGAGCAGGATGTTGGTTGCCAGATACTGCAGGGATAGTGCCATGATCCCACAGCACACGATCACGAGTATCAGGATGTTAAGGGTTGTGCTTCCCAATATTCTTCTATTGAGGCTTCGTTTGAGTTTCCGCTGCTGGTAATCTGTCTTGTTTCCGGTCACGATTTAATCTCTCCTTTTGTATCTTTATGGTTTCAAATACCGATATTATATCATAAACAGATATGGAAAGGAAGCCCATTATTTACTGTGAAGCTTTCCCAGGGGGCCGGCGGTTCCAGCTTGCGGATCATTTCTTCCAGAACCGGTTCCGGAATATAGCGTTCCCTTTTCTGGTTTCTGTCAAGCAGTTCCTGATACGGGGCTTCCAGGTACACGATGTGCACGCGGGCGCCGTATCCGGCGAAGAGGGAGACCAGCCGCTGTCTGGTCTCCTGGATGATGCTCGTCGCGTTCCATATAAAGGGCTTTTTCTGTCTTAAAAAGGTCTTTGCCTGTCCTATGGCGATCTGGGCGACTTTTCCGGTGTCTTTTGCCGGTGGGATGCCGTATTGTCTGCGGATCTCGTCGAGGGAGATCACAGGTATTTTCATGCCATGTTCCCCGGTGCCGCAGCGCTCGATCCAGCTGTCCTTTCCAGCCAGCGGGAGTCCTGACATCATTATGACATCAAATTCAGTGTCGTCGTACAGTGTTGCCTTGTGCCACAGATCTTCTTTGTGAAAATACTGGAATCTTGTGTATGGATTTGCGAATGTGTATGGCTGTTCCCAGATATCCAGTTCTTTTGCATAGTCTGCAAACAATTCCACCTGTTCTTCCAACTGTCCGTGATCTTTGGCGATTCGTCCCTTTACATCTGCTTTGGACAGCAGGTACAGGAATCGCAGCGGAATGCTTTCTGCAGCCCTGAGTAATTCAGACTCAGGCCTTGTTTTTGTCCAGAACCACACGGGCAGTCCGTGATAGCGGATCAGTTTGGCCGCTGTCTCCCGCTGGTGAAAGGTCAGGCCAAACCGGTCAGCTTCCCGGTAAATCATCCGGCGGAAGATTTTTTCCCCGACGATGGTGTGCTTTGGCGAAATCCACTTTCCGTCCTCCTGCTTCGTGCAGGCAGTCTTTCCGATATCATGAAAGGCTGCCGCCAGAAATAAAAGTTCCTGTTCTGCTGTGGATAGTGTATTCCATTCATGGAGCGACAGAAGCTCTTCACATACCATCTCCGTGTGGCTGTATACGTCCCCTTCTCCGTGGTACGCCGGATTCTGGGGAATATTTTTCAATGCCTGCAGTTCAGGGCAGTGGTCAGAGAGGTGTGCAAGAGAAAAACCACTGCCCTGGATTCTTTTCAGGATCTCCTGTTTAGTGTACAGCATCGATATCACCGCCTTCCTCCGGCATGGCAAACAGGTCAGCTCCGTCTGCCAGACAATTGGCAATGATGGGGCGGTTTACCCAGTGGCTCTCCGAGTCGAGAATCGTGTTGAGGAAAGAACCGCGCACAAATTTCAGGCGGTCTGTCACATAATCCCCGTCCTCCACCTTGATATAGATTCCCTCCATGATGCCCGTCAGATCGGTCTGGCGGACGGCTAATCCGACATCGGCACCGCTTTTTTCACACTGCGCCGCAAGGCTTTTGGCAGGGGCGTCAGAGATAAAAAGGCTTGGGCCGATCCATTTCCGGATGGATGCCGCTGTCTCAAAATATCCCTCGGTCAATACACGGACAGAGCGGATGAAAGGGGCCCTTTCCAGAAATGCCCTGCGCTTACGTGTGGAGAAAAAACGCTTTTGTTCTTTGTCAAAGATATCAAACTCCATGAAATAGTGGGGCAGCCTGTCATAAAATACGGTGTGCTTGGCGTACAGCCACTCGCCGTACATCACATAGCGGTCTCCCAGCAGGCGGCGCAGCAAATCCTCAAAGCAGCCTGCCCAGAGCTTGAACAGGCCAAACTGCCGTTCGCCGTATCCGCCGTTCAGGAAATGCCCGCGGCTCTGCAGGTACATCTTTTCGTCACTGCCAAAACTGATGCCACAGTTTGCGCCGTCCACTTTCTCTTCCAGTACCAGGTAGCTACCTTTGATCGCGTCCAATTTTACGCATTCCAGATCCTCGTCGCCCGGCTGCTCGCGGGATCCCTCGAGATGCCTGGTTCTCGGGTATTTATAAATCTGTTCCATATAATTTGTTCCTCCTATATTCTGAATTTATTTTCCGTTTGGCTGAAAATGGATTGAAGTAAATGAAAACAAAAACATACAAAAACAACAGTCACTTTAAAACGATGAACGTATTCAAGTGCCTGCAGCTTTGTATGTTAAGTTTCAGAATATAGTATTACATGGGGAACCTCCTGCCTGTTTCCGCATAAAATGAAAAGTGATTGTTGATTTTTATACTAACACCGGGTGCAATTCCTGTCAAGACCAAACCGCGGCATATCAACGCGCCAGCGCCGTATCATGCCCTGTCTTTGGTACATCAGACAGGCATTGTAGAGAAAATCCCCTGTCAGCAGCAGTGTCATGACTATGGCTGCGGCGCGGAGCGATTCCGAGTCCCAGCTCAGGAAATACCCGTAGAGCGGTGCGAGCACATGATCCATAAAGACTGTGATCGCGCAGGCAAACAAGGTGCTCGTCGGCAATGAAGTGTATCTCGTGATGTGCAGCGGTATCTTCGAGTAATCCCACCAGTAAAAGTGGCATGTCCTCTCCACAAATTTCCCGAGTGCGACCTCGCCGGCACAGACGCACAGCATGGCACCCATAAAATAGAGAGGACGGTGCAGCCGTTCATATTCCAGAGGCAGCGGCAGACCGAGAAAACAGGGATTTTGCGGTGTTCCGAGCAGTATCAGCAGTCCAGACATCGCCATGCCGTAACCGACCAGAAACGGCAGGCACATATTGCGGTTGTCCATGTACCCTTTTGTCAGGCAGATCCACAGATTCTCCACCGCAAATCCCAGAAATGAGACGACGACAGCAGTCATACACAATGCCCACATATTCATTTCTTCCATAATCATTCCTCCCATCTGCAGCTTCTAAAACATTCATCCTTGCTGTTTTCTTTATATTAGAATGTCCCGGTTTGGCTCTCAATAGACGTTTTTCTTCAAATGTCCAAAAATCAGACAGAATATGGCATCTGTCTGGTTTTTGGACATTCTGTCGCATTTTGTCTATTTTCATTTTGCCAGGGAGATATTAAGGTAAAAGCACCAAAAGAATTTGAATCGGAAAAGGAGGTTTTTACTATGGGTGGGAGAATAACACTGAACCGGCTGGCAATCGCCCGGCGCGGATATAAACTGATCTCTGTCCTGTTCTACATTTCAGGACTTGTGTGTATCATCGCGCCGGACTTAAACCCAGCAGCCGCGGCGGTCGCGGGCGGCATCATGCTGATCCTGTACGGTATGATCAGGATAACAGGTTATCTGTCCAATGATCTCTACTGTCTCGCCTTTCAGCATGACTTTGCCTGCGGGATGCTGCTGATGGTGCTTGGAATCATCGAGCTGATCCTGCATGCCAGATTTAGAGGATATCTGCTTCCGGCGTTTGGCATTCTCGTCCTGTTTGACGGTCTGCTCTGTGTACAGACAGCCATCGATGCCCGGCGGTTTGGTCTGGTTTCCTGGCACATTATCCTGGCTGGCTCCATTCTGCTGGGCGTACTTGGCGTCGTGCTCATCATAGTGAACACGCAGATGGTTGCGGGCTGCTGCCTGCTGGCGGAGGGACTTGTTCACCATTATCTGATGCAGTGTACGATGTCTCCATCCATGACGCGGCAGCGACACGGGACGGATGGGAAGTAAAAACTGAAATGTGAGCAGAAAAATAGAGAAATATAAAGGAGATGAACTATTATGATGAACGCAGCCACTACACTAAGGAAATTCGGCATTGAGCAGGCATTCAACTATATTTACAAGGATCCGGAGAAAAATATGCTCAGGATCATGGACTGGGCGGACAAATTTGCCGGCGAATATTTTGTCACGCAGAGACGGATGATCCGGGAGGCGATCACAAACCCGGCACACCCGTATTATACCTATGTAAGGCGTCTCTTTACGGATGTCGACCCCAATGTCGCTAAGACACTCGCTGTCAACTTCTTCATCAAGGCTGCGCTGATCGGCTGGCGGCGGGAGGAGGATCTGCGTAAAAAATATGATTGCAATATCCCGTGGGCGATCCTGTTGGATCCCACATCTGCCTGCAACCTTCACTGCACCGGCTGCTGGGCGGCAGAGTACGGAAACAGACTGAATTTGTCTTATGAAGAGATGGATGATATCATCTGTCAGGGCAAAGAGCTCGGTGTCTATCTCTATATCTACACGGGCGGCGAGCCGCTCGTGCGCAGGAAAGATCTGATCCAGCTGTGTGAGCAGCACGCGGACTGCGTGTTCCTGTGCTTCACCAACGCGACACTGATCGATGAGGCCTTTGCGGACGAGATGCTCCGCGTGGGCAACTTTGTCCCGGCCATCTCCCTCGAGGGCTCTGAGGAGGCGACTGACGGGAGGCGCGGAAACGGCGTATACCAGAAAGTGATGGACGCACTGGCGCTTCTGCGGCGCAAAAAACTGGTGTACGGCATTTCTTCCTGCTACACCAGTGTCAACTATGAGTCCATTACCTCGGAGGAATATCTCGACAGCCTCATAGACATGGGCGCCTATTTCATCTGGTATTTTCACTACATGCCAGTGGGAAATGACGCGGCGCCGCACCTGATGCCGACGCCGGAACAGCGCAGGGGGATCTATGAGCGGATCCGCCGTTACCGCAGCGAAAAGCCGCTCTTTGCCATGGACTTCCAGAATGACGCGGAGTATGTCGGGGGCTGTATCGCGGGCGGCCGCCGCTATCTGCACATCAACGCCAACGGGGATATCGATCCCTGCGTGTTCGTGCACTACTCGGACTCCAACATCCGGGAACAGACCCTTCTGGGCGCGCTCCGTTCGCCCATGCTGATGGCGTACCACAGAGGACAGCCTTTTCATGAAAATATGCTGCGCCCCTGTCCGATGCTCGAAAATCCCGAGAAGCTCTGCGCCATGGTCAATGCCTGCGGCGCGCACTCCACGGATCTGCAGTCGCCGGAGAGTGTCGAGCATCTCTGTGCCAAGTGCGGACAGTATTCTGCGGAGTGGGCGCCTGTCGCCGGGGAACTGTGGGCGGCGTCCCCGCGGAACAAATGATGGGAGATGATTCAATGAAACCGCAGCAGCACCGGCGAATGCGGACGGTCTTAAAGAGCCTGCCTCTGATCGCATGCGTTGTTTTTGCCATTCTCTGCGCTGTCTCTGACAGGGAGATCAGCGCGGAGGCGATCCTTGCGTACACACTAGAAAAACCGCTGGCAGCGGCGGCTGTCATTCTGCTGCTGTACGCGGCAAAGAGCGTGTCCTTTGTATTTCCCATCATCGTGCTCCAGGTGGCGGCAGGGCATCTCTTTCCCATACCTGCCGCACTGCTGGTCAACTTTGCCGGCAGGGCAGTCACACTCACCATTCCGTACTGGATCGGGCGCTGTTCCGGCGCCGGCATGGCGGAACAGCTGCAGGCAAAATATCCGAAGCTTGCAAAGATCTGTTCCCGTCAGAACCGGAACCCTGTCTTCATCTCATTTCTGCTGCGCACATTGATCTTTCTGCCGGGGGATGCGGTGAGTATGTATCTCGGCGCGGTAAAGATTCCGTTCCGGTATTATCTGGCGGGCGGTGTCCTCGGCACGACGCTGGGTGTTGTCCTGTCGACCGTTCTCGGCGCAAGCATCACGGAGCCCGGCTCGTCCGCCTTTTGGCTGTCAGGAGCATTGGTTGTCCTTGTGGCTGTCATATCTTCCGTGTATTATCTGCGCTGTGTGCGCCGAACTTCGCCGTAAAGACCATCTCGTCCACACCCGCAAAGGCTTCGCAGACCTTCTCACAGAATTCGAGGAGGTCGTAGGAAGCTCCTGCGTCAAGCCAGTCGAGCACGATCCCGGCAAATGTACATTTGTAAAATCTGGCAAAGACTGTCCTGTCGCTGTCAGGGATGTCCACCTTCTCCGCGATGCCGTCCAGATAGAGCTGGACCACGTGCAGGGTGATCTCATTCAGATACCGTATGAAGCCCTCTCCGCAGGAAGAGCGGTAGATATGGATGCACGCGGTTTTCCGCTTCATGACTTCCCGCGCGATCGGGGCAATGCAGTTGATCGGTGTTCCGAATGTGCAGTTGTTCCGGATCACCTGCGCCGCCCACTCCTTGACCGAGTATTCCGCGAGTGCGGGGATATCCTGAAAGTGATAATAAAATGTATTTCTGTTTACCTGACAGCATTCCACGATATTCTGTACCGTGATCCTGTTGAACGGCTTTTCCTCCAGAAGCGTCCAGAACGCGTCGCTGATCAGTTCTTTCGTCCTGTTCATAATCCTGCCTCCACTCCAAAGGGTATTTCAGGATTTTATTTTATCATGATTTTGACAGGTTCACAAGATGAGTATATACTATACGTAGAATGGTACAGCCCAGCAAGGCTGAACTGTAAAGTAGAATGCAGCAGTAAGGATTCGCCGAGATACCGAGGCAGAACTGTGATCAGCATGGATGAAAAGGGTGTGGATATGGACAGGAACACGATCGTAAACATAGGGGGACAGCGGTTTGACCGAATACGGGAGCAGGGTGCTTTTTACATTGACAAAACAGGTTTTATCGAAGAATGGTGGGAAAGCGGTTCGGATGTCACGCTCATCACACGTCCGCGCAGGTTTGGCAAGACGTTGAATATGAGTATGATGGAGTGTTTTTTCTCCAATCAATATGCAGACAGGGGCGATCTGTTTGAGGGACTTTTGATATGGAATGATGAAAAATACAGACAGCTGCAGGGAACATATCCAGTCATATCGCTGAGCTTTGCGGGAATCAAGACCCGCACTGCGGAAGGACTTAGAAAATCCTTCAAGGGGATCATAACAGACACATGCAGACTATATCAAAATCTCATTGTGGGAAAGGCTTCGTCTTATGACGGGGACAGGGCATATTTTGAAGCTGTCAATGATAATATGTCTGATGAAGAGGCAGCAGCAGCCATAAAACGTCTGTGCGGATGTATGGAAAGGCATTATGGCAAAAAGCCCATAATACTGCTTGACGAGTATGACACTCCGATACAGGAATCATGGATTGGCGGTTATTGGGATGAGGCGGTTGACTTTTTCAGAAGTTTCTTTGATATGACATTCAAGACAAACCCGCATCTTTACCGGGGCATCATTACCGGAATAACAAAAATTTCAAAAGAAAGTATTTTTTCTGATTTGAACAATCTGAAAGTAGTCACGACGACCTCTGATCAATACGCGTCATCATTTGGCTTTACGGAAGAAGAAGTTTTCAGGGCGCTTGATGATATGGGATTCGGTGATAAAAAACAAGGGGTAAAACAGTGGTATGACGGATTTACATTTGGAAAATGCACAGATATTTATAATCCATGGTCGATCGCGTCGTTTATAGAGGAAGGCGGTAAATATCGGACTTACTGGTCGAACACCAGCGGCAACGGGCTTGTCAATTCCCTGATCCGGCATGGAAACACTGAGATAAAGCAGACCATGGAGGAGCTCTTAAAAGATAAAGGTTTTGAGACGGTCATAGATGAACAGATCGAATTCAGCGAGCTTGATAAAAGTGCGGATGCGGTATGGAGTCTGCTGCTTGCAACAGGATATCTGAAAGTATCAGGGACAAGAGGAGCGGCTGGCGACGAGGAGGATGTTGTTTATACATTGATGTTGACGAATCTTGAAGTGAAGAAAATGTTTACGAGGATGGTAAGGAACTGGTTTGAATATGGCGACACAAAAGTATATTATAATGAGTTCATCAACGCACTGTTAAGTGACAATATCCGGAAAATGAACACATTTATGAACAAAGTCGCGTTGAATACATTCAGTTCATTTGACAGCGGAAACCACCCGTGTGATGAAACACAGCCGGAAAGGTTCTATCATGGTTTCGTGCTGGGCATGGTGATCAACCTTGCGGACAGATATAAAATCCGTTCCAACCGCGAGAGCGGCTATGGGCGCTATGATGTGATGATAGAACCGCTGAACAGAATGGAGAAGGCATTTATATTTGAGTTCAAGGTCATGGCTGCTGACGACGACGAGAAAACGCTTGAAGATACCATAGCAAATGCCCATAAACAGATCGAAGAGAAAAAGTACGAGGCTGAACTGATCTCGGATGGGTTTTCACCGTCGCAGATCAGGAAATACGGATTTGCGTTTAAGGGAAAAGAATGTCTGATCGGGTAAGTTCATTAACAATGTTCGTCAACCTGGATAGAGCATCAGGGCGTTCGACAACCAGCTGATTGTCGTCAAGTGAAAAGACAGCTGTATATGCCGTCTGGCTGTCGATGAATGCGGCGTTGGCAAAGCGGTCAAAGGAAGCGGTCTCATAGCGCCTGACTGTCTCAAAATGTTCGACGCCGTCCGTTGTAAAGAGAAGCTCGTTTTCCATCGACAATCCCCACCCTGTATTTTTGTCAGGCATGGCAATCTGTCTCAGCGAATAGGGGCATGAGACGGTTTGAAAATCGCTGCCGCTGCAGGATAAAAGGGGCAGGCAACAGGCGGCGGCCAGCAGGATGCACACAAATTTTTTGCAGTTTTTTGTCAATACCATCAGTTTCGCCAGTCCTTTCCTAATAACATCTATTTTAACAGCAAGGATTGATTCAGTTAGAATATATTGAATTCCTTATACGATATCATATAGGCGGCATGCATCATAGTTGTATCGAAACTGCATCAGATCTGTATCATATTTTAAAATAAATATTTGTATTTGCGCCGCTGCATCACAATAAGATCCCGCATGCGCTGTTTGATATTAGCGGGATAGTATGATTCTTTTGACAATAGGGCGTCTGCTTCCGCATGGTCATAAGAGAACTGAATATGCTGCCCATATAATTGCTCCGCAATATCAAGCTGTTCGTCAAAGCTCTGGGAGATCGTCTTTGCCGTCGGTTTCTCGATCAGTTCATTGAGATCGCTGCTCATAGGATAATCCATTGTGGTATCGGAGAGGAGGGCGGCGCCATTGTCAAAAACTGGGCAGTAATGGTAGCGGCCGGCATTGTCCAGAAGGACAGCGATATTGTGGGTGTGGCGGTCTTCGTTCAGAAATAATGCGTCAATGGTCAGCAGTTTGCTCATGTAAGAACCGAAATCCGCCAGATCCGTTATTCGGACGGTCTGTTCCACTAAAAAGCGCATTCGGTCAGAATAGTCATTGATCGAGTAAATGATCTTGTTCAGACTTTCTCCATAAACACTCTGAAATAATCGCTCCAGTGTGATCAGCTTCCAGCCCTCGGGTAAAAAGTTAAAACATTTGCAGCCTCTGTATTGATTTTGCCGGTAACAGATTTCTTCTGTCTGGTATGAAACGTATTCTTCCGGTCTCAGATTGCTATGGGCGAGCAGACCGGATACCATATATTCTGCCAGTCCTTCGTAACCGGTGTAGTCGGCTTTATACCAGATATGATGGTCTGTCCATTTCAACTGATTGCCCTTTGATGACTGGCGGTCGTTTGTTCTGATATTCTGCTCAAATAATTCTACCATATGGCTATCCTCTCTCAATGCGGATCCAGTAGTTGTCCTCCGCCATTCTTCCCTCCGTTTTTTCTATGATCAGGAATGGGTCATAAAATGGAAGACCGAGGTCTGCCAGGATCAGTTTCATTTTATCCCGCGTTCTCGGGAAACATCTCGATTCGAGAAATGCCTCGTATTCCTCAAAGGTCGGGCGGTCATTGATCCCGAAAGCGCGGGAGATATAGTCGGTGGTGTAATTGTGGATCCTGACTTTCCGAAGCCGCTCGTCCACATCAATGATGGTGCAGACCTCATTGTCGCGCATATACCAGAGCCGCAGCGGATAGGGATTTTCGGGAATGACCATATTTTCGACGATCTGTGGATATTCGTTGAACACTCTGACCAGTGTGACGATCGGACCATTGATCGCTTCTGTGGCGGATTCCCATTGATCGATCGTCTCGACGGATACATTTGCCAGGCTGGCAAGCTCCGCCTGTGTCAATCCGAGCCGTTTTCTCATGGACCGGATCGTTTTGCCATATATTTCATTAGAAACTGCATATGTTGTCATCGTTCATCACCTCACTGCTATTATATCCTTAAAATAAGAAACTGTAAACCCGCGGCGCAAGTCTGCGCTATGGAGTTTTTCCCTGTATTTCGGCAAAAACTTTCTTTGCGGTAAAGACTGCGTTCAGCACCCTCGGAAAGCCGGCGTAGGGAATGCATTGCATAAAGGTCTCAATGATTTTTTCCGGGGAGATGCCGACATTGAGGGAACCGTTGATATGAACCTCCAACTGTGGTTCGCATCCACCGATGGCGAGCAGGCTGGCGATCGTGATCATTTCCCGTTCCTGAAGTGTCAGGGTTTTTCTGGTATAGATATCCCCGAAGGCAAACTCGATGATCTGTCTGCCGATGTCCGGTGCGATATCTTCCAGCGACCGGATCACGCCTTCCCCGCCGGTCCCGTCGATCTGGCGCAGCATTTGTAAACCTGATTCGTAACGTGTCTGTTTCATTTGATGATACCTCCAATTTGTGTTATACTCACGACAGCCGCAGCCACGAAGTGGCATATTTCCTTATGCGGCTGTGCGCATCACATTGGTTCCCGGAGTCTCCTGATGGATGGAAGATTTCGGGAACGTATGTGAAAATATGATGGAGCGGCGATGTATGGATACCCCCGCATGATGTGAGTTTATTACCTGAACTATGGTTTAAGTCAAGAACTTTTTTGAAGAGGAAGAGGGAGGTACAAAATGACGATTGGGGAGATCGCAGAAAAAACGGGTCTGCCGGAAAGCACGCTGCGCTATTACGAGAAAAAAGGATTGATCAGCGTGGCGCGCGATCAGGGCGGCAGGCGCGACTATGGGGAGAGCGACATTGAGTGGATCCGATTTATTCAGCGTCTCAAAGAGACTGGTATGCAGCTTGCGGATATCAGGCGGTATTCCGAACTTCGCTACCAGGGAAAGGGCACGATGCCAGAGCGCATGGAGATCCTGCAGCGGCACAGGGAGTACGTGGTAGAACAATTAGGAAGGTGGCAGGAGTACCTGCAGAATTTAGATGACAAGATTGCGTTTTATCGGGAGTCCATTGAGGAAAGTCACGGCCGCGGGGGAGTATAAAAAGAGAGGTATATAGCATGCAAAAGCAGACTTATGAATATAAAAAGGCAGGGCTGGCGCAGATCGACGAACTGGTGCGGACAAGGCTGGTCGTCCTGCGCGCGGCGAACCAGTTGTCCGATGCTGTGGATCTGTCGCAGGTGGAGCGGGAGACTTATGAATATTATAAAAATGCGCTGGCTGCAGGCGGAAATGTATTATATGGTTCGGATCAGAGATTTGCTGGAGTAGGCGATTCTGCGTGGAAAAAGAGCACTTGCAGAGAAAATTCTGGATCAAGACCCGTGCTTGCAATGATCCCGCAAAAATCAGCGAGCACAGCGTTGTAAAAGCGAAATGCCTGTGATAAAATAAGAAAGATGCAACACACCGATCACGAGGTACGATCATGGACAAGAAAATGACTGTAAATGAAAAAGAATACGAAATACACTGCTTACTCGGCAAAGGCAAAGGCGGATACTCTTATCTGGCAAGCGATGGGACACAAAAATACGTCCTCAAACAGATCCATCACGAACCCTGCACTTATTATCAGTTCGGCAATAAGATCGAGGCAGAGATCAATGATTACTACCGTCTTCGGGAAATCGGGATCAGAATCCCCGCCCTGATCGATGTCGACCACCAGAATGAGCGCATCTTAAAAGAATTCATCGACGGAGCTACCATCTACGAGCTGATCCTGCAGGATCAGATGAGATCTGCCTACATCGACCAGATGCACGATATGTGCTGTCTGCTGTACGCCGCCCGCACCAACATCGACTACTTCCCGACCAACTTTGTCGTGCAGAACGGTGAAATGTACTATATCGACTTTGAGTGCAACGCGTACATGGACGAATGGAATTTTGAGAACTGGGGCGTCAGGTACTGGTCAAAAACACCGGAATTCCTGCAGTATGTCAGGGAACATACATGATCCTGCAACTATCGTATTACAGGATCAATCCGTTTTTAGATCAGCTGTTTTAATTTCAGCTCAAAGCAGGGTCTTGTGACATACTCCATATAGACCGGTCTGCCCGAATACTCCATATATGCTTTATACCGCTCGATGATGTTCGGCGACTGGATCAGTTCCAGCGCCTTTTCTTTTGATACATATGCGGATTCTGAATTCTCATCAGACGGTCTTGGCGTCCCGCTCACTGCCTTACATATAAAGTCCAGCATGATCTTCGTCGGCACTTCTTCTACCCCGTTGTATCCGGGATATTTTCCGGTATTGGAGGAAATGCAGAATACCTCCCCCACATCCACATCGATTCCAGTCTCCTCCATGATCTCCCGCTTCACCGCATCAATGACATTTTCTCCAACTTCCACCTGTCCTCCGGGAAATACCCAGCCCGCATTGTATGTTTTTACCATAAGTACTTCATCTTTATCATTTATGACAACACCTGCCCCCGCAATGATATGCGTTGGCATAACCCAGCCTGTACGATCCATATATTATCTCTCCTTATCGATGCTAAGAACGCTTATTTTGCATATCTTACTACAAAAACTCAACTATTTCAAGACAAGGATCTTCAAAAAATGTGAATTGTAACCTCCGGGGATGGATCGTTCTGTGGCAGTGGAAGCGGTCAATACGTTATCTAATTTTCTGAGCCGGTTTTATGACAGGAGTGTCATCATATTGCTGGACGAGTACGATACGCCTATGCAGGAGGCATGGTTGTCGGGTTATTGGGATGAGGCGGTCGCGTTTTTCAGGAGCTTTTTCAACGCGACGATTAAGACCATTCCGTATATGGAAAGAGCGCTGATCACAGGAATAACAAGGATTTCAAATGTCTCGCTTTGCGAGCCATCAGAAAGTATCTTCTCTGACCTGAATAATCTGGATGTGATAACGACCACTTCGAATAAATACGCACGGTATTTTGGGTTTACGGAGCAGGAGGTGTTCTGTGCGCTGGACAGCATGGGGCTTGGGGCGGAAAAGCAGGGGGTTTATGAACAAAGTGGCACTCAATACATTCAGCTTCTTTGACAGCGGGAATAAGCCGTCAGAGGAGACAGAACCGGAACGGTTTTATCATGGCTTTGTGTTGGGGATGGTCGTGGATCTGGCGGATCGCTATACGGTCAGATCCAATCGCGAGAGCGGTTATGGACGGTATGATGTGATGATCAAGCCGCTTGATAAGCAGGAGAAGGCATTTATATTTGAGTTTAAGGTGCTAAACAGGGATGATGATGAGACTGTGCTGGAGGATACAGTCGCCAATGCCCTTAGACAGATCGAGCAGAAGGAGTACGCGGCGGAGCTGGCCGCGGAGGGCTTCGCGCCGGAGAAGATCAGAAAGTATGGGTTTGCCTTCGAGGGAAAGCGGTGTCTGATCGGTTAGCATTTGAGATACAGATAAGCTTGACAAACAAATATTACGAGTGTAATATTATTAAAAAAGAAATATGTATTGTTAAAGGTAAGGAACTGTTCAGAAATAAATCAGACATATGACGCTGTTCTCCTTTTCCGCAAATGGGCATTTAGACAAGTCAGATGGTTCGTTTATTTTGTGACAGTTTCTTATTGCTCTTAAATCTTACAGATGTAAGAAAAAAGAAAGGGGAGTATCAATGATCTGTTCAATAGTCTGGAAAATTTGGAAAACTTGGAATTGGAATAAGAAGAAATCGGTGAAAGAAGACAGGTTCCCCCGCCTCATGATCTTATATACCGTGTTCACGCTCCTGTGCCTGATATTACTCCGCAGGCTCTGGATCCTTCAGATCGTGGACGGTGTGTCGTACGCGGAAAATTTCGAGCTGAAGATCACCAGGACGATCACGGAGAAGGGGGCGCGGGGAAACATATACGACTGCAACGGCAATATCCTCGCGTCAAACCGGCTGGTATACACGATCACGATGGCGGATGACAGCGTCTATGAGACAAACCGCGAGCGGCAGCTCGCGCTGAACAGCGTTATCTATCGGCTGCGGGAGAGGCTCCGCCAGAATGGGGAACAGCTTCAGCATACATTCAGGATCGCTGTCGGCTCGGGCGGGGAATACGAGTACACAGTGAGCGGAACAGCGTTACAGCGGTTTCGGGCGGATGTCTTCGGGGAAGCGGATCCCGATGAAATGTCAGCAGAACAGTCCACGATCAGTGCATCAGAGATGATGCAGTATCTGGCGGACGGCGACAGATTTGCATTGTATGGCACAGAGGAGGAAGAGTACACGCCGGAGGAGCTTGTGCGGTATGGTCTGCCGGAAGATTTTTTGGAGAACCTGTCAAAAGAGGAGATGCTGGATATCGTCGGGATCCGGTACATGCTCTCTCTGCATGCGTATCAGAAGTATCAGGCTGTCACCATAGCCAGAGACATCTCTCAGGAGACAGTGGCCTTTGTGATGGAAAACAAGAGCTGTTTTCCGGAGATCGAGGTGGCGCAGGACTGGGAGCGCGTGTATGCGGGAGGGGAGTCTTTTGCCCACATTTTGGGCTATATCGGAAACATCTCGCCGGAGGAGCTGGAAACGCTGCAAACGGAAGATCCCGGATATTCGATGGACTCGGTTGTCGGGAAAGCCGGTATCGAGCAGTATTTTGAGACGCAGCTGCAGGGGATCTGCGGGGAGCGGACGGTCATCGTGAACAATGTCGGACGGATCATGGGGGAGGGCGGGATCCTGCAGGAACAGACAGTGGGAAAGGACGTCTATCTCAGTATCGACAGGGATCTGCAGACGGCAGTGTACCAGATCCTGGAGCAGACGCTTGCCGGGATCCTCTCGGGCAATCTGATCGACACCAGAACTTTTGACAAAACGAAGATCAGCGATTCCGTACAGATCAGGATACCGGTATATGACGTGTATGCCGCTCTGATCCAGAACGATATTGTCAGCATCGCGGAAATGAAGCGGGAGAGCGCCTCTGAACTGGAACGTGAAATAGTACAGAGTATACTGGAAAAAAAGAGAGAGGTGCGGGAACAGCTTTGGTCGGTGTTCACGGATACATCGCATTCGTATGATACGCTCTCGGAGGAGATGAGGGAGTACATGTCTGCGGCGGTGTCGGACAGCGGGCTGATCGGGGATGCGGCGGGAGACGCTGTGGACCGTGAAGCCAGTTTCAGGTCAGTTTTTGACAAATGGCTGAAAAACGGCTGGATCGATCTGGACAGACTGGGGCAGGGGACAAAGTATTCCACCGCGGAGGAGACGTATCTGGCGGCGGCAGACTATATTTTGGACTGTTTTCAACAGAGTCCGTCTGTTGAGAAGCTCCTGTTAAAATATATGGTCTTCAATGGAGAGCTCCCGGAACGGGACTTTTGCAGGCTCTTGTACGATCAGGAGATCCTTTCTGTCGACGATGACTATGAGGCGTTCCTGCGGGGAGAGACGAGACCGTTTGCGCTGATCAGGAAGAAGATCGACAAGGTGGAGCTGACGCCGG
The DNA here is from genome assembly GCA_009774375.1 of Lachnospiraceae bacterium. Taxonomy (GTDB): domain Bacteria; phylum Bacillota; class Clostridia; order Lachnospirales; family Lachnospiraceae; genus COE1. The sequence continues at coordinate 19,628 of VSNO01000056.1, forward strand.
CGCAGCTTGCGCTCGATCCCTGTTCCGCGTCGGCGGTGGTCGTTCAGGCGGACACCGGAAAGATCCTTGCATGTGTGACCTATCCTGGCTATGACAACAACCGTCTGACCAATAAAATAGACAGCGAATATTATGATCAGCTCCTTCGGGATCCGTCACTGCCGCTGTACAACCGTGCGACACAGCAGCTGACCGCGCCTGGTTCCACGCTAAAGCCGGTGACGGTGATCGCCGGACTGCAGGAGGGCGTGATCGATCCGGGCACGTCGGTGGTCTGTGACGGTGTCTTTGACAAGGTGTCGCCGTCCCTCCGGTGTTGGCGCCACAGCGGACACGGAACGATCGACAGTGCCGCGGCTGCGATCCAGAACTCCTGCAATGATTATCTGTGCGACATTTCTTATCGGTTAGGGCAGCAGGAGACGGGGGTTTACGACGACGGGCAGGCATTGGAAGTACTGCAGCGATACGCAGTGATGTTTGATCTGGATCAAAAATCCGGTGTGGAGATCACGGAGAGCAGTCCGCATGTCACACAAAAATACGGGATCCCGTCTGCAATCGGGCAGGGAACACACAATTACACGACGGTCCAGTTAGCGCGCTACATGAATACACTCGCCACGCGCGGAACGAGTTTCCAGTTATCCCTGGTGAAGGGGATCGGCGATCAGAATGGCAGTGTGGACGAGTGTGAACCAGTGATACAGGGCACGGTCGACCTGGACGAAACGACATGGGATACGGTCTGGCAGGGGATGCTGCTATTTGCCCGCAACAACAGTGTGCTGAGGGACATGAAGATCGATGCCGCGGGCAAGACGGGGACTGCCCAGGAGTCCGGGGACAGGCCGGATCACTCGCTTTTTATCGGCTGTGCGCCTGCGCAGGATCCGGAGATCTCGATCGCGGTGCGGATCGCAAATGGATATGGTTCGTCGAATGCGACGCATGCGGGGAAGGATATTTTTGATTACTATTTCAGACTGGAGAACAGGGATGATATCCTGACCGGCAGGGCATCGGAGGCGGACAATTCCAGGAGCGATTGAGACAGAAACGCCGAAAGCGGATGGGTGTGAACATGATTGCATTTTTTCTGTCATAGTGATACAATGAGTAGACGAAACAGAATGAAGAGAATGCACGATCGAATGGAGGAGTAAGATGATCACACAGAAATATAAAGATATGCTCGGCGCAAAATCGGTGATCCGGCAGATGTCGGAGTGGGCAGCAGCAAGGGCGAAGGAGATCGGCGGTGAGAACGTGTTTGATTTCAGCCTTGGAAATCCTTCTGTGGCGGTGCCGCAGGCATTTACGGACAAGATGGTGGAATTGCTGCAGAGCCGCGATACGATGGAGCTGCACGGCTACAGCCAGTCACAGGGGATCCCGTCGGTGCGCGCGAGATTTGCGGACTTTCTGAATCAAACGTTTGGCATGGACTACACGGCGGAGCATCTGTTCATGACGACGGGGGCTGCGGGCGCGGTCGCACATGCGGTCAGGGCGGTCACGCAGCCGGGCGACGAGGTGGTCACCTTCGCTCCGTATTTCCCGGAGTATGATCATTATGTGGGACAGACTGGCGCTGTGCTGCGGGTTGTGCCTGCCGACACGGCGCAGTTTCAGATCAATTTTGAGGAGCTTGACAAGGTTCTGAACCCTAGGACGATGGCAGTGCTGGTCAACACGCCGAACAATCCGTCCGGGACGGTCTATTCGACGGAGACGGTCAGAAAGCTCGCCGCAGTCCTTGAGGAGAAACAGCAAGAGTACGGCCATGACATTTTCCTGATATCGGATGAGCCGTACAGGGAGATCTTATTTGCGGGCGTCGATGCGCCGTATGTGTCGAAATATTATGACAATTCCCTCTCCTGCTACTCGTTTGCAAAGTCCCTGTCGATCCCGGGGGAGCGTCTGGGGTATATCGCGGCGAATCCCCGGTGTACGGACAGTGTGCTGATCTCGCCGATGTGCGCGCAGATTTCGAGGGGGATCGGTCATAACTGCCCGCCCTCCATCATACAGATAGCAGTGGCGGAGGTTTTGGGGATCACATCAGATCTGTCGGTGTATGAGACCAACATGAAGATCCTGTATGACGAGCTTGTGAGCCTTGGGTTTGAGGTGGTAAAGCCGGGCGGGACATTCTATATCTTCCCGAAGGCGCTCGAGGAGGACTCGGTGGCGTTCTGTAAAAAGGCGATGGATTACGATCTGGTGCTTGTGCCTGGGGACTCGTTTGGATGTCCGGGGTACTTCCGGATGGCATACTGCGTGGAGACGGAGAAGGTGAGACGCGCGCTGCCGGCGCTGCGCAGATTTGTTGAGACGGAGTACAATGCAAAGAGCACGGACTAAGAAATTCTAAAGCTTTGCATGGGAAGAACGCAAGTGCAGCGTTCTTCGGTTTTAGGAGGGGCTATGGTAGATTGTGGTCTGGTGCTTGAGGGCGGCGGCATGAAGGGAATATATACCGCGGGTGTTCTCGAGTACTTTATGGAAAGGGATCTGTATTTCAAAAACTGTTATGGAGTGTCGGCGGGGGCGTGCCATCTCTGCAATTATATCTCAAAGCAGAAAAAGCGCTCCTACCATGTAGGACTTGACTATCTGAATGACAGGGATTACTGCAGTGCGCGCAGCCTGCTGACAACGGGCGATCTGTTCAATGTGGATATGTGCTATGATACCATTCCCAACAAACTGATCCCCTATGATTATAAGACTGCCGCCAGATATGAGGGAAATGCCTATGCTGTGGTGACGAATATCCGCACCGGGGAGGCAGCGTATATGCCGCTGCGCGAGATGCACAGGGATATCATTGCAGTGCGTGCGTCGGCGTCCCTGCCGCTGGTGTCGAGGAATGTGAGGATCGGCAGTGAGGACTATCTGGACGGAGGGATCGCCGATGCCATTCCCATCCGCAGGTCGATCGCGGACGGAAATGTGAGGAACGTGGTCATTCTCACCAAGGAAACAGGGTATGTCAGAAAGCAGGCTTCGCTGGCGATGCGCAATATGATAAAGCTCAGATACGCGAAGTTTCCCAAAGTGTATGAGCTGGTCTCTGACCGCCATGTGCGGTACAATGAGACGCTGCGGTTTCTGGAGCGGGAGGAGCAGGCAGGGAGGGCTTTTGTCATCAGGCCGCAGGTGGTGAATGAAGTCGGACGGATCGAGAAGGACAGGAGGAAGCTGGAAGCGCTGTACCAGCTCGGATACCATGATGCGAAGAAGTGTTATGGGCAGTTGGAAGCGTTTTTAGAATCTGCGGGAAAATAAAATGCGGAGGGATTGATTTATGATCGAATCTATGATCGAACTTTTAAAGGCGATATTGTTTGGGATCGTCGAGGGGATCACGGAATGGCTTCCTGTCAGCAGCACAGGGCATATGATCATTCTGGACGAATTTATCAGGCTGGACTGCACGCCGGAATTTCTGGAGATGTTTCTGGTCGTCATCCAGCTCGGCGCGATCATGGCGGTCGTGATCCTGTTCTGGAACAAGATCTTTCCGTTTCAGTTTAAGGACAGGTCAAAGCCGGTGATCGAGATGGATAAGATCATGCTGTGGCTCAAGATCGTGGTGGCGTGCATTCCGGCGGCGGTCGTCGGACTGCTGTTTGACGATGTGCTTGAGGCATTGTTCTACCATGCGATACCGGTCGCGCTTGCACTGATCGTCTTTGGCGTGGCGTTTATCGTCGTGGAACAACAGAATAAGGGAAAGGAGCCGAGTATAAGAAAGTTGAAGGACATTTCGTTCAAAGCTGCGTTTCTGATCGGTGTGTTTCAGCTGATCGCGGCGGTATTCCCCGGCACATCGCGCTCGGGCGCCACGATCGTGGGCGCGCTGCTGATCGGGGTATCGAGAAGCGTGGCGGCGGAATTCACATTTTTTCTCGCCATACCGGTCATGTTTGGCGCGAGCCTGCTGAAACTGGTTAAGTTCGGGCTTTCGTTCACGACGCTGGAAGCGGGCGTGCTGATCGTCGGAATGCTTGTCTCGTTCCTTGTCTCCCTCTTTGTGATCAGTTTTCTCATGGATTATATCAAGAAGCACGATTTCCAGATCTTTGGCTGGTACCGCATCGTGCTGGGTGTGATCGTCATCATACTTGGTTTCTGCGGTGTGATCACAGTATAAATGAGAATTAAAAAAACTGCCGGAAGGCAGTTTTTTTAATTCTCAGGGTTTTCTTCATCATAGTATGCCTTGATGCGGATCGCCTGGTTGTGGTCGCCAAAATCCTCACCAAACAGGGTACATCCGCCGCAGTTTGCGGTATCCCTCGGAACCTCGAACTTGAATGTGATGTAGCTGTTGTAGTCCAGGCCAAGATCCTGGATCGTCACGTCGGAGAGCTTGTTTGTCCCGTCCATAAAGCAGCCCTCATTGTTGATGATCAGCGTTTTGAGCAGACCGTACTGATTCAGTTTTTCCGGCCACCACGCCGGAGACACATAGCCGCTGCGCCCGCCGTAATCGCCGGGGCTGATCCACATGCCGAGCGGGATGTTGTTGAGCGCAAAATAGATATCGGAAGGGTAATCTTCATTGGTGTTCGGACATTCCGAAGAGATCTCGAAGGAGATCTGCAGCTCTGACAGGGTCTGGCCTGCCTGCAGGTGGTTTGGCAGGTTGTATTCCACATATCCGCTGGTGAACCACAGGATCCCCGCCTGGAAACGGTCCAGGAAGGAGAACACCCTGGGATCGTCCAGCGAGCCGATGATCTCCTTGCCCGTGGCAAGCCCGCAGGTCGGCGTGGCGTGGCACGCCGTGTAATATCCGACACGGATATCGTCCGTGTAGCAGCGCCTCGCTTCCTTGACAGGCGCCAGGTCGATCATCAGCCGGTCATACCGCGGGCGCACGATCTTCATCGTCCCGCGCTTGCCGGAGGTGATCTTGATCCGCACAAGTCCTGCCTCCTCCAGTTTTCCTACATGCATGGAGATTGCGCCGTTCGTGAGACCGAGCGCTTCTGCCAGATCGTTCATGCTGAGGGAATCGTCCTCGTATATCATTTCCATGATCTTCACGCGCATGGGTGTACTCAATGCCTTGAAGACATTTTCGGCTTCGCCGACAGAGCGAAAGTACAGCATCAGTCATCTGCCCCCTTTTTATATTTCATAAGTTTTTTTGAGTGGTATTGAATTCATTATAGTGAAAACTAAAACAAAAGTCAAGACTAAAATATACAGGTTCAACAGGGCAAACTGCAAAATAAAATAAACAAAATGGAATAAATGAATCAATTATTGAGTGAAACATTTAACGGAAGCTAAAGATATCCGGGCCAAAAACGAAATTTTTCGAAACGGAATTGATTGGTAATTGTGCACAAAATGGCTGGTTAAATTTCGTCATAAGGCGTAAAAGCTCTGAAATCCCTGTAAAATTAAGGGTTTGCGTTATTCACAGTGCCAATATTAGTGAGAATCTATATTGACT
>VSNO01000057.1 GCA_009774375.1 Lachnospiraceae bacterium
GGTATTGCAATGAAAGACATAAAGACCAATTTCCACACACACGTTCAGCGCTGCAGACACGCCGGAGGGACGGAGGAAGCGTATGTGCAGGCTGCTATCTCACTCGGATTCACTCAGCTGGGCTTTTCCGACCACGCTCCTTTCCCTGACAGGGACTTCGGCATGCGGATGCCTTTTTGCGAGCTGCAGGAATACCTGGACACGCTAAATGCGTTGACAGTCAAATATCAAACTGATATAATTTTATGGAAAGGATTGGAAATTGAGTATTTGCCTGAATATCAGAATTATTATGAAGAGCTGCTGACCACATGGAAATTTGATTACCTGCTGATGGGAGAACATTTTTATAAAGACGCACAGGGCGCTAATGCCAATATTTACGGGCCGCTTCCCTCTACGGAACAGTTTCTCTTCTACGCGCATTCCGTCGCCGAAGGCATGAAAAGCGGCTTCTTTAAAGCGGTTGCACATCCCGACATATACATGCTGAACCACTTCGCATGGGATAAAAACTGTGAGAAGGCAGCCGATATCATCATCGATACCGCGGCTGCCACTGGCACTGTACTTGAATATAATGCCAACGGCTTCCGCCGCAAGCCGGAAAATTTTCCGGGCGGCATCCGTCATCCATACCCCTATGACACTTTCTGGAAAATAGCAGCACAGGCTCCTGTCAGAGTGATCGTAGGCTCAGACTGCCATAATATTCCAAGTCTGTGGGATGACTCTGTGGAACAGTCTTACGGACACCTGAGAGAATTGGGCATTGAGCCGATCACAGAACTTATACAAGGAGTCGAACAGAATGAACATACGCGATATCGCAAGACTTGCTAATGTGACCCCGGGCACCGTATCCAAGGTGCTGAACAACTATCCGGACATTAGCGAGGCCACCCGTCAGAATATATTAAAGATCATTGAGGAAAATCAATACACGCCCCGCAACAGCGCCCGTTTTCTCAAGCTGACCACCCAAATTCCCCAGATCGGATTAGCCATGGAGGGCATATGTGACTGGCTCCATCAATCTATGGCCAGGGCGCTCTCGATTCGTTTCCACAACGCGGATTATACGATCATGTCCTTCAACGACAATTACTATTCGCAGGACAAAACCGAGAAATTCCAGGAACTGCTCGCTTATATCAACGGGCACGACCTGACCGGCATGGTGTATTTCGGAGGCGATTTCCGAAATGTCCCCGCAAAATATTTTCAGTCCCTGCCCTGTCCTGTCATCTTCGTCAACACTGTCCTTCCTGACCAGATTGGAACGGAGACCTATTCGAGCGTCCAGGTAGACCACTACGGAACAGCAGCAAAGCAGATGGAATACCTGATCTCGAGGGGGCACCGCAATATCTGCATGCTCATTTCTTCCAAGGTCGACACCAGTGTCTACGGGATCCGGTGGAACGCTTACCAGGATGTGCTCCGGCTGCGGGGTCTCGAACACAATCTGCCCCATGTGATAGAGAGCCATTATATCTGCTCAAATGTCTGTCCTGTGTTAACCGAATACTTAACGCTGCATCCGGAAATTACCGCTGTCTGCTCTGCTGTGGATGTCGCGACGCCGGCGGCTGTCAGGGCAGTCACCAATACCGGCAGAACACCCGGAAAGGATGTCGCCATTATCAGTTTTGACGGCATGGAAGCCCTGCAGTACTGCATTCCCTCCATCACCACTTTCGTGCAGCCCGAGGCAGAGATGACAAACTACGTGTATGACCTGCTGCTGGGTCTGATCGACGGCAAAAGGCAGCACCTGCACATCACCTTTCAGGCCAAATTCCAGGAAAACGAATCCTGTCCGCCGCTGCAATTGTAATTCTTTCGCCATCATCGAGATTATATTTCCAGTGGAACACAATCGGTTCTTCGTTTATTTCAGCAAAATAGTTGTAGATGCGATTCGTGAGTTCCTCTCTTCCCGGTACGGATTTTGTCTCCCTTTTGGTACTTGTCGTCTGACAGCCTTAAAAATTCAATGTATTCCTGCTGCCGTGCCTGTCTCTTTCTTCCACGGCCAGGAGCATCAAAGCGTGCGTTTTGTCGAGACCTGCTTTATCAGCAATTCAAATACACGTGCTTCCCGCTCCAACATGATCTGATTGAAATCATCCAGCTTCCCCTAATCGTGCCCGCGTGCAACAAAAAAAAGCCCTGCAAAGGACTTTTTTTATCCAAACGACACTTTCCCCTCAAAATACGCCTTCTTACCTGTCAGTTCCTCCTGCATTTCCCTCGGCAGCAGTCCAAAGACCTCCTCGTATCCCAGATCTTCCAGCGGCGTCCCCAGAACAATATCCAGGATCTGCTCCTCGAACCAGTCCAGCCACAGCGAATCAAACAGCTTTCTGCTGTCAGTGAATGTCATCACGATCTCAAACCCCTCTGTTTCCCTGTAATACTGCAGTTTCACAAAACCGTATCTTCCGGCATCCACCACAACCACATCTGTCCAGTCATACATTTCCGCAAATGCGTCGACAACCCTGCGGCACCTTTCCCGCTCCTCATCCGTGATGTAAATGATCTGCTCCATAAAAACCTCCCCAGAAATGATCTCCACGATCCTATTATACCTGTCTGTGCCAAATCCCAAACATCCCTTTTGCCACAACCATGAATTTGTTTTCACTTTTTACCAGTATATTCTTTTTTGCGAAGATATTCAAGTGCCAGAATATAATTTATCCTAAAGTTAAATACTAATGCGATAAGCAGCTTCCATGAAGAAAAGGAGATCCCTGAAATGATCGTCTACTCCCCGTTTTGGGAAACATTGAAGAAATCAAATGAAAACTGGTACTCCCTGACCAACAACCACCATATATCAAGCAGCACGCTCCACCGTCTGAAACACAACAAGGACGTATCGACCAAAACGCTGAACGACCTGTGCAGGATCCTGGACTGCCAGATCAAGGATCTCGTCCTGTATGTTCCCTCTGACACCGACCAGAAACTATAAAAGGACAGCGACCGCTGTCCTTTTATCATTGAAATATGAAGATCTCCTCGATCGGTGCATCGACTGCTCTCGAGATATCGATCGCAAGCTTCAGCGATGGGTTGTACTGCGCTTTTTCCAGACGCATGATCGTCTCCCTGCGCACGCCGACCATGACCGCCAGCTCCTCCTGAGTCAATTGTTTTAACTGTCTGTATGTTTTCAATCTGCATTCAAAATCCGGCACACCTACTCCTCACTTTCAAGATCCTTCCCCTCATGATCATACCGATACAGCAGATACTCGCCAAGGAACAGATCGAGCGCGATCGCAAGCGTGACCACGATCACAAACGCGTTCAGCGAGTATTTCATGCCGCCCACAATACCACTTCCAAATAAAAGCAGCGCGGCAAATATGAGATTCACCGCTGTCCTGTGCGCGTTCAACTGTGCTCTCCTTTGGTTTTCCACATACCGCTCATCCATAAGGGTGTCCGACATCCTGCCCTCAAAGAAAAAGCCGAAAAATCCGAAGAATATGAACCGCAAAAACATCGCAGGATCTGTCCATGACCCCAAAAAGCCCAGAAACCCCAGAAACCCCAAAAAGCCTAACTTCGGATTCAGTTTTCTCGTGACATTCCTTTTCCGGTCGGAAACGGACAGGATCCCGATCAGAATGAACACATACAGCACCAGCAAAGCGACAGAAACGATCATCGGCAGATCCTTCGGCGTAAACTCATACGTCGAGAAGTCCATCGGTACAACAAGCCGCGACTCGTTGAACGCCACCGCATACCCTGTCGATGCCAGCAGCAGCAGCACACAGGCTGCGCCCGCACCGATCAGAACCTTTACTTTCTTTTTCATCGTGCACCTCCAAAAGTGATATATTTGTCTCTTTATGAGATAAATATATCACTTTATATCAGGAGTGTCAAGAAAAATATTCTTTCAGTTCAGTTCATCTCAATCCAGCTTCAGGATCAGCTCCAGGATCCGCCGCGCGCAGATCTCCATATCCTGCCGTTTCAGGATCCCTTTATCCAAGGCTTCCATCAGACGCTCCGGGAAACCGGTCGCCATCTTGACGTCATTTCCAGCCTGGACTTCCTTGTAGTGCTCACCGTTCGTCCACCAGTCCGTCGTCACCATGCCGTCGAAGCCCCACTCGCCGCGCAGGATATCCTCCAGCAGCTCCCTGTTCTCGGAAGCCCTGTGACCGTTCACGATATTGTAGGAGGACATGATCGACCACGGTTGTGCCTCCTTCACAATGATCTCAAACGCCCTTAGGTAAATCTCCCTGACGGCGCGCTCGGACGCCCGCGAATCGCTGTTCTTGCGGTTGGTCTCCTTGTTGTTGAGCGCAAAATGCTTCACTGACGCGCCGATATGATTACTCTGGATCCCGCGCACCATCGCCGCCGCAAGCTTACCGGCAAGGAACGGATCCTCCGAGTAATACTCAAAATTCCGGCCGCACAGAGGACTTCTGTGGATATTGACAGCCGGTGTCAGCCACACCGCGATATTGTTTTCCTTTACCTCCGCGCCGCCGGCCTCACCGACACGCTCCACAAGTTCCGCATTCCATGAGCACGCAAGCTGCGTCGCGCAGGGCCACGCCGTCGTATACACACTGCACTCCGGCGCGATGCGAAGCCCCGCAGGGCCGTCCGCCGTCATCACGTTCGGCACGCCGTAGTCGGGAAGATTTCCCCAGCCAAAAGTGTTTGCCACCCCTGTATTTGGCTGCCCGCCGAGCAGGTGTGCAAGATCCTCATCTGACAACTGTGCTACAAATTCATCGAGCGTGATCGTTCCATCCGCCACTTCCCGCAGGAAATGATGCTGCTGCGCCGCCGTGTTCGCCCACAGGTGATAGCGCTTTCCCGCCCTCGCCGCAGGCGCAAATCCGTCCGTCTCCCCGACCGTCAGCGGGACAAGCTCATTGGCATCGGTATCGACGGGCTCCGCAAGCGGAAGCTCCTCATAGCTGCCGTCCGCAAGCATCCTCTTTTTCAGACTTGACGGCGCACACTTTCTCGAGAGCTGCTTCACCACGATGTCCTCGTCAACCGCATACTGATACGTCAGCTCCGCCACATCGCGCACGGACACGCCGACGAAGAAACGATATGTCCCCTTTTCCAGCACGTAGGCAGACTCCCGGATCTTCCCCAGATCGTCGTACGACGCCATATCGTCCACACACCATGACAGGATCATACTCTGGCTTTCACCAGTCTGCAGCAGACGCGTCTTCTGGAATGCCGCAAGCTGCTTTGCCGGTTTGCCAAGCTTTCCCTGCGGTGCGCCAAAATACGCCTGCACGACCTCTTTTCCAGCGCGCTTTCCGACATTTGTGACCACGACAGGCACGTAGATCCTGCCGCCCTCCTCATACGCCGCACCTGCATTCAGCGAAAAATCCGTGTACGACAACCCATATCCAAACGGGTAATTGACCTTCTGGTACGCGTCAGGAATCGTCTCAAAATACCGGTAGCCCACATAAATATCCTCGACATAATCCACAAAGCGCTCCGACTCATGGAAGCCCTCCGTGGACGGATAATCATCAAGCTCCCGCGCGAAGGTATCCACGAGCCTGCCGCTGGGATTTCCGTCGCCCATCACAAGTTCCGCCGCCGCCAGTCCTCCCTCGATGCCGCCCTGCCATGCCATCAGCACGGACTGGATCCGGTCATCGTCGTGGAACCAGCAGGAATCCACCATACCGCCGACATTCATGACAACGATCACTCTGTCAAAATTCGATGTGACTGTTTCCACCATCGCCTGCTCCGCATGCGTCAGGTTAAAATCCCCGTTCTCGAAGATCTCGGCAGACCGCCTCGCCATCGCATCCTCATTGGCAAACAGATTTTTATTCTCGGTGTCCACGATACTCTTTCTGTCCCATCCCTCGCCGGAAAAGCGGCAGATCGTGATCACCGCAGTGTCCGTGTATGCTCTTGCCTTCTTCACGAGCTCTGCAGGAACCTCCGGTTCGACCGTCATACCGGGAACACTGCCCTGCTGATACTGCGCCTTCACATTATCGCGGTAGAATGCGGAGAGCTCCTCGAATACGCTTACCTTGTCTTTGAGCAGCAAAAGCCCTTCATACAGGTTTCTCGCATACGAGACCGTCACCTCCCCGCTTCCGCCTCCGCCGCGCACATAGTCGAAGCTCGCCTTTCCAAACAGGGCGACCCTGCTCCCCTTTGCAAGCGGAAGCAGATCCCCGTCATTTTTTAAGAGCACCATACCCTCTTTTGCCGCCTCCTTCGAGAGCGCGATGTGCGCCTTGCACGCCGTCACCTTCCCGCCGTTTTCCCCCAGCGCGATATTCGGCTGGTACATCACCCGTGTCCATTTTTGCATTTGCAGTTCCTCCTAATTTTCAATGATAAGGACCTGTGGAAAGATCACTGATGCATCCTGACTTATCGCATCGGTTCTTTTCCTGCAGCTCCTCTTCATTTTATCACAATCCTGAAAACATTGAAATACACATTTTCACTGCCGCGCCTGAATAAATCCTTTCGTCCTCCACTTCCCCGACTGCCACCGCAGAAACATGAAGACCGCGCGCACGCACTCATCACCTGCAAGCCCTATGTACGCGCCCACTGCCAGCAGATCCAGATGGATCCCGAAGAACCATGTGCCGCCCACCATGCAGATGTACATGAAGACCACACCGATGATCGTCGTGTACAGCGCGTCGCCGCTGGTCTTCAGCGCCTGCCCGAAGACCAGGTTCGTCACGCGCCCCACCTCGAGCGCGATGTCGATCGTCATGAGCGTCCTCACCAGCGCGATCATCTCCGCATCGTCCGTGAACAGCCGAACCAGATGGTCCGATCCAAGCACAAACGCGGTCTCCAGCCCTGCCGCCACACAGATCCCGATAACTGCCGCCTTCTTCGTTCCCCGGTCGCACGCGTCAAAATCTCCCTCGCCGATCCGCCAGCCTGTCATGATGGCATTCGCCTGTGCCAGAGCCGCACCTGCACAGTAAGAAAAATTCGCGATCTGCACCGTATACGCCCTCGCGGTCACATTGAACCCGCTCTCATCCATCTGGTTCAGGAATCGGATCGTCAGCGTCATCGCCACATTGTAGAGCGCCGTCTCCAGTGCGGAAGGAAGCCCGACCTTGATGATCTGGGCAAAGACCTCCCTGTTTTTCAGCCGCTCGGAATGCTCCCCGGCATTGACCAGAAGCCTGGAGGCGATCATCACGATCAACAGATTCACAACCCTCGATATCACGGTGGCTGCCGCTACGCCCGCCACTCCAAAATGAAATACAAACAAAAATACAGCATTCAGGCACAGATTGAGTACGTTTGCAGCCACGGTTGCCGCCAGCGGCTGTTTCGTATGCCCAAAAGCCCTCAGATAGCTGGAAAAGATCGGGATCAGCGCATTCAGCAGGCAGGCTCCGCCCACGATCTTAAGATACGTCTTTGCATGTTCCATCAGAAGCGGCGCCACCCCCACGATCTCCAGAAAACGCTCCGAAAAGATGTGCAGAAACGCAGAGAGCCCCACGCCGATCACCGCATTGAACACCACGCCCAGCTGCCTTGCCTGATAGGCGACGCCAAATCTCTTTGCCCCGATATACTGTGTCATCACCGCGATCATACCCGATGAGATGACATGAAACATGATGATAAAGATCCCGATATACGTGTTTGCCGTTCCCACCGCACCGACTGCGCTGTCCCCCACTGTGGAGAGCATGATCGTGTCCACCATGCCCGCCAGCATCATGAACAGTGTTTCCAGCGCGATCGGTATATATAATTTCATAAAAGGTTTCATAACAGCCATCTCCCTCCGCTTCCACTTCCTATACTTGCATTGTACGCTTATCTGTGCTATAATTCTTGTAAAATAATCCTGCTTTTTTAACACAATCCTATTTAGCCGGAGGAATCCCATGGAATCCACACCAATACACGAGACCAAACTTCACGGAACCATCAATTTTCCCTACAGCGTCTACAAAGGGTGTATCCCTGCGTGGATCCGTTCATTTCCCCTGCACTGGCACGACGATTTCGAACTGATCTACTGCTCCCAGGGACAGATGCAGGTCACGCTGTGGGGGCAGGCACACACGCTCCATGCCGGCGATCTGATCATCATACTGCCCCACGCAGTCCACTCCATCGAACAGGGCGGCCAGCAAGACGGAGAATACTTCAACATCCTGTTTCACCCCACCCTGTTCAAAGGCACCGAAAATGATCCCTGCTACGACAAATACGTCCTTCCTTTCCTGAAAGACGAGCGAACCATGGAATGCTTTTATGCCAATGGCACCACTTTCAACCAGACGGTGACGCCATACATCCTGTCCCTGCTGGAACACCGGAAAGAGAGCTATACCTCCTATGAACTGATGGTCAAGTCCCATCTCTTCTTCCTGCTACATCACATGAACCAGTGCAGTACTGCCGCCACCAGCGACAACAGCCACCTGCAGCTATCCTACAGCAGACTGAAAAACGCACTCTACTACGTACAGAAATTCTACGACTGCGACATCTCCATCAAAAAAGCCGCAGAACAGTGCGGCTTCTCAGAAAGTCATTTCATGAAATTATTCCGTGAACTGACAGGCATGAGCTTCAACGCCTATCTGGTGGATTACCGCCTGGAACTAGCCGCAAAGCAGCTGTCAGAGACAGACGGCAAGGTGATCGATATCATGGAAAACTGCGGCTTTCACAACCAGTCCTACTTCACCAGGGCCTTCCGGAAGAAATACCAGAAGACGCCGCTCCTGTACAGAAAGGCTGCGCGCTCAGACAGTCATTAACCTTCGATCCAGAACCGTTTGACAGGGCAGCCATCGACCTCGATGCTCTTTTCATAGATCCCGCCGTTGACTGTGATCACCCTCTCACTCGCCAGGTTTTCCTCATCGCAGGTGATCATTACTTTCCGTATGCCCAGATCCCTGCAATGCTGCAGATTCTGCCTTACCATTTCCTTCGCATACCCTTTGTTTCGTTCCGCCGGGCGCACATAATACCCCATATGTCCGCCCCATGCGCCTAATATCGGGTGGTTGATGTGATGGCGCAGATCGATCACCCCTACGATCCGATCATCACTTTCCCGCACTGCTATGTAGATATTGGAAGGCACTGTATCCGGCGGACATGTCTCCGCATTCCGATGTAACCGGATCGTATCGATCCACTCCCCCGCAGATGCACATTCCTCCAGATTCCCACACCCGGCAAACTTATCCTTGTCATCTGAATCCATAACCTCCTGCCGAAACTGCCAGATTTCCTTCTCATACGCCATCGTCGGCTCGATCAATCTGATATCGCTCATCTCCTCCCCCTCTCCGTTCTCGTCATTCACACATGCCGTCTTCTCCCGCAGCCGCATTGCCCCCTTCCACAGTACCTTTTCCAGCTCATACCGGTCCATTACCTCTTCCCGCAGGAAGACCTGATCCCAGTCCCCCCAAAATGTCTCGATATCATGGCCGTCAAAAAATCGTTTATATCCCCCATCCTCCATCTCATACAGATGATGCTCGATCTCCCTGCCCTTTCCGGCGCCGTGATTGACATCCCGCACAGAATTCACCCGAAAGAGAAGCATCCCGCCCGGCCGCAGCACTCTTTTGATCTCATCCAGGATCGCAAAAGTCCGATGCTCCGTAAAATAATGCAGCGACAAGTCACAGATGACCAGATCGGTGAGATCCTCTTCAAACGGCAGTCCCTCTGTCATATCGAAGCACACTGCCTTCTCAATCTCAGGAAAGTTCTTTTTAATATTCCGGATCGCATTTTGCGCATAATCACAGGCGATCACCCTTTTTCCGCGCTCGATCAGGTACAGCGTGTCATTACCGCTGCCGCACCCCAGATCGATGACCGGCGTCTCACAACCATCGATCACCGCCTCAAATGTATCGAGCCAGTCGTCATATCGGATCTGCGCCCTCTCACAATCGCTGTGTATCGCATTCCAGCCCGCCCTCGCTGATGCATTCGCCCTCACTTCCGCGTCCGGCACCTGCCTGCCCTTCAGCTCATTTGCCTGCGCCGTCTTTCTCATCCCAGCACCTCATTTCTTTCTTAACATTTTAGTCATCCCGCAAACGCACAAAACGGGTGCACCGAGATCTGCGTCACCTTTCCGTCCTCATCGCTGAACCAGACACTGATATTGCCAAAACCATCGCCTGTGATCAGGCAGTTTTCCGTCTCTCCGTAGGGAGACGCATAGAAGCCATACGCCGTCAGTTTTTCCCACGCGCTGTCTGCACTGATCCCGGGATACAGGCCAAAGATCGTCACATCCTCCACCTGCCCACCATGATAATCCAGCACCCCCGCATCCAGATGCGTAAAAGCAAAGACCTCCTGCCCCTCCCAGAAACCGTTCTTCTGATCCTCGAAATCCTCATAGGGCTGCCGAATCTCCACACCGTACCGCTCCGAAAGCAGACGCTCCGCCGCATCCAGATAAAATTCTCCTTCCCGTTCCTCTTCCTTCAAGATCAGAAGTCCCAGATCCGCCTCCGCATCCGTGCGGCTCCTTCCAGTCCCATCCGCTATCATTCTCAGATAAGCAGGCGTAAGATCTGCAAAGGATCCGTATTCCATTGGCAGATGATCGATCACGACCTCATCCGCGCCTTCCATAAGAGACTGATACCATGTCTCATACTCCGCCTCATTATATTTGTAATCCGAGACCTCATAGGAAGTCTCCGCTCCCTTCTGAATATTGTAGAGCACCCCGTCGCCGTCGCTGTCCAGCTCATCTGGAAATTCCTGCCCGTTCATACGCTCCGCAATATTTTTATTCCAGGTCCCCACATAACCCGCCTGTACATACGTGTCACTGTCCGCCTGATACTGATACAGGGTAAAAGGCCAGAATTCCCCGCTTGTGTGATTGTGGGAAGCCTCCGCCCGAACGATACCATTATCATAAAAAGTAAGCGCCGGAAATTCAGTGAGTTCCCGCTTCAACTGCCCAGCCGCCGGGTCATATCCATATACGATCGTCTCCATACCTGCCATATTGGCATTGGAATAACAGACAATGAGCTCCTCCATGCCATCCCCGTCAATATCCGTGATGGCGAATTCATTGTCCCGCATCTCCCCGAAACCCGCGTCAAGCTGTGAGGTGTCCAGTTCC
The DNA here is from genome assembly GCA_009774375.1 of Lachnospiraceae bacterium. Taxonomy (GTDB): domain Bacteria; phylum Bacillota; class Clostridia; order Lachnospirales; family Lachnospiraceae; genus COE1. Next base: position 11,180 of record VSNO01000057.1, read on the forward strand.
CCGTCCGGCAGCCGCCGCGCCGCCACGATCTGCGAGAGTACACTGCTGTAAATATGTCTGACCTGCGCCTGCAAAAGCGCCTGTGAACTTTCATCAAAATCTTCCCCGTTCTCCGACTCAGGCGTTCCTGCTGCACCGGAGTCTCCAACCGCCTCTTTGCCCTCCGCCGGCTGCTCCGTTTCTGCGGGCTGTGCACTCTCATTTGCCGGTCTTTCCGCACTGCATCCAGTAAGGACAAGTACACCGGCACAAACCACCGCGAAAACCTTCCTGCCTGCCGCTCTCATATCATTCTTTTTCATCACAATCCTCATTTCCGTACTGCCTTATCTCCCAATTGAGCAGGAGACTAACCTTTTCCCATAGATATCATATACTATCCACACCATAATTGCAATAAACTGTTTTCACTCTTGTATTATCCGGGCATATACACTAAAATAAGAATGAACCTGCCCGCACACGGGGTGTATGCAGCAAAGCAGCTACATTCATAAAAAACTGACATACGAGGAGTGATATCATGACACTAAAGGAACTTGAGATCGGAAGATCCGCTGTCGTCAAAAACGTCGGCGGCGAAGGCGCCCTGAGGCAGCATTTTCTGGATATGGGCGTGATCCCCGGCGCAGAAGTCACCGTGGTAAAGCTTGCACCGATGGGCGATCCCATCGAGCTGCGCATTCACGGCTACGAGCTCACGCTCCGTCTCGCCGATGCCGCGCAGATCACCGTAGAACCCATCCTGTCCGGTACAAAGTCTGAGAAAAGAGCGCAAAAAAAGACGCCGCATCCCGGTCTGGGCGAGGAAGGCATCTTTCATCCAAAGGGCAGCGGCGACCCCCTCCCGGACGGAACACCACTGACCTTTGCGCTGGTAGGCAACCAGAACTGCGGCAAGACCACATTATTTAACCAGTTGACCGGCTCCAAGCAGCACGTCGGGAACTTCCCGGGCGTCACCGTAGACCGAAAGGACGGTGCGATACGCGGCTATTCTGACACTGAGATCACCGACCTTCCGGGGATCTATTCGATGTCCCCCTACACCAATGAGGAGCTGGTATCCCGCGATTTTGTGCTGAACGAACATCCAAAAGGCATCATCAACATTGTCGATGCCACAAACATCGAACGCAACCTGTATCTCACCATGCAGCTCCTCGAAATGAACGTCCCCACGGTGCTGGCGCTGAACATGATGGACGAAATGGCCGGAAACGGCGGAACCGTCGATGTAAACGCCATGGAATCCATGCTCGGCGTCCCCGTCGTTCCGATCTCAGCCGCCAAGAACCAGGGTGTGGACGAACTGATCACGCATGCCCTCCATGTCGCCAGATATCAGGAAAAGCCGCTCCGTCAGGATTTCTGCGACCAGAACGACAACGGCGGCGCCGTACACCGCTGTCTCCATGCAGTCGTACATCTGATCGAGGATCACGCCACACAGGCAGGACTTCCCGTCCGTTTTGCCGCGAGCAAGATCATTGAGGGAGACAGCCTGATCCTCGACCGCCTGAAACTTGACCAGAACGAGACAGAAATGCTGGAACACATCATCCTCCAGATGGAGAAGGAGCGCGGATTAGACCGCAGCGCCGCCATGGCGGACATGCGCTTTGCCTACATCCGCAAGATCTGTGACCAGTGCGTCACGAAGCCGCACGAGAGCAGGGAACACCTGCGCAGCCAGAAGCTTGACCGCATCCTGACTGGCAAGTACACAGCCATTCCAGTATTCATCGCGATCATGGGGCTCGTCTTTTTCCTGACCTTTAACGTGATCGGTGCATTCCTGCAGGATCTGTTGGCCAGCGGCATCGAACTGCTGACCGGCACGATCGACGATGCCATGACCGCCGGCAATGTCAACGGCACCGTCCACAGCCTGATCATCGATGGCATCTTTGAAGGCGTCGGCAGCGTTCTCAGTTTCCTGCCCATCATCGTGACCATGTTCTTCTTCCTCTCCCTGCTGGAGGACAGCGGATACATCGCACGCGTTGCCTTCTTTATGGACAAGCTGCTCCGGAAGATCGGTTTGTCGGGCCGCAGCATCGTGCCCATGCTGATCGGCTTTGGCTGCACTGTCCCAGCCGTCATGTCCACGCGCACCCTGCCGAGCGAGCGCGACCGCAAGATGACGATCCTGCTCACGCCGTTTATGAGCTGTACTGCCAAGCTGCCCATATACGCCTTTTTTGTAAATGCCTTCTTCCCCCGCCGGGGCGGGCTGATCATGACAGGCTTGTATTTATTCGGTATCCTGACAGGAATCCTCGTGGCGCTCCTCCTCAAAAAGACACTGTTCAGAGGCGAAGCCGTGCCCTTCGTCATGGAACTGCCAAACTATCGTCTGCCCGGCGCCCGCAACGTGCTGCTGCTCTTATGGGAAAAAGCAAAAGATTTCCTGCAGAGAGCCTTCTCCGTCATACTGATCGCTACGATCGTCGTATGGTTCCTGCAGAGCTTTGATTTTCATTTCAATATGGTCGCAGACTCACACGACAGCATTCTGGCGGCGATATCCGGTCTGCTCGTACCGCTGTTCAGACCGCTTGGCCTGGACGACTGGCGGATCTGCACCGCGCTGATCAGCGGCTTCATGGCAAAGGAAAGCGTCGTCTCCGTGCTGGAAGTCCTGTTTGACGCGGAGGGCGGTGTCACGGCTGTCATAGGCTCACTGGCCGCCGCCTCCCTGCTTGTATTCAGCCTGCTGTACACACCCTGCGTGGCTGCCATCGCTTCGATCAAAAGAGAATTGGGCTATAAATGGGCAGTCTGCGTCGTTGTCTGGCAATGTGCCATCGCCTGGATCGCAGCCCTGCTGGTGCGCCTGGCCGGACTGATCATATAGCACGTAGACAAAAAGGGCACAGCTTTCGCCATACCCTCTGTCACACTCAGGAACTGTCCATTAATAACTTGTGCATTTGAATTAAGTTATTTTCGGACAGTTCCTAGGCCATTCCGTTTACCGTCTTGTACTTATACAGCATCTCCGCGTGATTCTGTTCCTCGACCTGGATATCTGCGAGGAGCTTGCGCATGTTGGAGTCCTTGAAGCAGAATACATTTGTATTGTACTCAGACGAGACAAGCTTCTCTGACACGATGCAGTCTGTCGCCAGAAAATTGTCCGTCTTCTTGTCCTCGGAGTCACTCATTCTGTCATACGTCGCCTTGGGACTGTAATTCCTGCCATCGGAATCATTGCAGTCGCATGACGGAACAGTGCCACCGAGCACCTGCTGCAGGGAATTGTAGTGCTCCTGCTCCTTGTTTTGCAGCGTCTTGAACAGATCCTTCAAGACCATGTCCTTCGCCTCACCGGAGTAGCGCTGATACTTCTCGATACAGGTCTGTTCCTGTGTCTGCAGATCCTTGACTGTCGCGATTTCTTTCTCTGTTAAGATCATAATTTCCTCCATTCCTTATACATTTCATGTTAATTGTTATATACATTTAGTAGTATTGGAAAAGAAAGAAAATTTTATTCATCTATTATCTTCGCGGCCAGATGATGACAGAATTTTTCAAAAAACAATAAAAGAATGTAAGATTCCCCTCCCTCAAAACGGATTGTATGCTATAAGGATCTGTATCAGTTATTTTTCTGCAGCTCCTATAATAAAAAAGAAAACAAGGAGTATTATGAAAGCAAATGAAACAAATTTTATCGCGCTCATCAGACAGAAGCGCGAGGAAGGTATCCTCTACGTCATCGACACCTACGGCGGTTATCTGCACGCCATCGTCCGGCAGCGTCTGTCCGCGCTGCCAGACCAGATCGATGAGTGCATGAATGACATTTTTCTGGGAATCTGGAAAAACATTGACAGCTATGATGCGGACAAGGGCAGCTTCCAAAACTGGATCGCAGGAATCGCACGGCTCGAAGCGATCGATTGCCTGCGCAGGGCAGGCCGCGAACACCAGCTGATAAGCCTGGACAGCTGTCTCGAACGATCCTGTGACATCCTGTCCTGCACAGACGAACCAATGCCGTCGTTTCTGGACAGAGAGTTGTCTGCGGAAACGGAAGAGCTTCTGTCCTGTCTCAATGCCAAGGACCGTGAACTGTTCTACCGCATATACGGAAACGAGGAAAATCCAGAGCAGGTCAGCTCCGAGCTGGGCATGACCAGGGACAACCTGTATGTAAGACTTTTCCGCGGGAAAAAGAAAATGCGCAGCTATGCCGCCAAAAGAAAGGGGTAATGGAACATGAAAAAAGAATGGTACAGCTTTGCAAACAGGCTCACTCTGCCCGCCGGGGATCCCGGACTCAAATGTGCAGAACTCGATGAACTGACAAAAAAACAGTACGAACGCAGTATCCTCGACGCCATCCGACAGGAAAAGCAGGAGACACGCAGTAACTCCAGATTCCCCGTCAGCTCAGGACGCAGAGGTGTTGCCGCCGCTGCTGTATGCCTCGTCCTGCTCGTCCCGGTCATGGTCTTTCACGAGGAGGCTCACGCGGCGGTCACACACATTGCCTACAGTCTTAGAGACGCACTCGGACTGAAGAGCGACATCTCACAGTACACGGAAATCATAGACACTCCCATCAGCGACAAGGGATACGTGGTGACATTGCAGGAAGCAGCCGCCGCGCCGCAAAAGCTTGTCATCAGTTACACCGTACAGCGTGAGGATGGACAGCCAGTTCCAGACACCTTCAGTCTGGACGGAGCGCTGTCTGTAAACGGTAAAGCGATTCACAGCGGCGCGAGTGGCAGTGCCGGATTTCTGGATCCTGAAAACAAGATCCTGGGAATAAACATGTCCTACGACGTGTCTGATATCGACCTTTCTGACGAGAACACCTATGAGATCAGCTTCTCCGCCTTCAATTCATCCACCGCCGAAGACGACATTGGCGGACACTGGGTCTTCAGATTCAAGGCAGACGGCACAGAACTTTTTGCCAATACCAGGATCATGGAACTCCAAAACGAGTTTGTACTGCCAGATGGAAGGGTAGTCACTCTTGTCACATTTTCCGACAATCCGCTGGAGCAGCAGCTCTCCTACACGATCTCCGATACTAAGGGAAATGACATTCTTCTGAAACTGACTGCCACAGACGAACAGGGGCGAACCGCAGTGTTTTCCGTCAGCCGCAGCAGCGGCAGCGAAGGATGCATGATCAATGAGACGCTCATCAAAGATGGAAGGATCCCTGCAGATGCCAAAACAGTCACTGCCACCCTGTACGCCAGAGAGCTTCCGAAGGAGAGCGGAAAGGAACCAGACGATTATGCACAGATCGGGGAGCCAGTCACCTGGGATCTGTCAGCACTGGTGCCCTATCCAGACAGAAATTAGACTTGTAAGCTGCTCGCTCTGCGCCAGTCCAATGATGCAAAGAAGGCGGTTCTCAGATCAAGATCTCCGCCCGTGTTCCCCTGCCCTGCTCGGAAGTGAGCACAAACTGGTGCCCCAGCCGATCGAGTATCGCCCTGCACAGATACAGCCCGATCCCTGTTGAATACTGGTCACTATGTCCATTGTAGCCGGTGTATCCCATCTCACATACACGGGGAAGGTCCTCCGCACGGATCCCGATACCCGTATCTTCTATTATAATGCGGGCGGTGCGCACATGATCCTTTGCCCTCCCTGTCCCCCTGCTGCCATCCGGCGGCTGCACAGCTGCGGTCACCTCGATCGTGACGCCGCCCTGCTTTGTGTATTTGACCGCGTTGGACAAAAGCTGGTCGATCACAAATCCCAGCCATTTCTTATCCGTGACCGCCGAAATATCCTGCGGCACATACGTCAGTCGAAGCTGTTTGTGGATAAACTGTTTCGCATACTTGTAAATGGACGGCTTGACCGCCTCATCGAGCAGCACACGCTCAAACACAAAATCATTTGTCTGTGCCCCAAGGCGTGTGTACTGCAGCGCCATGTCGACATACTGCTCGATCCGGAAGATCTCATTCTGCTTTTGCTGCACGTTCATGATGCGCATGTCATTTTCTGCTATGTCATCATCAAGACACGCGTTCATCTCCTCGTCCATCAAAAGCTTCAGCGCGGCGATCGGCGTCTTGATCTGATGCACCCACATGGAATAATACTCCGAAAGATCCTGCTGCCGGCTCATCATCTCCCTCTGCAGCCTGTCCTTTTCCTGTGCGACCGCGCGGATACACTCCTGGTACTGCTTCTCGTACATGTATTCAGGCGCCTTCATATCGCACGGTATTGCCGCGATGTTTGCCTGCATCTGTTCCAACTGCCGGAAACTCTCGCGATGCCTGCCATACCCGACCAGTACCGCCGCGGCTGCGACAAACCCGCACAGGAGCATTCCATACCCGATCTCATAAAACGGAATCCCGTTCAGGAGCATTGTCCCCGTCATCACCAGCGCGATGAACACGATCACCGCAAGCCATCTTATATTTTCAGCAAAATATGCCCTGAAATTTTTCATGAGCGGTTTTCATTCCTTCCCTCACGCGATCCAATGCGATATCCGATAGACTTCTTCGTCTGTATAAAATCTACCAGTCCCACACCTTCCAGCTTCCTGCGCAGACGGTTCACATTTACCGACAGGGTGTTCTCGTCCACATAGCTGTCACTCTCCCAGAGTCTTGTCATCAGCGTATCCCTTGCCACGACCTTCTCCTTGTTCTCCATCAGCACCTGCAGAATACGCAGCTCATTCCTGGTGAGTTCCAGCTTCTCACCGCCGTATGTCAGCGTCGCCTCCGTCAGATTCAGCATCGCCCCCATATGTTCCAGCACCGTGCTCTGGCTCACGAAGTCATAGCTCCTGCGCAGCATCGCCTGGATCTTCACGGTCAGCACATCCAGGTCAAACGGTTTCGCGATAAAATCGTCCCCGCCCATATTCACCGCCATGACAATGTTCATATTGTCAGCCGCCGAGGACAGAAAGATGATCGGCACCTTGGAAACCCTGCGGATCTCACTGCACCAGTGATAGCCGTTGAAAAACGGCAGTTTGATATCCATCAGCACCAACTGCGGCGATGCGCTGGCATACTCCGCCATGATATTCGAGAAGTCCCCCGCACAGACCACATCGTAATCCCAGCTCTCCAGATGGCGCTTTAAGCTGCCCGCGATCATCTCATCATCTTCCACGATCAATATCCTGTACATTGCCCCACTCTCCATTTTTCAATATCAGATCACTATCTCACCCAGACAAACGCATCTGCCCGCTGCGCCTGTTGGCAGCATCATCTGCAGACCACCTTGCAGCTTTTTTTGTAACATGCCACGGCGTAGATATAGATCGTCTCCATACATTCCTGCTGCAGAAAATCAATATACTTTTTCTCATCGATCTGCCGGAATGCCTCGTCGCAGGCAGCATCAAAGGCGCCGTTCTCCGCGTATTTGAGCTCGATGGCACAGCCGATCCTGTCCCCCGGCACCATCAGCAGGATATCGCAGTAGCCAAGCCCCGATTCCTGGTTGGAACGGATCACCCAGCCGCTGTCGCACTGCAGGATCCCGAGGAGCATGCCGTGATAGAAATTCTCTTTCATCTCTTTTTTGACAAAAGTGTCCCGTATGCTGATCGTCCTGCTCATGTAGGAGTTGAACAGCTCCTGGATCTTCGGAGCATCACCTGTCCGGACGGCACCGCAGAACGCCTGCCATTTCGGAATGTCCCTGCGGACATTGACATTGTACCAGGACTGTATCTTGTCGCGGTAGATCTGCAAAACCTCTTTGTTGGGAATGACCAGTCTGTAAAGGTCACTGTCCGTCTCCTTGTCTGCCTTCGTCAAATAACCTGCGGCGTAGAGCACACTCCACAGATATGTCTCCCTGACGGTGAGATCCTCGTCATCCAGATCCGTGTAGGTCAGTTCCGGTATGATGCGCTGCTCGATCGCTTCCCCCGAGATCAGCAGTTCGATCTGTCCTTTTGCCGTCTCGGACGCCATGGACAGGATATCCTGTATGATGTAGTTGCTGCTGCTGTTTGCCCAGAACGCCTCTGGTCTGTGCTTTTTGTCTGCAAGCAGTTTTTTACAATGATTGATCACATCCCATGGGCAATATATTTCCTGTTTCCCAAAGTGATAACCGTCATACCATTCCCTGATCTGTCCATAGAATGCATCCAGTTCATAGTATTGTAAGAAATCTTTTACTTCAGTATCTGTAAATCCAAAATACTGTGCAAAACTGATATCCGAAATGGTATCCACATTAAAATTATTCAGACCAGTAAAGATACTTTCCTTAGCGATCCGCAGACAGCCCGTGATCACTGCCGCCTGCAGATATTCATTTGTCTTCAGGGCACTGCCAAAAAAAGCCCTGATATGGCTGACCATCTCTCTGTAATAACCGTTCTGATACGCCTTGTCGAGCGGCACGTCATACTCGTCGATGAGAATGATCACCTTCTGGCCAAAGTGCTTATACAGCAGCTCTGAAAATGCAGCGAGGCTTTCCTCCTGCGTCTGCTCATCCAGATCCGGACCCAAAAATGATTTCATATAGTCCTTGTCGAACGCGGACAGGCTGCCGCTGTCGAGCAGAAACTGGAGTCTGCGTGCCTCCCGCCTGATGATCCCGCCCATTTTCTTTACTGCGGATTCATACGTCATACCGTCGATATCCTTCAGTGAGATGGATATGACAGGGTATTTTCCCATATGCTTTTCACAGAGCGCCTTGTCCTGCATGATCTCGAGCCCCTCAAAATACGAGGCGTCCGCCCCGATCTCAAAAAAGGTTTTGAGCATATCCATATTGAGGGATTTCCCAAAGCGGCGCGGTCTTGTAAACAGGTTGACAGCGCCCCATGAGTGGATCAGATCCCGTATCATGCCCGTCTTATCGATGTAATAATAATCTTCGTCGCGGATTTTCTTGAAAAATTCAACGCCGATCGGTAATTTTTTCTTCGTATGATCCATTCCTTCCCTCCTGTGTGCTCACACATTTTCCTTAAATTTCCTCAGAATGCGCTGTATGCTTTTCTCAGACAAAAAATATTTGCAGGCCAGTTCTCCTGTGCTGCCTCCTGCAAGATGATCCTCATAAATCTGTCTGTCGCGCTGCAGGAGTTCCTGTTTGATCTGCGTGCCTGTTCCCCATGCCTGTCTGTGTGACGACTTGCGCGGGATATAAATATTCTTTCCGTCAACATACTGCTGTATCAATTCTATGATCTCAATGGGCAGAATTTCTTCTGCTCTTATATAGCCCATGTCTGCCTCCCAAACGATTATATTATATATAATGGAAAGCATTGGCTATAACAACTTTTCAATCGCGATAGCCAGTGCTATGCAGACATAACATATCGTTTCATAAACAAATCCCCCTTTCCCATTTTCACATCGATGGTCAAACAGTAACAATTCCGGTCTCCCAAATGAAAATCTAAAGCGTGTCTGACCAATGATCCATTTCGTTCTGCCTTCTACTGTCCAATATCATTATCATACCACATATACACACATGCTTCTACTTATTTGCATAAGTTTCCCCGTTTTTCTTTTTGGATAAAACAAAATATAATGGAATTGCGAATGGGCTTGTGATAGAATAGGGACATTAAGGAACTGTAAAGAATTAACATACAGGAGTCAACATCCATGAATCAAACCTCAGATAACAAAGTCCTGCTGATCGGGATCAACGCCAAATACATCCACTCCAATCCAGCCGTCTACAGCCTGAAAGCCTATGCTGACAAGTATTACCCCGACCGCCCTGACGGCTGTGCGCTCGGGATCGCAGAGTACACGATCAACCAGCCGACGGGCGCGATCCTGGCTGATATATACCAGAAAAGACCGCAGGTGGCAGCCTTCTCATGCTATATCTGGAATTGGGATCTGGTGCAGGAGCTGCTCGCAGAACTGCCCAAGCTGCTGCCTGAAACCGCTCTCTGGCTCGGCGGCCCAGAAGTTTCTTTTCATGCGCAGGAACTGTTCCAGGCGTTCCCCCAGCTTACAGGAATCATGGTCGGCGAAGGCGAAGCGACCTTTCTGGAGCTATTAAAATATTATTGGGAACATACCACGGCACTGCAAGGGATAAAAGGCATTGTCTGCAAGGAAGGTTTCACAGGGGAACGCGCGCTGACAGACATTGACAGGCTTCCTTTTTTCTATTCTGATACTGACATGCCTGTCACTTTTAAAAACCGCATTCTCTACTATGAATCCCAGCGCGGCTGTCCGTTTCAGTGCGCTTACTGCCTCTCATCGATCGACAGGAAAGTCCGCCTGCGCAGCATCAAAACGGTATTGTCAGAGCTGCAGTATTTCCTTGACAACAATGCAGCGCAGGTAAAGTTCATCGACCGCACCTTTAACTGCAATGAACAACATGCCCTCTCCATATGGAAATTTTTACTGGAAAATGACAATGGCGTCACAAATTTTCACTTTGAGATCGCCGCAGACCTGCTGACATCCAGCCAGCTTGAAGTGATGCGCGGTATGCGCCCCGGACTGATCCAACTGGAGATCGGAGTACAGTCCACCAACGAGGACACGCTGAGGGCGGTCAACCGCCATATGGACATTGACGCACTCCGCAAAACAGTGTCAGCGATCCGCAGCTTCCAGAATATCCACCAGCACCTCGACCTGATCGCCGGTCTCCCGCACGAAGATCTCGGCAGCTTTGCCCGCTCATTTAACGATGTTTATGCCATGGCGCCAGACCAGCTCCAGCTCGGATTTCTGAAAGTATTAAAAGGTTCCCCGATCGAACAGCGCGCCGGGAAATACGGCATTGTCTACAGCTCCAGGCCGCCTTACGAAGTGCTGTATACCAGATGGCTTGGATTCGATGATATACTGAAATTAAAGGGTATCGAGGAAATGGTTGAGATCTACTATAATTCCGGCCAGTTTACCCACACCCTTCCTGTCCTGATCCGGCAGTTTGCCTCGCCCTTCCATATGTACGGAGCGCTCGCGGACTACTACCGCTCAAACGGCTATATGACCAGCACACCCTCGCGGATCTACCGCTATCAGGTGCTGCTGGACTTCGCATGCTCCGCCGCATCGGACAGGCGTGCTCTTTTTGTCGAGCTTCTGATCTTTGACTTATATCTGCGCGAGAACCTGAAAAGCCGCCCCGATTTCGCACAGGAAAATATCATGGAGAAAGATCCCGCCGAAAAGCAAAAATTGCGCCGATTCTTCGAACACGAGGAACAGATGCATGATCATCTAAACGGCTATGAGGGCTGCACATCCGTGCAGCTTCTGCGCATGACGCACGTTGAGCGGTTCACTTTCCCAGTGTGGAAGACATGCGCTGCAGAACGCACCACCCGGCTGGAAAGTCCTGTCCATGTCCTGTTTGATTACAGGAACCGCAATGCGCTGACACACGACGCAGCGTATTTTACCATAACTTTATAACACGACTTTACAAATAGAAAAAGGAGATGCACACTATCATGAAGATCACTTTGAGAGAACGGACTGCCGAGACCACAGCAATCTATTTCAGAAAAGCCAGCACACCGCAGATCCGCCGCACGCTTCCCCAAAAGGCGAAGACCCTGGCGGAAGCGCTCGAAGATTACGAAGCGACACTCCTTCCTGGCGCGGCGAGCTACGGCAGGACGATCTGGGCCGACGGCATATATGTCGGGGACATCTGGTGCTATGGGATCCAATCTGACAGTGTTCCGAATGCCATGATCAGCTATTGCATTTTTGAATCCGATCATTGGAAAAAAGGGATCGCAACAGAAGCGACACGGTTGTTCCTGCTGGAGATCATACCCAAATATGACCTGCACACCATCGGCGCCTTCACCTACGCCGACAACCTTCCTTCTGTCAAAGTGCTGGAAAAAAATCATTTTACCATGGTGGAAGCGTTTGTGGAAGACGGCGTTTCCTCAGAATATTATGAGTTCAACAGTTCCCTGTAAACCCGCATGACATTCCGCCACAGAATGTTCTCGATCTCTGTGCCTGTAAAATGCTGTCTCTCAAGCTCGTCAGCAAGCCTGTGCATCTGGGAGCAGTCCCGTATCTCAAGCTCCCCGCTGATGCCGTCAAAATCAGAACCAAGCCCAAGACACCCGCTGCCGCCTACATTGAGTATGTGGCGCGCATGTGCCGCCATCTGTGCCACTGTGGAATGACTGTCGTTCGTCTCATTCAGAAAGCAGCCATAAAAATTCAGCCCTATGACGCCTCCCCGCCCGGCGATCGTCCTGATCATATCGTCCGTGAGATTTCTGCAATGTCCGCACAGCGCGCGCGCATTGGAATGGCTTGCCACAAACGGCCTCCCCGTGTTCCGCGCGATGTCCCAAAAACCTGCGTCCGATAGGTGTGAAACGTCAATAATGATGCCGAGCTCCTCCATTCTTTCGATGAACAAAAAACCTTTCTCTGTCAATCCATTTGAGCTGTCAAACAAGCAGAATCCCCTGTCATTTCCGGTATTTTTTCCTGACTGCGTATCCTTTACAAATATATTAGGACTTGCAAGCTCATTGGGATAATTCCAGGTCAGTGTCATCATGCGCGCCCCAAGCTGATATAGCTTCTCGAGATTTGCGATCTCTCCCTTACAGCAGCCCCCCTCCTCGATCGTCATAAGCGCGGACATTTTTCCCTGTCGTTCATTTTCAAGGATCTCATCATACGTCTTTATGACACGAATGTCCTTTTTGTTCTTCTCCATCTCGTCCTGAAATACATCGATCAGCTCCAGCACACAGGCAAACGGATCCAGTCCCCTTTTCAGGTCCACGTACATGGCAAAATTCTGCAGCAGGTAACCGGACTGTCTCATCTTCCGGATATCGACATGCAGATCATTCCGGGAAAGCTGCTGCGGACTGCCGCCTTCCCCCGAATCAGCACATGTCCCGGAAATACACCGTCTCCTGCTCTCCCAGATCTCCGATATCGTATCACAGTGCATGTCGGCTATCTTCATCGCATACTCCTCTTTTCCTCATTCCCCTTCTCCCGTTCAGCGTACACTGACCGGCAGTCATCTGCTCTATACTATTTCTCCGCCTGGCGGTTTATGCCTGCCGGATCCCACTCATTTTCATCTCTCCAAAAGGACTCGATCTCCCGCAGCTCGTCCGCCGAGAGGATATCCTGCCGCAGCAGGGTCGACACGAGATTTCTGACATTTCCCCCGTAGACCTTATCGAGAAAGCTGTGCGTCTGCATTGCCTGATATTCCGCTTCCGTCACCAAAGCCACATACTCGTTGCGCCTGCCTATTTTCCTGACCTTTAAAAACCGTTTTTCCACCAGCCGGGAGAGCAGGGTGAGCACGGTGTTGTTCTTCCACTCGTTCTTTTCCTTTTCCAGCTCCTCCATGATGAGAGCGTACAGTGCCGCCCCTCCATTCTTCCAGATGATCTTCATCAGTACCAGTTCGGACTCCGAAACCTGCTGCGCCATATTGTCCTCCTTCCAAAAGCCTATATTAACATTGTGTAGGTACTTATATATTAACACTACGTAGGTAATAATGCAATACCTTCCGTTACTATTCACAGCCGATTTTGATAACCAAACGATATTCTATATAGCGCATCCTGTAAGGTGCGCTATAAATTTG
>VSNO01000058.1 GCA_009774375.1 Lachnospiraceae bacterium
GAATTCAGATTCCACATGAATTTGATTTGTTTTTAACTGAGAAATCTTTTCTATATCCAATGTATTATCTTCTTCATTATACAACCTGTTTAAAGTGTATATGTCCGTGCGCAAACTGTCATCGTATCCATTAGGATGTGTATCCTGAACACGATTTACTGTGATCACGACAGCACACCCGTATCTCTTATAGGAGGCTAAATATTTTCTTTGAATCCGCCTGCTAATATTATCCGGATTGACCATCGCTTCGTAATAATTTGGATTTTTAATAGGCAGCTCTTCTTCCATTGTAAGCTGTACAACATCTTCTTTTCGATATACTGTACAGTCCAATTCCCACGGATAATTATATCGATTTTCTGTACATCCTTCCCATTTCCACTCAAAAATATCAGGAACATCAGATACATCATTTAAGGGACAGGGCGTAATATTTTCTCCCAAACGCATGCTGAATCCAAATACTTCTTCATGTGTATCTAGATAATCACATGCTTTTTTAAGGCTAAAATCTCTAACAAAAACAACGTCATCGCATCCGAACATGATATACTCATCTGCGTTCGCCAGGACATGTTTTAGATCCTCCTCAAATCGTCTCTCCTTCATCCAGTGCACATTCGGATATTCTCCCTGAACCCTATCATAACAGATCCCATCCATCTCACAATATAAAACAGTGATCATTTCCTGCTTTACTTCAGAGTAAAAGAGCAGGCTTTCCAAATATGCATGAAGCTGCATAGGACGCCCTTTCGAAAACACTATAATCGATACCATTCTCTCCTCCTGTTTAATCTGGTTCATAGAATTTGATCAGTGCATCTGCATTGCGCGGATTTTTTTTGTAATACGCATCATAATCTTTTACAAAATGACCAATATCCCATGCCTGATATCCTTCTTTAAATAAATCATACACCAGCAAATCTGCGGTAGGACCTAATATGATACATATCAATTCGTCCTTTGATACCTGTTTTGCCTCCTGCAGTATTCTGTCGTATTCATTGAATGCACTGATATTGGGAGCCTCGATATACTGTATAGACTTACAAATATCAAAGGGATTGTATTTAATCTCTGACAGTATCCCTTTTCCACAGATCAGTACAACATCTCTGTCCTGAAACAGTCTTTTCATTCTGGCAAAATATTTTTCAAAATCATAATTCTCATAAGTCTGATAAACCTGGGATAAAGCTGTATCCAAATATTTTTTATCTTTCCTGCAATGAGTGATCAGAAATTTCCTCTGCGCTTTCATGGCATACGTGAATTCTTCAATAAACGGATTCATTCCCTTTTCATAATTAAGATAGTAATAGGGAATCGCCGCCTCGACCCCTTTTTCTTTGATATTCAACAACTCAATAAGCCTTCTGGCCAGCTGGGCATCTGCCTTCTGAAAAGGTACATCCATCCCGCGCATAATGGCTATTTCTGCATCTCCATATCGATAAAAACTTATTTTATTCTTTGTTATATAATCTAATGATTCCTCAAAAGTACGTATCTGTAAAATTCCTGCATATTTATTATTCTTATAATTGTGTTTCTCGATCTCTCTTTCCAGTCTCCCTGGCAAATTTTTCAGTTTATGCAGCATACTCTTTTCCATAATCTCTCCTCACGCCTTTCTAATGAGTGTTTTCACAGAATTCAATCTCATTCCATTTCCTTCCAGTTCAATATCGCATAACACGCCTGACTGCGATACCTGCCGTCTATCCTTATGACATCCTTCATTTCGCCCTCCAGATCAAATCCGCAGTTCTCATAAAGCTTTCTGGCTGGTATATTGTCCGTCAAAACAGTCAGGTAAACCCTGTGAAGCCCAAGATCCTGAAAAGCATATTTTAGTATTTCCATCGTCGCGCGTTCTGCAAGCCCTGTACCATGCGCTTTTTTCCGTGTTACAATAGCATATTCCGCATTATGGTCCATCTCCGAAATATGTTTCAGGCTGATCGTCCCCATATATTCATCTTTATCATCTGTTATTGCAAAATGCTGATTTTCCTCATCGAAACTGTATTGGATAAAAAACTTTACTTTTTCCAGAGTCATCTCTGCAAACGGATATCGAAAACTGCATGTGATCGTCTCATCATGCATCCACTCCAACATAAACGGCGCATCCCTCAGTTCTAGTCTGCGTAACATCATAATTCCTCCTTTATTTCTCTCATGACTTCCAAATAGGTATCATAATCCCTGATATATTCGCCCGGATCATAATGCTCATTAGAAAAACACAGCAACACGGAATCTCTGGAAAAATCATACATATCCTTCCATATGAGTCTGGGAAGATAGATCCCTATATGCGGCCTGTCAAGATGAAATACCTTCTGCCTCTCACCGTCATCCACCCTTACTTTGGAAGTCCCTGCCACATTGATCAGCACGAACTCCGACCGATAATTGGCATGTCTGCCGCGAATCACATCCTTGTCTGAACCATAGATATAAAATGCTCTTTTAATATCGAACGGAATATCCTGATTCCCCTCTACGATCACAAGATGCCCCCGCTCGTCACCTTTTTGTGGAAACTCAATTGTTCTGCATTGCTCTATCATAACTTATTCCTCTCTCTTCACATATCTTTCTCTCCTGCCGCAAACAGGCTTCCTGCACAAGCATCTGTCTTATTTGATAGTATATCATATTCTCCGATCCTAGTCGATAAAAGAAACCTATTTATTCCAATCTTACCACCACTACGCCATCGATCACCTGGATCGCCCCTGCGTCCGGGTACAACGGCATCGCATCAATTTTGTTCTCATCAACCCTATCCGCGGAGACATACTCCGGATCAAAACCGCAATAATACCGCAAAAGGTATTCCCTGCTATATGCCTCCACCAAGGTAACCTCTCTTCCGCTGAGAAACACTGCATCCATCACATTATTCTCGTACAATGTCTTGTCCTTAATATTATGCCCGACAAATGCAACCGGCAGCTCATCGGAGTATCCCTCCACACTCTTGATCTGTGTTATCAGCGTTGTACAGTAGCTCTCAGCCTGCTTATAAGAAAGCTCTATACTCAGATACTGGGCATTTGCAAAATGACAATAGCTTACGATACCTATCATAAGTCCTGCCGCTGTCACATATTCTGCACAGAGATAAACCTTATTCTGTTTCCATTGAGCAGAATGTTCCAGCATACAGAGAGGAAGCAGCATAAGAAATACATAGGAAAAGTACATCAGTGAATAAATACCCTCTGAACACATGATATATATACTGTTGATCGCGATCTCAAACGCTGATATCAGAACAAAAACAGCAGCACATCGAAGATACTCTTTCCTCCTATATGCCCTGATGATGATCCTGGCCACACAGTAGACACTACAGAGAAAAAGTATCAGATACATCAATCTGACTGCATAGTTGTAACTGATCTCCAGATCATTACCACAGAACACACCTGTTATATTCCTGAAGATCGTTTTCACAATCTCAGATATGCGTGACACATCAAACTGCCCCATGGTGTCAATCCCTTTGGTCTGGGTCAGTTCCTCCCCAGTGACCAGCAGCGACAGCTTTGTAAGAATAAAATACAGGCCGACTCCCAATACAATATTGATAAAATAATATACTGCACTCCTTATAACGGGCATAACCTCTTCATCATCAAATAATCTCATGAGCAGGAGCACAACATAAAGTGTCGCCGCAAACGGAAGATAGGCCTGATAGATTCCCATAGAACATGCCATTAATATGATCGAACAGATTCCTCCCCATTTGTAGTTTACACACAAATATACCCCCAGAACGATCATAAACACTGCAACTGCAAAATACGGAACAATATACATAAAAAAAAGCGAACTGACCCAGCTCGGAAACACGATCATTGCCGAGCCGAGCAGAACATTGCCTATATTGCTCTTTATCTTCAGCAGATCTGCCATGAGACCTGCTGACAATGCCACAAACAGGAGCGTAGTCAATCCGTTCACCCACGGCAGACTGAACACAAAATCCAAATGCCATGCTGCCGCTCCCAGAAACCACAAAAACCACCTGCCCGATTTGAAGGTGGTTCCAAAGCCATCTAAAGTTCTCAAATCATCATAGTTGGGGAGTTTATTCGTAAACATATAAAAATGCGCGATCAGCCCCATCACGATCGCTGCCGTAAAAGCAATCTTAACTTCCTTAGGAATCTTCCTGTTCAGCAAACTGACCATTTGATCTACATGATTCATACAATGCCCTTCCTTCTGTGAGAAATACTCTTGTCCATTTATGGCTTCCACGCATTGATCTGCTCAATCACATAATCCTGCTCTGCAAATGTCATACCTGTATATAACGGCAGACTTAATACAGACTCCGCATACGCCTCTGTAACCGGATACGCCCCCCTTTGATATCCTAAGAAGGCATAGCACTTTGCCAGATGCGGTGGTATTGGATAATGAATCTGTGTCTGTACGCCATTCTGTTCCAATGCTCTCTGCAGATCTTCTCTTTCAGCACACCTTACTACATACTGATGATAGATACTCTCTGCCTTCTCTCTCAGACCTGGCAGTTTGATCTCAGGATTGATGATCCCATCACTGTACCTTTTCGCCAGTACCTTTCTCTCGTCATTGAGCTCCTGCAGATGAGTCAGTTTCACACGCAGGAGTGCTGCCTGCATCTCATCCAGCCTCGAATTCACACCCTCAATCTCGTTATGGTACTTCACCTTGCTTCCATAATTGCGCATCATACGGATCTTTTCAGCAAACGCCGCATCATCAGTCACGATCGCTCCCGCATCTCCGAACGCACCGAGGTTTTTGGTGGGATAGAAGCTAAAACAGCCCGATATGCCAAAAGTTCCCGTCATCCTTCCTCCAAAACATGCCCCATGGGACTGCGCACAATCCTCTATGATCTCAAGATGATATCTTTGGGCGATCTCCATGATCGGAGTCATGTTCGACGCCTGACCATACAGATGTGTTACCATGATCGCTTTCGTCCTGTCAGTTATCGCCTGCTCTATCTTGTCCGCATCAATATTAAAGTATTCATCTGGCTCGACAAAGACTGGGATCGCATCGTTTTCAGTAATCCCAAGCACAGTAGCGATATATGTATTTGCCTGCACGATCACTTCATCGCCTTTCCCGATCCCGAGTGCCCGCACCGACATGATCAGCGCATCCAGTCCTGAGTTCAGACCCACACAATATTTCCTGCCTGTAAACTCAGCAAATTCCTGCTCAAACTGTCTGACCTCGTTTCCAAGCACATACCAGCCAGAACGCAGTACGCGCAGTGCTGCCTCCTCATACTCTGTCTGGTACATCTGAAACTGTCTGTCAAGCACATTACATTTTATCTGCATATTGACTTCCTCCTCTTTCAATTCCTTTTTCCAAACTTCCTATAATATCTAAAATATCTGCTGCAGATCTCTCCCACATAAAGTTATCCATAACACGCTTCCTGCCTGCTTCACCTATTTGAAGACTACTGTGCAACGCTATTTTCTCTATGATATTATGGATCATATCCTCTGCTCCATCACAAATATAACCCGAAACATTATTTTCTATAATGAGAGACGGACCTGGAGCCTTCAAGGCAAGCACTATACTTTCATAATACATAGCCTCAAGAATCGCCATACCAAATATCTCATGTGTATTCAGATTAACAGTACACTCCGAAAGCCTGTATAATTCCCACATCTCATCGTTCGGGATCTTATCATAGATCATGACAGATCGCGTGAGATCATACTCCATTATCTTCGCCCTGACATTCCCTGCAAGTTCCCCCTGTCCTACCATGATAAGCCGGAAACGATCATCCCTCTGATAGACCTGATAGAAAATATCAATCATTATCACAGGCTGTTTTTCAGCTGTCATCCGGCCCACAAACAATATCACTTTGTCCGTCTTTGACAGACCGCGCTTTTCTTTGAGGCTGCCTTTGTCATATTTAAGATAATCCTCCTTTAACATGGTCGCATCAAGTCCGACAGGAACCATATATATCTTTTTGGCTCCATGTCCTCTAAGTTCCTCAGCAAGAGCTGGCGTCTTGACGATCGTAGGAATTTTCCTATAATATTTTATATTATTACACAAGATATCCACAATCCTGCGCTTCCACGCTGACGCATTATTGCTGTGTATCACGCCAATATAGGGAAGACACAAAATCTGATTTTTCCTGCACCATCTGATAAACCTGCCAAGAAAGAGATAATTGTCAGAAGCTGTGAGGTAACATGCCATTTCCCGGTCCAGTCTGCCTGTATCTACAAATGCATGCTTACCTACATGGCAGCACTTTAGATAAACTACCTTAACCGCACCCTTTTGAACGATTTCTTCATCCTTGCCCAAATCAGGTATCAAATGATAAACTGACACATCATGCCCCATCGCGGCAAATGCCTTCGCGATCCCCTCTGCCTGCGAATTGTAATATCTACTCAGATCTTTCTGTTCGGTATTGAGTGATATGACTGCCAGTTTCATCCTTATACGGTCTCCTTCCTTCCGGACCCCAGCCATTCGTACAAATGACTTTTGATCACGATAAACCAGTATTTCTTTTTTGACAAATACCCCTGCCGGAACCGCACCTGCGCATTCTCGCGCACACCGGTCTGACTGCTTGACATCCCGCCGAGATGAAAATTAGATAACACCTGATATACAGGTGTAAACACCACTTCCCCGCTCTTAAAGCAGCGCAGCATCAGATCATAATCCGCCGCGGAACGATATCGTGTGTCAAATACACCGAATTTCTCATAAGTATCCTTTGTCACGAAGCAAGTCGGATGCGTAATCATCTGCCAGGGCAGAAACTCATGATGATAGATAACAACTGCTTTTTCCCTGCTATCAAAGTATGTCCTCTGCATACCATAGACAACTTCGTACGGATTCCAGCAAAAATGATCTACCACTTGTTGCACGGTATCCTTCTCATAATTGTCATCGCTGTTTACGATACCGATCAGCCGTCCCTTCGCAAGCCTTATTCCCTTGTTCATGGCATCATAGATTCCCTGATCCTTCTCGGAAATGACCGTCAGCCTGCCGGGCAGTCTGCTCCGATGCCGCTCTATCAACTCCAATGTGTTGTCTGTTGAGCCTCCGTCTATGATAATATACTCAATATTTTTGTATGTCTGATCCTCGATACACTCCAATGTCTTTTCAATCGTCTTCCCGCTGTTAAAGCAGGGGGTGAGGACTGTCACTAGCAATTCTGGCATATTCCTATCTCCTCTATTATAAGTGCCCTGCTCACCAATAGCATCCCTTTTCCACTGTTTTGGCATTCTTAGGGGTCTCCTCGGCGAGAGCTCTCGTCCATGAATCATTGAAAAAAGAGGCGATCTTTGTCGGATAATCATGTTCCCATCGATATCCTTTGATACCAAACAAAAGCTGCGTCGCTCCTCCCAGATGGATCGTCTGTTTTCCCGCATTTTTCAATTTTGAGGCCAACGGCATCCCATATGCGCCGCAGCCTATAATAGCAATGTCAAAATCAATATCCATAGCCTGCCCATACATGTAATCCAGCGCATCGAACCACGTCTCAAAACGGTCGTCTTCCTCACCGCATAACGTCTGAACAGCCTTTAGCGTCCTCAGTTCAAACTCTGGCAAAATCTCAGAATCAGGAAAGATCAGCGCACGCCTCTTATACTGTTCCTGGATCGTCCTTTCGAACGGATGGATCACCAGAACTTTCTTTCCCGCCAGTGCCGCTGACCAGGGTCTGCCTGGTGCAAGCCACGGCTCCAGTCGAAACAGAAATGTCAGATCTGCGTTCGGTGCAAATTCTTCTATAATAAAGTCTTCCATATTCAGATGCCACATCGCGAGCAGGTCCGCGTTGGCACCCGCATCAAGAATCAGATCCGAAAATTGTTCCAAATATTGGTAATCCACTGGAAAAAATCCGGAATCCTTTCCCAGTCTCGTAAACCATTTGTCCAGATATGCGTCATCTTCCTCGCTGTGGCCTTTATATTTTACCTTTAAGTGTCCCACCACTGTCTGGAGTTCTGTATTTCCAAAACGACATGCCATAAAAGGCTTTCCCTCCACAATTTTCTGATAAAGATAATCATTTGTCTTCGCAGAAGAAAGGATCCACTTTTTTGCATAGTACAACATGACCGGCTCCCTGTGAAAATATTTCACAAAACCATGACGCCGCAAGCACTTGTTGAAATAAAAATCCCTCCATTTCCACCTTTGTTCATATTGTACCCACTTTTGTTCCCTTGTCATTTTACTCCTCCCAGTCTGCGGCTGACGCTTTTCATCAATCCAGAGACTTTGCGTACTGCTCTGATCCTGTGCAGCCTGACCTCCCAAAGGCTTCCAGCATTCAGACGATGCGAATCGACGATCTGCGGATACGTGCTCCGCTGTTCCACATCTGTCTCATAGTGGTTGGTCTGTCCGAACTGAGACGGATCCCGAAACCTCTTAAACCCATACTTTTTGGACATCAGCGAGATTACAGACTGATCGTGCCTGTGATCCACAAACTCCTTATAGTTCGGCAGCCCCATCACATTGGGCTCGTCCGAGATGATCCGGATATCCTGTGCATATCGCAGCACCTCATCGAGATAGGCTTCCACCACAGATGCCTTTTTGCAGACAAAATATCCACCGATAGACTGCGGTGTATCGGTATATTTCGTCTCATCGCAGCCGGTCAGTACAAATGCGTCCCTCTTTGTGTTCCCTTTCTCTATTCTCTCCCGTTCCAGCGAAAATATCATAAGAGGTACCTTCTCATGTTCCATACAATCGATCAGATATTGGATCCGATTTACATAGACTGCTCCCGAGTCGATGTAGACCAGATAATCGTTCTCACCCAGTTCGTCATAAGCCTTTCTATAAAAATACGGTTTCCAGAGATAGTATCCGCCTCCTCTTGGCGTATCCAGGATCTCCTGATTCCTCCTGCGGAATGTTTCGTCAATATCGCCTGGTCCATATTCAAGCACTCTGTCGGCTCCCCACTGCCTCGCAGTCTTACTGTTGAGCTTTTGAGCCCGCTGAAATTTTTGATCTGCATAATTCACAGCTATAATCATTATTTCTGCCCTCTTACCTCTTTATATATGTGTTCAAGCTGTCCCGCGATCGCCTGCCCGCCAAACTTTTTTTCAACAGTGCTTCGTATTTGTCCTGGATCATACTTATCACACTGCTGTATGATCCGATCGAATGCCCGTTCAAGCTCCCCTGCATCTGACGAAGATATCAATATGCCATTCTCCCCCGTCACAAAATCGTCTGGTCCCCCATTCGCCACCGCAATGACTGGTTTTCCACACGCCATCGCCTCTACATAAACTACGCCAAAGGTCTCGTACCGGCTTGGCAGCACGAACACATCACACGCCTGCATCTGCTCTACAACCTGCTCCCGGCTCAATGCTCCTGCAAATTCCACTGTTTGTTCTATACCATACTCTCTGCACCACTCCACTGCATCCTGCAAGGCCTGTCCGCCGCCACCTATGATCAGCCTGACCTTGTCACATCTTCGTGAGAATTCCCGCCATGCCTTCAGCAGGACATCTATACCCTTTTTTATCAGTTGATCTCTGGTATTCATATAACATATTGCCAGAAACCGCATTTCACTATGAAATTTATTTACGCAGGGCTTGAACTGTTCAAAATCGACAACATTCCCTATGACGTCGATGTCAGCCGCTGGTCTGTATTCAGCTATGACCTTTGCAAACGCACGGCTTACACATAGGATCTTTGCCGCGTTTGCAAATGCTTGTCTGATATATTTCTCATTCGATCTGCTGATCTGATCCTTATGCAGTTCAAACAGCGTTGCATGTTCTGTGATAACATAGGGAATCCCTGTTTTTTCAGACAGTCTCATGGCTGCATAACCAGCCCACACACAGCAATGTGCATGAATCACGTCCAGGTGCTCTGCCTCCAGATGATGTTGATCATATAACTGCAAAATTCCCCTCGTAAAGGCTTCACGATACCCTTCCATGCCATGCTTCAGAGGGCAGAATATTTTCATGCGGCATATCTGAATACCCTCGCGCTCTTCCACCGCTTCCTCTGTATAAGATACATAGTCCTGTATATATTTTGCCGAGTAGGTATCACTGTATAAAATGGTTACCTCATGCCCCGCACGTCTCAGCGCCCGTGCCTGATCCCAGAAAAAACTACCAAGCGTCGGCCTGGCCTTCGTTCTAAAGAAAGCAGGTATGATCAATATTTTTTCAGATTTAATGCCACCTTCAGCCAGCTTTTGCACTGCTTCACAGCCTCCCATCCCATCCCATTCTGAACCATATACCAGAACCTCTTTTTGAAAAAAAACTTCATCTCTGTCTTCTTTAATCTTGAGAGACTTGAAGCCGTCACTGATCTGTCGGACATGCGATACCCTACAATCTGCCTGTCCAGCAAGCCAAAGCGGTACCCGGCGTGCATCGCCTTCAGATTCATCGGATAGTCTTCAAACCATCTGTAGCTTTCATCATAACCGCCGACTTTCCTGATAAAATCCATCGTATAAAAAGTAGCCGACGGGGCTACAATTCTGTTTTGGATCAGCAGCAGCCTGTACTGTTCCCTGTAATCCAGCTTTGCAAATTCATAACACCTGTCACAATATGACTGCACCTCCCCATACACAGCATTCGGATCATGATCATCAAACAATCGCACTTTTGCGATAGGAAATGTCCCCGGATGTCTCTCGCAAAACGTTACGTAGCTTGCAATAGCGTCCTCTGTCATATAATCATCACCCGCGATGCCCTTATAGTATTCGCCTTCTGCTACTTTAAGCCCTCTGTTAATATTCGCTGGAAGTCCTGTATTTTTATCTGATGTGACCAGCTTTATGGCTGTCAGAGCTCCCTTGTTTACCTCGATCCAGTCCTGAACCACCTGTATTGTCCTATCAGGCGAACAGTCATCCGTAATGATCAGTTCAATCCTCGGATACGTTTGATTTTTGATACTGTCCAGTGTTTCAACGATCGTATCCGCCGAACAATATGACATCACAATGACACTTACCAGTTTCATTCCCTACACCTTCCCAAGTAAACTCTTCACCTGCCAAAAATATCCCTCAGATCCATGATCTTGATCCAACGGCTGATACCAGTAGTGTCCCATCAATACCAGCAGATAATTCCTCAGAATATACACAGATATAAAGTGCGCTTCCACCAGATTAAAAACAGAAAAAGTCACGATCATTACCAGCAAAACGTAATCCTTTTCTCTATAGCTCTGATACAGCAGATAAAATGTCATGCCGACATAGATCATTCCAGGAATGATACCATACCAGTAATACAGCCGGACAAACCCTGCATCAAAATAATCTGTGTTTTCCGGAGCCGCAAACCATTTCCAATTCTCAAGTCTTGCCTCTTCGATCGCATAACAGCTCTCGTATCTGCCATTTAACACTTTATCAAGCTTAAACATCAGACTGTCCGGTGCCAGATCCATATTGCCCACATGCGAACCGATCATCGAAAAGACAACGCATCCAAAAACGATCAATGCACACACAACATATACATTCTTATTTTCCCGATATTTTTTATTGTATCGCATAATACATGCCAATGCAACAAACAAAAACCAGACAAGCGCTCCCGTCTTGGATTTCGTAAGGAAAAACAGCGCGAAATCCACTGCCGCAAAGAACGCAAAGTGATACCATTTCAGTGCCTCTGCATAACTGTACACTGCCAGCACCACAACCATCCACAACATACAATGCAGGGCATTCGGATGTCCCATCCCGAGCACATACCGTGTTTCAAAAACCTGCTCGCCCGATCCCCCCCTGCCAAAATCAGCTACCACAGAGACGGCTCCGTATATCCCTGTCACGGACAAAAACATAAGCGCCGCACAGCCAGCAAACGTTATCCAGAACACAACTTTCATCACCTTTTTGATGTCCATCCCTTTGCATGCCGCAATAAATGCGACCACTCTCACGGTCTCATCCCTTTCGTTCATCCTGTATGATACGAACATGACGGCTCCGAACAGCAAAATACACAGCCATTCTCTGGCCGAGTACTTTGTCAGTGCGATCTTGACGCAAAACAACAGAAAAGTCAAGCGAAACAGCTGACTTTCCAATGGATTTGTATATGCACTTTTATCAATGATCACAATGATAAGCTCTAAAACTAAACCAATCCAGAAACAAACCTCACCAACTGTTTTTGTCCAATTGCGGCTCATTGTATATCCTTCTTTCTCTTAAACCGGTTTCTTACAAAACACTGCACAGTCGCCCTCTGTTCTGCAGCCCACTTGCGCAGCCACATGCACCTGCTGATTCCCAATGCCTTTGCCTCCCTGATTCCCATGTGATACTTAATGATAAACTTTTCTGTAAAATACTCCCTGCATGCTCTGCTCTCCTGTAAATGATACTTCGTATACATATATCTGTAATCTCTGTAAATACGTATATCCCTCTCGGAAAAGCTCTCTGTATACTGATTTTCATGTACTCCGATCGACACGAGCGGCTTCTTCGTATATGCGAAGTCTGACCCTTTCTCCAACAGATCAAAATAGAGAAACATATCTGATGCCCAATTGCTCTGCTCGTCAAAAAGTGCTGGTTCACATCCCTTTCGGTATATGATAGAACTGGGAGCTCCGATCTGATTGCCAAGAAACAGATTTCGATAATCGCTTCCCAGTCTGCATATAAAGTCCTCATCAGCATACCGGTCATAATATCCTCCCTGATGCCCTGCCGTCACATGATGCATCACACTGGGATCCTGTCCGTCAAGCATCACCTGCCTGCTGCCCGAAAACGCGAACACTGCGTCGGGCTTGTTTTCAAGCAGCGCGACATATTCCCCAAGACTCGTGTTGTCCGTAAACCAGTCATCACTGAACATGATCTTGATGTACGACCCATTAGCCATCCTGATCGCCGCATTCCAATTAAAAATATGACCGTACGGTTTGTCGTTATGTCGATAATTTACATTAGGGTACTTTGTTCTTACAAGGTTTTCTGTCTCTCCATTCGTCGAATCATCCGACAGATTGACTTCAAAATCTGTATAGTTCTGACAATATACAGACTTTAACAGGCGCTCTACCTCATCCGCGTTATTATAACAGGGGATACATATTGAAACCTTCGCGCCCATATCCTCACCTCATTTCCCGAAAGCTCTTCTGATCAAACGCTTTATCATGACAGTTGTTTTGTAACAGATGTTCTTTATTATAACTTTTGTCCTGCGCAGCATTTTTATCAACCTATTCTCCTTATGCATGATCAAAAAATCCAATTCCGCCTGATGCTCTCTGATATACTGCGGAAAGCTCTCATCGATCTCGCAGCGGACAAACTGTGCATTTCTGCCAAAAATATCCTTGCCGTCCTTAATCTGGTCAGTTACATTAGATAACACATGTCTTGAATTGTATTCCTGATGCGCCGCTGATTCGACTTTTTCCTGTACACGCTTACGGATATCCTTCTCACCATGGCCACCCATATAACCAAAATGCCATCCGCCGTCCTCCACACGGATCCCAATCTCCTTGCGTTCAGGAAAT
The DNA here is from genome assembly GCA_009774375.1 of Lachnospiraceae bacterium. Classification (GTDB taxonomy): domain Bacteria; phylum Bacillota; class Clostridia; order Lachnospirales; family Lachnospiraceae; genus COE1. The sequence goes on from VSNO01000058.1 coordinate 13,657, forward strand.
CTCAGCTCACCAAGCAGAAGACTTTGTTCTTTCAGCAGCTTATAGCTGAGCATTTTCGTTCCGATCCACTTCTTTTGTTTCACGCCGCTAAATTCACCTGCGTAGGACAACAGGCTTCCAGAGATTTCCTCCATATTCAGATAACAGTAAAACAGTCTCTGCGCAAAATGGTAGATCCTGTCCTCCTGAAAATTCTGCAGAATCTCCCGAATCTTATCAGGATTTGGAATCTCGTCAAGATCACTAAAAATGATGACGTCGTCATCCGTACAGTCTTTTAATCCCCTGGTCACTGCATTTTTCTGGAAAGTATCCCTCTCATGCGTACCCCAGTCAGCGCCCCTGGGTGTATCATCCACCACGACATGAATGATCTTGTCGTGAAATTCAGAGAACATTTCTTTGTTCTCCTCGTAGTACAATGGCTTTTTCAGCCCTGAAAAGGTCTCTGTCGCCTCGCTGATGACAAATCTGTCCACCACAGAGTTTAAGACATTCAATCTTATTCTCAATATATCCAATTCATTAAAAAACTGAAAGCAGTCATAAACCATCCACATCAGCCCCCCCCTCTAGCTTCTTCTCCGCATCCTGGCTTCAATACCTTTCTAATCATTCTCTTCGCCCGTCTCCCCAAAGGCTCCCTGATAAAATTCGGATACTGCGCATTCGTGCCCTCCCATTTGTGGAAGGCAAACGGCGTGATTCCCTGCACTTCCGGTATCATTTTCTCATGACTGTAGTACTTTGCCACCTCCAGAGGGGCGATGCGCATCCCTTCCGCCTCCAGCAGATGACGGATTTTGCAGCAGATGAAACCATCCTCATAATACCACATTTTGCCATACGCATACTCCCCCTCCCACGGAATCCCCGCTTTCTTCGGGAAATCCATCAGGCGCTTGCTCCGGATACCGGCACTGTTCCCCACGCGGCAGATATTCCCATCCCTGTCGCGGTACGTAGTCGTATCCCCCTCCGGCGGAAGCGGCCACGGCGCCCCGATATAATCATAGTCCAGAAATTCGTCGCGCCACATTTCAGGATGCACGACAAATCCGTCCGCATGGACGATCAGCGCGAAATCAGTGTGGATATGCTCCCCCAGTTCATAGACCATCTTATAGTTGAACGCATCGATATCCTTCAGTCTGTCCGTATGGCTGTAGCGTATCCCCGCAGGCAGACAAAACGGCTTCCTGTGCGTGATCAGCACCGCATCGCCGAAATCAATGCCGCGCATGCTGTACTGCATAGCCTTTATGGTCGCCCTGATGTTGACGCTCGTCATCGCCGCCAGTGTCACATTCGTGAGTCTGCGCTTTTCCATTCTATATCTCCCTCTTCCTCCGAAATCCTCCGTCAGACGCTGCTACCGTGTAAACAGTTTCCGCACTTTCCTCTTCGCGGAGTTCCAGTAATGGCGCATCTGAAACCGTTTATAATAGCGCTGCGCTCTCTGATACGCCTTCTCTTTGTCCGCTTCCGCGATCGGCTGGTTGCGCTTTGCGTAGACCGGGGAGCACTCCTTGTACTGCGCAAGCTCCCTTCTGCACTCCTCCGCAGAAAAAAGCCTTCCCTGCCTGTCCTGATAAGTCCAGCCCTCATAGATATTCTGCTCCGACGCCCAGTACCCGTCAGACACATTGTGCCTCGCCCAGTATTTGGGCGCAATGATCTTTCTGACCGTCGTGCTCGTAAACGCCGGGAAATACGTGAAAGAGGAGTTTGCCAGCAGGAGGTACCTTGCGTTCTTGATAATCGAATAATCCTTTGCCAGGTCGAAATTGTACGCCTTCACGCCGGGAATCAGCTTTTCCGCCTCCTTCACGTCGTTGGTGATGATCATGAACCGCATTTTGGGATTGATCCTTCTCATGTTCTTCATGCCGTGGATCCAGTATCGTTTCTCCAGAAATAATTCCGGGGAATCCATATAGTCCGTGCAGCGCAGATGAATGATGCACAGATCATCCTGACTGTACTCACAGCAGTCATATTCCGGTTTTACGCGGAGCCACTGCCGGATCTCTTCCTTATAAGGCAGGTAATAATCCTCTGCCTGCATATTTCCATAGACGAGTACATTTTCCCCCGCACCGCCCCCATTCAGGTTCAGCAGTGTCTCGTCCGTGCCCGTGATGTACGCCCCATGCTCAATGTCATGTCTGGAATTTGCCAGATAGAGTCTGTCCTCCCTCTCATGATAGACCTTCGCAAAGTCCTCCTTTTCCGCCGGGACGCCAAATTCCAGCTCCATAAAATACAGACCGCACTGGCTGTGGATGTTGTTTGCCAGCGTCTCGCTGCCCAATATGCTGTAATCACAGTTGTTGCGCAGCGCGATGCACCGCGTCGTGACATAGCAGAACAGCTGGTTGCCAAGCCCCTGCCCCCTCAATAATTCTGTTGCAATGAGTGGTTTTTTTTCCATGTCATCCTCCAATTCTGCCTACAGCGACGTCCTCGTAATCTTCCCTTCATCCACCTTGTAGATGATATCGCACTTCTCGATCGTGTTGAGCCGGTGCGCGATGATCACCATCGTCTTTCTGCCATGAAAACTGTTGATCGCCTCCATGACTGCCGCCTCCGTCTCGTTGTCGAGCGCGGAGGTCGCCTCGTCAAACACCAGAATCTCAGGATTGTGGTACAGCGCCCTCGCGATGCCGAGGCGCTGCCGCTGTCCGCCGGAGATGCGCACACCCCTGTCGCCGATCGCCGTGTCAAGCCCCTCGGGCAGTCCCCTGATAAAATCCGCCAGCTGCGCCTCCTCCAGGGCGTCCCAGATGCGCGCGTCGTCAATCTCGTCGTCCGCGATGCCAAACGCGATATTATTCCGGACCGGCTCGTCCACCAGATAGATCGACTGCGGGATATACCCAATCTGCGCAAGCCACGTCGGATAATTGTCAAAGATATCCACGCCGTCGCAGAGAATCGCGCCCTCCCGAACCTTCAACAGTCCCAGCAGGATGTCCACGATCGTCGATTTTCCGGCGCCTGACGGTCCCATGATGCCGACAGACTTCCCGCAGGGAACAACCATGTTCGCCCTGTCAAAGATCAGCTTATCCGTGTTGGGATACGCGTACACGATATCCCTCAGCTCAATCCGGTCATGCAGACACATCGTCTTTGACGCATCAACCGGCCGCAATGTCTGATTGTTCCTCCTGCTGATCTCATTGATGTTCATGTTCTCATACACATAATCCAGACACGGCTTGAAGTACGAGATATCCGTCATATACGTATTGATGCGGTTCACACTCGGCATCATGCGGATTGCCGCCACGCCGAAGGCCGTCAGGATCGGTACAAGAGTGGAAGCGTCATTTCCGGCAAGGATATAGAGAATGATATACCCCAGAATGCTTGCGATAAAGATCGTCTCGATCAAAAGCCGCGGCATATTGTTCATCACGGCATAACGCTTGCTGTAGCCGGCGCCGATCTTGCCGCTTTCCTCATAGTTGTCCGCAAAGAAGGACTCCCTGTGGAGCACCTTGACATCCTTGATGCCATAGATGGCCTGTATCCTCCACTTCGCGATCCTTGACTGGATCGCCAGATTCTTCTCCCCCAGTCCGGCGAGCCGCGGCTTTAGTATTTTCAGTATCACAACAGAGAGAATCCCGAACACCACGATCAGAAACAGCAGCAGCTTCCACTCCGTCGCGACCATCACGACGCACAGCAGCGCGAACACGACCGCCTCGGAGACAAGCGAGATCATCGCCATCAGGATGTTGAACACATTGGGGATGTCACTGTCTGTCAGACGGAACACCGTCGGGATATCCGCGTCGAGATAAAATTCATAAGGCCTGTTCAGAAACTCCCGCAGTACCTGGCTGATCAGTTTATTCCTGTTGAATGCAATAAACCGGTTCTGCGCATTCGCCAGAAAAAGCAGAAAAATATTTTTCAGCGTATACACCACGATCATCGCAGCCAGAAGCGGCACGATAAATTCCTCTATGCTCCCGGTGTGCAAAACGTCCATGATCAGGCGGACATATTTGTTTTCCTGCGCCTTGACGGGATCTATGATCACCCACACGACCGGAAGCAGACCGGACACGCTCACCGTCTCAAGCAGTCCGCCTATAAAAATCAGTATGCCCAGAAAACAGATCTGTATCTTCTGCCGCCTGTCAAGAATGTACCGCATCTTTTTAATAATATCCATCACCTAACCACGCCTTTCAAACCAATCAACGATATGAAATATGTATCATGTTCCGATCATCATATTTCTTAACACACTGCAAATATACAAAAATACAGGCAGTGCACCTGTCAAATACTGTATGACAAACCTTCCATACAATACCCTTCTGCTGTCAAACACATCATTTTTATACATTATTTCCTTCTTTGGCCTTAATAAAACGATCAGAAAAGCAAGACATAACATGAATAACCCATAGAACAGAAATTCATAATCATCAATGTCAAGAGCACACATAACATCCGCCAGCATCAATGGATTATCTATCCTTTCAAACCTGTACACCAGATCCAGAAGCAGATTTTTAGTATTATCTATTTCAAATACCCAATAAAAATGTGAAAACTGTGCCAGCATAATACTGACTGTCATTCCCGTTTCGATCCAGAAAAATCTTTCTGTCATATCATTTCTCATATAGTACAGCAGCGGTATCCATGGTGTGAGATACACGATCCAATACGGAAAAAATGGGAATGACATAAATAACAGGCCTAATGACAAAAACGGCACCCATACCGCATAATATTTTTGTACTTCGGCATCAACATCTTTCAGATAGCACCAGATACACACTGCCCCGGCAAACAGAAACGATAACGGTATCTCTGTCTCAAATATCGCGATCCGATTTCCAAATATCCTGTCTACCATATCTGCATTGATCGCATTTTTCTCCACGATCGCAATGCCGTCATCCATAAACGGAATGCGGAACAATAAAATAGATATAACAGGACCAGCCAGATATAGTATGATCTTTTTTATATTTTTCTCCCTCAGCAGCAATAATGGCAAAAATACAAAGACGGGAAAAAATTTATACTGAACAGCAACAATAAATAACAATCTAAATTTTTTCATGTCCCCTTTTAAATAGTAGTATACACCCACTAAGGAAAAGAAGACACCCATGATATCATACTGCCCTGCGATACAGGTATAAGCGCAGATAAAACCTGATGTCAGGAACATGTACTTTGCCCATTTCGCATTTTGCTCCGATATTCCAAGTTCGCGTGCGATCCTTCGCACCATTTCGGCGCTTAAAACCACAAATAACAGGAGTAACGTTTTTGAGTATATGATCACAAACGCATTTCGCACAAACGAGACATGCAGAACAGTCTCGATCACTGCAACCGGAAGCTCCCAGATCCCGACTGTCAGATAAAAAATAATGTCATACGTCGGTTCGTGCCCCATCAGGCCGGCAAGCTGGGACTCTTTTGCAAATGCATAGAAATCATCAAACCGACCGGCAAAAATCGACCGGAATACATCTGTTCCACATCTTATGATCGAATGTGTATCCATGTAACAAAAAGAAAAAAGTGGTATGATGATGCACATTAAAACAATACACCAATCCCTGCCTCTAAGCTGTTTGTCCGTAATCATATTTTCACTCCTCATTGATTGTCACTTTTTACTGTTATTCTGCAAAAATCCCCTCATAATCATAATTCAGGTAATACTGCCGCTCCTGCTCGTAGCGCTCCATATAGTTTTCTTTCGTCACAAGCCCGTCCCCCGCGGCCATCCACTCCAGTATCATGGAGTTGACATGTGCGGCGTAATGCTCCTTGTCCCTGTAATTGTCCAGATCTGTTATTATATCATATCTGTCATGAAAATTGTAGAGTCTTACGTTCGGACATTCCAAAAGCATCTCTGTCGTGATCAGCTCCGCCTCGAAATAATAGTTGATCATGCCCTCCTGGTTCATAAAATCCCACCAGCAGATGCTGTAGGGCGTATAGAAAATATAAAATGTCGTATCCGGATACCGGTTCACGAGATCCACAAAATTCTGCCGGATATTCCCTGTCACCATCTCTATGTCCGCCTCTGTGAGTCCCGGCGCCTCGGGCGCCTTCTCCTCCCAGCGGTCATAGCCCGCCATCACATTCTCATAGCCAGTCTCCTTCTCCCACGAGGAATACTCGTCAAATGTCGTACTCGGCTGCCCTGTGATCGTCATAAGCAGATTGTTCAGCACACCGTGATACCAGACTTCTTTATTGAACACATAATTCACATCATTCCATGGATTATCGTCGTAGAGATACACCGGATACTCATCATAAGCCACATAATCTTTATCCCTGAGAATGGCGTTGGTATCCATGGTCCAGATGATCGTCTTCAGATCCTTGTTTCGGCTCAGTGCCCTCTCGAGATTCTCAGAAATCTCTTTGTACGCAGCTCCGGAAAAGGTCTCCTTTACCGACTTTACCCCAAACAGGACATCCGCCTCACTTGTCTTGAAATTCTGTGCCATCGACGTGCCTGTGATAATCAGATCATAATCAAAATGCCTTGAAATCCCATCATTAATGTACCGCTCATCATACAGACGATACGATACAAACGGAAACGGTTTATGAAAATGAAAGTATGGGTCAAATATCCAAAATACAACCAGCAGTAATGCAGTCACGCTAAACAGCGTGATCATACATGTAATGAACCACTTTTTCGCGTTGAACGCCATATTCCACCTCCTATACTCCGAATCAGCGAAATCAGGATATCAAAAATTAAAATACAAAAACTCACTGACATCCGAAAGTGAAAACACACTCCATAGAAGCAGCCCGACTGTCACTACAATCCGCCTCGCTCCATACCTGCCATCATTTACTTTTTCCTGCGTATTCCGCATGATCATACAAACCAAAATCAGAATCAATACAAATACAACAGGCATAAACCAGGAGCATGCCTGCATCAAACCTCCCATTCCCAGCCGTTCGAGCAGCCGCATCTCGAAAAGTTTGCTAAATGCCTCCGCGATCTGACCATATAATTCCCCATCTCCAGACACAGCCAGATTCCCGATCATCTTCACTCCCTGCTCCACAGATTCTGCCCGAAACATACTCCATGCGATCGTGCAGAAACAAAACGTTACGATCATTCTCACAACACGTGGTATTTTATCCAAAATACGATCAAAAAAACGATCAAAAAGATTCCCCAGTCCGTTTATGATCCCCCACAGGATAAACGTCCAGTTTGCTCCATGCCAGATTCCACTGACCAGAAACACAAGCATGACATTTACATATGTCTGTACTTTTCCTCTCCTGCTGCCACCCAGAGGAATATAGATATATTTTGTAAAAAATCTTGTCAGCGTCATATGCCATCTGTCCCAAAATTCTCTGACGGACGCCGCCTTATATGGAGAATTAAAATTGACCGGCAGCTCCACATTAAACATGAAACCGATACCGTATGCCATGTCGCAATATCCGCTGAAATCAAAATAAATCTGCAGGGAATAACATACCATAACCAGCATAGTACTGACATTGTTGAGCAAATTTACATCGGCATAACCTACTGTCACCACTTTTGACAATGTGTCCGCGACCAGCACCTTCTTTGCCATGCCAAGCGCAAAAGCATAGATCCCTTTACACAGATTTTCATACTGAATATGATGATTCTCCTCTGCACGCAGCCGCGGGATCAGCTCATCGTGATACACGATCGGTCCTGCGATCAGCTGAGGAAAAAAGGACACATACGCTGCATATTCCAGCAGACTGTATTTCTCACAGTCACCCCGATACGAATCGACCACATATGATATCTGCTGAAACGTATAAAAACTGATTCCCAGCGGAAGCGCCAGTCTCAGAAAATGATAGTCTGCATGGAGTACTGTATTGAGATTCTCAATGAAAAAGTCATAATATTTGAAACAAAACAAGATCCCCAGATTATAAAGCAGCCCCAACGCCAAAAACAGCTTTCTTAACATCAGCCTGCCCGTCCGGTCCATCAAACAGGCCAACAGATAATTAACCAGAATACTCACAATAAGCATTCCGAGATATTGTATACTATTGTACCCATAAAATACCATGGACATCATAGTCAAGTATCCCAGTGCCATCTTTTCCTGTTTCATATGATGCAGCCAGTAATATCCCAGCACCACCAGCGGAAAAAACAACAAAACAAATATATATGAATTAAAAAGCATAACCGATCCCCAAGTCTTTGTCCAAACAAACAATTGTTATTGAATCAATCAGTCCCTCTGTCTCAACGGAATAACAAGCCTGTCATACAGCCATACGGCCAATGCATAGACGGAAGGAGACACAAAAAAGAGTTTCCTGCGCAACTTGTCTCCCCTTGATACGATCCCACTATCATAGATCCTGTCCATCTCGGCCTTGTCCTTCCTTATTTCCCTGACGAGACCTGCAGCGATATCCCTTTTTTTCGATCTGCTGGCATCAACAAAATAAAATAACAGGCGTCTCTGAAAATGATAGCCAGCCAGATCAGCCATCTGCGGAGATACCAGCTCCCTGATACAGGCAATATGATCACGCCAAAATGGAATCTCATCGCGAAACATCCGCTCTCCCCATGCCCCATTCATAATGCTTCCCTCTCTGTCAAGCACATAATGATAAAAACACTGGTCAACATATACTGCCTGCTCCACCCTGCAGAAAGCACGTGTCGTGTACATGATATCCTCCGAATTTCTACCCTTGGGAAAAAGCATTCCGCTGACTACATCTCGCTTAAAAAGCTTACTCCAGACAGAATTGTAAATGACATATCTGTCATGCCCGCCGATATAGATCTTCAAGAGCTCATCCCTGACAAGCGGTATGACACTACCGTCTCCTCCTGCCACTGTTTTGTCAGCATATTCACAAAAATACCTGCATACCGCAACCTGGGCATTGTGCCCGGCACACGCCTGATACATCCTCGCATACATCTCCGGCTCGATCCAGTCGTCACTGTCAACATATCCGATATAATCGCCTGTCACTAATGCCAAACCTGCATTTCTCGCATCTGAAAGACCGCCATTCCGCTTGTGAACCACTTTGACACGCTTGTCCCTCTTCGCATATCCATCACATTTTGCAGGCGAGGAATCTGTGGAACCATCATCCACAAGTATAATCTCAAGTCTGCGATATGTCTGGCGCAATATAGACTCCACACATCGATCAAGATACTGTTCAACATTGTACACAGGTACTATGATGGAGATCAAATCCTTTTCTTCCTCACTCTGCATTTTCATCCAACCTCACTAACAGACCCTTCCCGCATCATCGATCAATATCCATCCAGGCCAATTCCTGCGCACTGCCTCCGCGTCCAAAACTTCATAATTATCATGATGAAGCGGCCGTATCATGATCTTACCCTGATTTATGTTCAATCGCGCTCCCCAGATACTGAAAGTACTGTTCGCGCAGATATTGTGCCTGCAATGGCTCATCAATTCCATATCATACAGGCTTTCCCTTCCGGTGTTCCAATCTACGATATGCATATTCTCCTGAACAAAATGTGCACGTGCATATGCCGTATCATCCGAGAAAACATAAAATACAGGTTTTTCCACCCGCTCTGATACATAACGGATGGCACTGGCATAATAATCATCCGTACAAATCCCCATGTACCGCTTCCCGTCCGCAACGGTTAGATAATCCTTGCGGCGAACATGAACACTCACCGCATTCTCAGTCGCCGCCGCCTCGATCATCTCATGATTACGCGGATTTCTGCTCCTGGGAAAACAGATTTTCGCCTGCAGCAGAGAAGTAATGTCTGTATAATACCGATCGCACCCCCAGAAGCCATAGAGATACACATTATCCATCGAAAAGATTTCCGGCATATAATCTGCGCTTTCCCTGACAGTCCGATCCCGCCTGCCTGTCAGTTTTCGCCGCACCCTGTCTGCCAGTTTCATACTGTTGTCCAAAAAAAGCATCCTCTCCTGCGCTGTACAGACTTCATAATGCAACCCATCAAGCCACTCCAACTCCAGGGAGCGCCATTCCCGATCCGCGCCTTCTGCATCCTTATATGCATACAGGTCAAGCTTTGCTTCTTTTCCGAGAAATTTATATTTTTCGTACAATGCATACTGATAAAGCTGATTCCCAAGCCCTCCCATAACATGTATGATAACCATGCAGCCCTCCATTTTTACTTCTTCATATAATAAAGTTTTGCTGTAGTATCCACCACTGGCTCTACCGTATATCCCAATTCCACAAATGTATCCACAAAATCATTCCACCTTCCTGTAACCAAAAACAGCTCATCCGGAATCTGATCATGATATACACTGTTCAGATAATCTTTCCACACCTGTGTACCACTTTCCGCATCATATGGCTCTACCGAATCATTATAAATAATATTTTTCCACTGTGCTTCGTCATAATTCTTATCATGCGTAAAATAGTACGTAAATCCATACCGCTGGTGAAAGTCAAGTATTGTCGGAATCTCATATCCTTCATTTGCATACCACTCAGCCACAACCGTCCTCAGATTCATTTTCGCCCAATGACAGTGAATGCGGTAATCCCCATAAAGACAGTACAATAGTCCCGCAAACACAAGTCCAAACTGTATGACCTTCGCCCCGTTCACCGCGATGATCTGGTTACTGCTCTGCCTCAGTATCATCACAAATTCATATAAAGATACTGCGATCATCACAAACCACAGCGGAAACAGAAACATGTTATAGCGGTTTCCATACCATCCGTAAGCATAGATATTCAGCTTTGTCACGACATAATAGATCAGATAGACGGCAATATTGCAGTAAACATATTTTCGAAACACATCCCGTTTGCTTTTTACTGCCACGAAAACAATGATACATGCGATCACGATCATCGCCGCAATGATCAGCCACCAGATCTTCTCCCAGTCCCTGTCGATGTCGATCGTGCTCCACTTGAACACCCACATCAGGCTGTACAGAAAATCGTAAACAATATTTCCCTTCTCGATCATGATCTCCTTCTCCGAGAAGAGCGTCGATACATGGTTGG
>VSNO01000059.1 GCA_009774375.1 Lachnospiraceae bacterium
ATAAAAATTGTCATATACTAATTCTTACCAAAAAAGAGGTATTTTTTTCCAAAGACACAAACTTTTTTACACTACCACTCTTGCAGGGGAATGACGATAAGATGACACGGTTTAGAAGATATAAAACCTTCCACGCCAGCCTCGTTATCAAATAAGTTATCTTCATTTAAGAAATAATCCATGTCGAGAAGGACATCCCCGCTCATGTGGCGGATGTCCCCGGATGTCATCCCTTCTGGTGGATTATCCATATATTTTGTGTAGTTTCTTTATGTCCTGCTTCATATGTATGTCCTCCTTTGACAGGAGTATACTACAGGAACTGGATCTATGGAAGTCATGCGGATGACCTCTTTTCACGAGAACGGGACATGACTTTCTCGTTGTACGCTGAGGCGATTTTATAAAGAGTTTATTTTATTCAGCATTTTCTGAAGCTCCTCTTTGCCGACCAGCCCAAAAGTCAGCACATTGCGCAGCGGCATGGAAGCGATCATTGCATTGTTCATCGCGTCGCTGATAGCTTCCTTAGAACTTGAATGGTCTATATCCGGGACATCTGCCGGCGCGCCAAAGAATGCATCCATGCGATTCTTAAATTCCAGTCCAAATGGAATCGTGCGCTCATCGGACAGCAACTCTCCAAGCGTGGTATTCATATGAACGTTCAGGGGCAGTTTCTTTTTCGTATTCAGATGAACCGTTTGTGTCAGGCGGATGTCGCGGGAGGAGGCGCCGATTAAAATTTCATAATCTCCGGTTTTCGCATACCAGTCCTGAATGCCTGTGTGATACCACGCAAAGCTTCTGTAATCGAGCGTGAAGGAGGCCGTTTTGGTCTCGCCGGGTTGCAGCGATACTTTGTCAAAGCCTTTTAATTCTCTTAATGGGCGCTGTACTGCGTCTGTCAGATCGCGGACATAGAGCTGGACAATCTCTTTGCCTTCTGCGCTGCCGGTGTTTGTCACATCTACAGTTACCGTGATGGTATCGCTGTCAGAGAGTTCGCTCTGGCTGACAGTCAGATTGCTGTATACAAAAGTAGTGTAGGAAAGTCCATATCCGAACGGAAATGCGACGGACATTTCTTTCTTGTCATAATAGCGGTACCCCACGAAAAGACCTTCATTGTATTCGACTGCTTTCCCGTTGCCAAATGTCAGGTAAGAGGGATTGTCGGAGAGCTTACAGGGTAATGTCTCCGCCAGTTTTCCAGATGGATTGACTTTGCCGAATAAAATGTCTGCAAGAGCCTCGCCCACAGCCTGTCCGCCAAGATAGGCTTCTAAAAGTCCCTTTACCTTGGGAAGCCAGGGCATCTCAACCGGAGAACCGTTATGAAGTACGACAATCATCTCGGACTGCACAGAAAGGATTTCTTCGATTAAGCGATTCTGACAGTCCGGAAGCCGCATATGGGTGCGGTCGTATCCTTCTGATTCAAAGCTGTCCGGAAGGCCGGCAAAGATAACTGCTTTATCAGCATTCTGGGCCGCTTTTACGGCTTCTTCGGCAAGCGTTTCATCATAGGAATCTTTGTCGGCGCTAAAGCCCTTTACATAGGTGATATTTGGCTGGCCGGCGATTGCATCTAAGATACTGCTTACTTTGTAACTGTTGATGTGGGAGCTTCCGCCGCCCTGATAGCGCGGTTTGGCGGCAAATTCGCCGATAAATACAATTTTTTCCTCGTTGGCAAGCGGCAGGACGGACTCATTTTTTAACAGAACCATGGATTCCTGGGCAATCTGTTTTGACAGCGCATGATCGGCTTCAAGCGTAAACTTCTGTTCCTCGCGGTGGTCGGCATATTGGAAGATGATACGGAGAATCCGCGCTACAGCCTGATTCAGAACAGATTCGTCCAAAGAACCGTCTTTCACCGCATTGATAATTTCCTGGTCATTGATGCCGCCGGAAGCGGGCATTTCCAGTTCCAGACCGGCTTTCAGGCCGGCAACGCGCTCGTTCACCGCGCCCCAGTCGGACATGACATAGCCTTCAAATCCCCATTCATCGCGCAGTACGCTTGTCAGAAGCCATGCATTCTCGGAAGCGAAAGTTCCGTTAAGCTTATTGTAGGAGCACATAACGGTGTATGGCTGGGATTTTTTAACGGCGGTTTCAAATGCGGGAAGGTAGATTTCCCGAAGCGTCCGCTCGTCGACATTGGAGGAACAGCTCATGCGGTTAAATTCCTGATTGTTGGCTGCAAAGTGCTTGATGGAGGTTCCTACATGATGGGTCTGCACGCCTTCAATGAACGCCGCGGCGGTTTCCCCGGCAAGATAGGGATCTTCCGAATAATATTCGAAATTGCGTCCACAGAGTGGGGAGCGTTTGATGTTGACCGCGGGGCCAAGCACGACAGACAGATCGTTTGCCTGCGCTTCTTTTCCGATCGCATCCCCGAAGGTGCGCATCAGCTCCCGGTCGAAGGAGCAGGCGCTCAAAACGGCCGGCGGAAAGCAGACGGCTTTGATGCTGTCGTTGATGCCTAAGTGGTCTGCGGCTTCGTCCTGTTTGCGCAGTCCGTGCGGGCCGTCGCTTACCATGACGCTCGGGATGCCGAGCCGCTCCACGCCTTTTAAGTGCCAGAAATCAAGCCCCGAGCACATTCCGGCTTTTTCTTCCAAAGTCATCTGGTCAATGAGTTCTTTCAGATTTCGTTTCATAATAAGGTCTCCTTTTTTATTTTTTATGCGCAGACCCGTGCAGAGGAAATATGCCGCTAGTGCGGCGCACGGGTCGCGCGGCGAGTAGGAAAAGTCTTCCCTACTCGATTGTACATGAATCAGGCAGGAGAGAAGGCCGTTCCCATGCTTGATTCATGTGCAAAGACAATCAAAACAAACGACAGGAAACACGCTCTAGTCCGATTGAATCTAATGTTATCATATGTGAAAGGGTAAATGCAATCATTCATAAAGAATAAAATCCGTCTGCATCAAAGTGGATAAAATATGTCGGTTTTATAAAAAAATTTGCAGGTGACGACATGGAAAAAAATACAGTACAATGGAGATAAGAAATGGAAATAAAAAAATACAAGGAGAGATTTTTATGAAAAATAGTTACTGGCTCTGGTATCCGGGAGATTTTGAACTGTATCACGCCATGAAGCAGAATTTCAGCCGTGTGGAGCGCGGCGTGGGATGGCCGGCTTTCTGGAAAAGTGAAGGGTTTCGCAACAGGGTGGTGTTTCGGCGGACGTATCAGTTGCAGGAAGAGACTGTCTTTAGAGTGTATTCCGAGGCGGTGGGGTATGTCCTTGTCGGTGACACGAAATATCCTTTTGGCAAAAAGATTGCCTGCGGCTCAGGGGAGATTTCAGTTTTCGTGCATGCGGCCTGTATCGAGAAGTTTCCGACGATTTATATAGAGGGAGATGTCATCTGTTCTGATGAGCAGTGGCTGGTGGAGGATTATGACAAGCCGCCTGTTCCTGTGGGATACAGCAGGTATTTTATGAAAGCGGACCAGGTTCCTTTCGTGTGGGATTATGATGAAAAACGATATGAGCCGGTTTTGGTGGAGGAGACGGACGGCGGCGTGCTCTATGCGTTTGAGACAGAGCTGACAGCACAGATCGAGGTGCGTCGGATGAACGGTGCAGATCATGCGAAAAAGATTGAAGTTTTCTGCGGGGAATCCCGCGAGGAAGCAGTCGACCTGGAGCATTGTTATTATAGCTGGGAGGTTGATCCGGTGACAAATCGGACACCGAGATGCGCAGTTCGTTTTGCGTTCCTTCCACAGTGCAGGAAAGAGGAGCTGCGTGTGTCGGCGTTTCATCAGTATGTGGATATCCCGGTAAAAGCTTCCTTTTCCTGTGATGATGAACTGCTGAACCAGATCTGGGCGGTTGCGGAGCATACTTTTTTGCTCTGCAGTGGAATCTTTTTTATAGACGGCATTAAGAGAGACAAGTGGATCTGGGGAGGGGATGCGTATCAGAGCCTTTTTGTCAACCAGTATCTGATGGCAGACCCGGATATCAACCGAAGGACGCTGCTTGCCCTGCGCGGCAATGATCCGATGACGACACATATCAATACGATCGTGGATTATTCTCTCTATTGGATTTTAAGCGTTCAGGAACACTATGAGGCCTATGCGGACGAGCAGTTCGTGCGCCAGGTCTATCCGAAGATGGTTTCATTGATAAAGTTCTGTGAGGAACAGCTTGATGAACATGGGTTCTTGATCGGACGGCAGAAGGACTGGATTTTTATCGACTGGGCGGACTTGGACAAGGAAGGGCCGCTCTGTGCAGAACAGATGCTTTTTGCAGCGTGCTACAGGGCTATGGCGGCCGTGGCTGTGGTGGTGGAAGGCAGTGCGTGTGCGGCCAGTGCAGCATATAACAAGAAGTATGTGGAACTGGCAAAAAAGATTGACCAGTTCTATTGGGATAAGGACCAGTGGGCTTATATTGATTCTTTTCGTTCCGGGAAGCGCCATGTCACGAGGCACGCCAATATATTTGCGATACTGTATGGGATCGCAGATGCAGACAGGCAGGCACGGATTGTGGAGTCTGTGCTGTTAAATGACAGCATACCGGCGATCACGACGCCGTATTTTAAGTTTTATGAGCTGGATGTCCTGTGCAGGATGGGCAGGTATGCAGAAGTGCTGGAACAGATCAAGATTTATTGGGGCGGAATGCTGGCGCGCGGTGCGGTTACGTTCTGGGAGGAATATGACCCGAATGTGTCAGGGGAAGAACAGTATGCTATGTATGGCGACAAGTTTGGCAAGAGCCTGTGTCATGCGTGGGCGGCAAGTCCAATTTATCTGCTGGCGAAATATTTTGCAGGGGTTCGGATCGCTGCGCCCGGCGGAGAGCGGTATGATGTAAAGCCGCAGATGGCGTTTTTCCGGAAGATTGACTGTACAGTGCCTGTCGGTGCGTGCAGGCGGGTTCATATTTATGGAGATGCGCAGCACGTAAATGTAGAAGAAGTTGAGTAAAGCGCAAAGTCGCGACATGGAGGTAGTATTTCAATGGAAAGAGTAAGCTTTAACAAAGGCTGGAAAGTATGGAAGGATATGGATCCGTTCGAACTGGTATTCCGTGTGCCGGATGATGCGCAGGCGGTGGATCTGCCCCATGATGCCATGTTCCATGAGGAGCAGAAACAGGGGGCGGCAAACGGCGGTTATACAGGGAATATCGATGCAGGCGAGTACAAGTATTACAAGCGGTTTTATGTTCCAAAAGACGATCAGGGCGGTCATGTGATGCTGCAGTTTGAGGGGATCTACCGCAATGCCTGTGTGTTCGTCAACCAGTCCAAGGTGGGGGAGAGTGCCTATGGCTATACGGACTTTACGGTAGATATCGGAGATTATCTGCAGTACGGCGCAGACAATGATATTCTGGTAGCCGTAAAATGCGGCACCAGAAGCAGCAGATGGTACAGCGGGGCAGGTATCTACAGGGATGTATGGCTGATCAGGGGAGGAAGTCTGTACGTAAAGCCTTATGGCCTTCGTATGACAACGATGGATGTGGATAAAGACGGCGCTCTGGTATGTATTTCTGCCAGGATACACAATGACAGCCTGTCAGCCGGCACTGTGCAGGTAAATGTCAGCATCAGGGAGCTTGCAGGTACTGTTGTGGCGAACAATACATATCCGGTGCGGATTGGCAGCCGTCAGACGTTGGAATTTCGGAAAAATATTTACATTGATCACGCAAAGCTTTGGGATGAGATAGCGCCGAACCTTTATCAGGTCGTTTTCACAGTGACGAGTCAAAACGGTGCACCGGATGTGACAGAGATCACATCCGGTATCCGAAAGCTCTCTGTGGACAGCCGTCATGGCCTCAGGGTGAATGGAAGGGAAGTAAAACTTCGCGGTGCATGCATTCATCACGATCAGGGCATTCTCGGAGCGGCCACCTATGATGACTATGAATATCGGAGGGTAAAACGGCTGAAGGAGGCGGGTTTCAATGCGGTCCGCTCGGCGCACAATCCGGCGTCACAGGCGCTTCTTAAGGCGTGCGACAGGCTGGGGGTCTATGTCATGGATGAGCTTGTGGACGTGTGGAATAAGAGCAAGGTAAGCTATGATTACGCGGTTGATTTTGCGCGCAACTGGGAATCGGACATTGAACATATGGTGGAGGATGACTACAATCATCCGTCTGTGATTTTGTATTCCACCGGAAATGAAATCTTTGAAATCTGTACAGAGAAAGGGTTTGAGACCAGCCGTATGCTGAGCGATAAATTTCATGAGCTGGATGCGACCCGCTACACGACCAATGGCATCAACGGCGCATTTGCAGCAGGGGACGGGCTTGCAAAGATTGTGGACGATATCACCAACGGGGAGTCCGACACCGGCAAGGGGGATGTCAATGTATTTATGGCGGCCATGGAGACCAATATGCCGGGAATCGTGGCGCATCCGATTCTGGGAGGGATTCTCGAAAAACTGGAGACCACCATGGATGTCATCGGCTATAATTATATGACTTCCAGGTATCTGATGGACGCAAAGAAATACCCGGACCGCGTGATGGTGGGAACCGAGACCTATCCGAAACAGATTGCTGAAAACTGGGATGCGATCACCGGATGTCCGGCTGTTCTCGGAGATTTTACGTGGACCGGATGGGATTATCTGGGGGAGGTGACGCCTGTATATCCGGATCTGATGAATACAGGCGGGGATATCTCACTTACAGGAAACCGTCGTCCGACTTCTTATTACAGAGAGATTGTGTTTGGCCTGACAAAGAAGCCCTGTATCGCGGTTCAGGCTCCGGAGAGATATGGGATCGCGCGCAATTTCGGGCCATGGTGCTATACGGATTGTACATTTAATTATTCCTATGAAGGGCAGGAGGGAAAACCGATCCTGATACAGGTATACGGCGGTGGGGACAGCATAGAGCTGTTCCAGAACGGAAAGTCGCTTGGCGTGCAGCCCTGTGGGAAACAGACAAGGTATGAGACGCAATTCAACACGGTATACGAGCCGGGCGAGCTGACAGCGGTAGCGTATGAGGCAGGCGCTGAGATCGGGCGGACTTCATTAAAAACATCAGGAAAAGCGGCAAAACTGGCGTTAGCGGCAGAACGGTATGAGACACTGGCATTTATTAATATTGATGTATTGGATGAAGATGGACTTCTAGTGGCGGATTCGAAAGCGCCGCTGTCGATTGAGGTGACAGGAGCGGCCAGACTGCTCGCATTCGGAGGTGTGGGTGCACTGCACAGAAAAGGATATGAGCTTCCGCAGACCACCGCAGGGGAAGGACACGCGCTGGCCATATTAAAACTGGAAAAAGACGGCGGAACGGTTACAGTCACCGTCTGCGGGGAAGGAATAGAGAAAGCAGCCGTAGAATTATAGGATAAGGAGGACAGCCAAATGATCATCACGGATTTGCGGGTCAATCATGTGACAGAGCCAAAAGGGTACTGCTATGAGCCGGTTTCCTTTTCATGGAAAGTGGAGGAGGGAAAGGAGGCAAAAATACAGAACTATGCCAGAATCACAGTAAAGAAAGGGGCGGAGGTTGTATTTGACAGCGGAGATGACAGGGAAGCGGACAGTCTGGATTATCCCGTCCGGTTCCAGATGGAGCCAAGATGCAGATACGACTGGACAGTGCGTGTAATGGCTGACAGCGGGGAGACCGCCGAGGCATCCAGTTTTTTTGAGACAGGAAAATTACAGGAAGCATGGAGAGCACAGTGGATCACGCCGGGCGGGGAAATTACACAGACAGATGCCATGGCTGGCTATATTCTGGAAAAAGAATTTCAGGTGTTGGAGAAAATAGAGGATGCGCGTCTGTATATCTGTGGACTGGGTGTGTATGAATGCTATATCAATGGGAAAAAAGTGGGTGACGAGTATCTGGCGCCAGGGTATCATTCCTATGATTTCCACCTGCAGACGAACGTCTATGACGTGAGTGCGTATCTGAATCCAGGTAAAAATCAGATTCAGATCTGGCTTGGCGAAGGGTGGTTTAAGAGCCGCCTTGGATTTGACGGCGGTGTGAAGAATCTGTATGGTGATCGTTTGTATGCGATCGCGGAGCTCTACATAGACGGAGAGCTGGTCACGGCAACAGGGGCGGACTGGACAACCCGCGTGTCTCCGATCGTTTTCAGCGGCATCTATGACGGTGAGATTTATGATGCCCGGCTGGAAGAGGCGCAAAAAATCTGCGCGGCGGTGTGTGCTATGCCGGAAAAATGCGGTGAACTGACAGAGCGCTACAGCCTGCCGATCGTAAAAAAGGAGTCTTTTACCCCCATTGAAGTGATCGTATCGCCAAAGGGGGAAACGATACTGGATTTTGGACAGAATCTGACCGGATGGGTGGAGTTTGACTGTAATCTTCCAAAGGGCGGACAGATTCGTCTGACAGCCTGTGAAATCCTGCAGGACGGCTGTTTTTATCATGAGAATCTCCGCCTGGCAAAAACAGAGTTCGTCTATATCTCGAACGGTAAAAAGGCACATGTAAGACCGCATTTTACATTCTATGGCTTTCGCTATATGCTGGCGGAAAGAAGGGACGAAGAGGACGGCGCATGGAGGGCGCTTGAACCGGCATGTGAAGCATATCATTTTACCGCGCATCACCTGCGCAGTGACTTTGACCAGATCGGTCAGATTGTGACAGGCAGCGCAAAGGTCAATCAACTGTTTTCAAACGCCCTGTGGGGACAGAAAGATAATTTTCTGGACGTGCCGACAGACTGTCCGCAGCGCGACGAGCGTCTGGGGTGGACGGGAGATGCGCAGGTATTTTCGGAGACCGCCTGCTATAACATGTACATGCCCGCATTTTACCGGAAATATCTCTGGGATATGCGTGCGGAGCAAAGTATGATCGGAGGGGCAGTGCCAAACATTGTGCCGCGCATCAAGGAAGGGATGATCGCGGAGTACGGAAGCTGTCCATGGGGGGATGCCGGCGTGATCATTCCATGGAATGTATATCTTCATTACGGCAGCAAAACACTGCTTGCCGAGACCTATCCGGGAATGAAGGCGTGGGTGGATTATCAGCGCAGACTGGAAGAAAAGGAGGAAGGCGGACATCTGATCAAGAGCGGTTTTCATTTTGCAGACTGGTTGGCGCTTGACAATGAACAGCCGGGGCCATTTGGGGCAACCGATCCGCTCTATATCGCAAGCGCCTAGTGATCCCGTTTGGATGTGCCGGGGAGATCCGTCTGCCGGATGGACGGCAGTTTACTGTTTTGGCGGGTACGTATACTTATAAGTAGTCGTTTAAAGTCTTTTGATGTTCCTTAGCGGAGTGCACTGGCATAATCCATACAGCCTCGGATTCCAATTTCTAACTGGATGGAGTGCAAGTGCATGTTTGAAAAATGATTCAGGGGGATTTTAAGCGATTGTAAAAGAATCAGGAGGTAGTATGAAAAAGGATTATGAAAAGCAAATTCAGGAACTTCGAAAACAGATGACACTCGAGGAGAAGATAGGACAGCTCCAGCAGTGCGGGCCTTCCTTAGTGGGCGCTTTTGAGGTCAGTTTCGAAGAGCTTCTGGATATGATGTTTGACGGGCGGATTACCAAGGAGGAGTTCGAGCGGCTGATGGGCACTGCTAGGCAGGACTTCCACGAGGAGGACTTAAGGGCCGGAAAAGTCGGTTCTTATAATGGAATCGGGGACGCGGCGACGGCAAACAGGCTGCAGAAGATCGCGGTGGAGGAGACCCGGCTGGGGATCCCGCTATTGTTCGGATATGACGTGATTCACGGTTTCCGCACCGTGACGCCGATCCCGCTGGCGGAGAGCTGTGCATGGGATCCAACACTCTGGGAGAAAACGGCGAGAGTGGCCGCGGAGGAGGCGACAGCCGCAGGCGTGCATATGACATTTGCGCCGATGGTGGATGTGGCAAAGGACGCCAGATGGGGGCGTGTCAGCGAGGGCGCGGGAGAGGACGCGCTTTTAAACAGTATGTACGGCGCGGCAAAGGTAAAAGGTTTTCAGGGAGAGGATCTTGCAAAAGAAGACAGTATGGCGGCCTGTGTGAAGCATCTGGCGGCATACGGCGCAGGGGAGGCAGGGAGAGATTACAACAGGGTCGATCTGTCCCTGCAGAGACTGTGGGAAGAGTATCTGCCGCCCTACAAGGCATGTATCGATGCAGGGGCAAGGGCAGTCATGCCCGCATTTAACGATATCAATGGAGTGCCCTGCTCCGTGAATGCATGGCTGCTGCGCGATGTCCTGCGCAAAAAATGGGGATTTGACGGTCTGGTAGTGAGTGATTCCAACGCCATCGCAGAATGTGTCAGCCACGGCATTGCACAGGACAAAAAGGATGCCGCCAGACAGGCCGTTCTTGCCGGGATGGATCTGGATATGTCATCCAATTCGTACAGTGCGCATTTAAAAGAGCTGATCGAGAGCGGCGAGATTCCGGAGAGCATTCTGGACGAAGCGGTTGAGGATGTCCTTCGGATCAAATTTGAGCTGGGATTATTCGAACATCCTTATCAGACCAATGAGACAAGAGAACAGAATACAATGCTGAAACTGGAGTACCGGGCGATCGCGCTGGAGGCTGCGGAGAAGTCTATCGTGCTGTTAAAAAATGAAGACCATATCCTTCCGCTGAAACCGGGAACGAAACTTGGGGTTTTTGGCGCGCTGGCAGCAGACCGGGGACAGATGACAGGCGCATGGGCGATCGGCGCCAGACCCGAGGACTGTATCAGTATCGTAGATGCATTAAAGACAAATAACGTTCAATACCAATATAGTGCAGATGGAACGGATCTGTCAAAAATAGCGGCGGTGTCCGATGTGTTGATCGCGGCAGTCGGCGAGATGAAGGAAGAGAGCGGGGAGGCTGCGAGCCGGGCGGATATCACACTAAAGCAGGAGGATATGGAGCTTGTCAGGGCGCTGAAAGCGACAGGAAAGCCTGTGGTGGCTGTCCTGTTTAACGGAAGGCCGCTTGCGATCCCGGAGCTTGACCGGACAGTGCCTGCCATTGTCGAGGCATGGCATCCAGGTATCTATGCCGGAAGTGCGGTCATGCATGTGCTTTTTGGTATCACAAATCCCTCCGGCAAGCTGACAACGACATTCCCCGCGGCGGCCGGACAGTGCCCGATGTATTATGCGCATCCGAATACCGGAAGACCCGGCGGAAAGTCCAAATTCACTTCAAAATATCTGGATGCCCCGACAGAGCCGTTGTATCCGTTTGGATATGGTTTATCCTACACGGACTATACATACGAAGACCTTGAACTGGAAAAAGGAAAGGACAGCCTTCTGGTGCGCGTTACCGTCCGCAATACCGGAAAAAAGGCCGGGGAAGAGATCACACAGTGCTATGTGCAGATGCCATGCGCAAAGCGCGTGCGCCCGGTGCGGGAATTAAAGGCTTTTGCAAAAACGGCCCTGAAACCCGGCGAGGCGAGGCAGGTCGTGTTAGAGATCGCGTATGACAGCCTTGGCTATTATGACTGGGATATGAACTGGGTATCATATGAAGGAAAGCTGAACGTATTTGTCGGGGGCAACGTGCGGGACACGCTCGAAAAAGAGCTCTTGTTACGGTGAAAAAAATGTCGGATTTATAGAAAGATATAACATGGTCTATGGTCTGTTTCTAAGTTAGAATTAGGATAGTAAATAAATATTGTGCAGTGTCTGCTGTACCATACGCTGCAGGCTGCACGATCAGGAACTGCAAGAAAATTACAGTTCCAAAAAATGTAAAGGAGCGAGAAATATGGCTAATCAACTTACGAAACAACCAGGTAAGGAAGGCAAACTCAGCAAATCATTTGTATGGTTTCATGCAACGTCGGTCAACGGCACGGCGATGGCGATCGCTGCTACGATTGCCACTTACTTCTCCCTGTATGTACAGGAAGAGATCGGCATTACTGCCGCACAATTATCCGTGATCCTGTTAATCTGTTCCCTGTGGGATGCGATCAATGACCCGCTCATGGGCGTGATCTGCGACTCCTGCAATCCTAAGTGGGGGCGCTACCGCACATGGTTTTTGTTCACTCCGATCTTCCTGCTGGTGGATATGTTTCTGCTGTTCAGCAATCCCGGATTTATCCAGGGAAGTATAATGGCAAAATGTGTGTATGTCTGCATTACATATATGGTATACGGCATGTGCGTGACGGCGTACACAATGCCGCAGATGGCGATCCTTCCTGCGATGACGCTGGATGATGAGGAGCGCAATGATGTTGTGGCAAAGGGCGCTGGTGTATGTGCATTGGCATTTACAGTTGCCTCCACGTTCTCGACACAGCTAGTCCAGCTATTTGGAAGCTACCGCAATATCATGGTTTTCTATGCAGTGTTTGCATGCGTGTCTTTCTGGGGACTGTACAAGACTTCAGAGGAAAAATACGTTGCGCCAAAGGATGAAAACGGCGGACTCAAACAGCTGGTATATGTATTCCGCCATAAAGAAATCTGGCCAGTTATGGTCTGCTGGTGTCTGGCTGCTGTTTCATACGGTTTCATGTTCTCCTCATCCGTGTACTATGCACAGTATATTTTAGCGCCTGGCCGGCTGGATATGGCAAAACTGGCGACATTGGATGAGACAGGAGCGGGAGAATATATCGGCGGCACGATCGGCGGTACGATCTCTACCTATATGGGATTTATCTCTGTCGGCGCATTGATCTCCATGATGGTACTGATGCCGATCTTCTTAAAGAAGTTCAAGACAGGTTATAAGGCGATCATCGTATCGCAGATTCTGACGATTGCATGCTACCTGCTGTTGTTCTTTACAGGAAAACTGAACTTTATGTACTGCTGCGTTCTGTCATTTGTCGCGACAGCAGTCGGCGCCATGGTCAATGCGCTGGTGAACGTCCTTGTGAATGATACGATTGACTTTATCCTGCTAAAAGAGGGGAAACAGCTCAATGGTATTGTATCTTCTGTAAAAGGATTTGCCCAGAAGTGCGGCAACACGATCACCAATTCCGGTATGTTGGCAGTCCTTGCGATCTGTGGATTTAACGCACAGTTAGGGCCGCTCGGACAGTCCGATACCGCGATCATGGGAACAAATCTGATCCGCTTCATGATTCCGGCGCTTGTTTCTGTTGCGATCCTGGTTATCATGTTGTTCTATCCGTTAAAGAAATACTTCCCGGAGATCGCTGAGATGAAGGCGAAGATGAAAGCGGACATGAATTAGAAGATTGCGAAATAAAAGTAAAAAGTAATTTAGACGAGCAGGGAACATGTTCCCTGCTCGATTCAAATCTCCGCAAACGGTGTAAACGATTCTTCCTGTGTCTGATACTTTTTACGGTATTCCTGCGGCGACATCTTATAGGTGGTGCGGAATACCCTCGAAAAATGATCCGCGGAATTGTAGCCGATATTCTCGGCAATCTCACCGATCTTCATCTGTGTATTGGTCAGATACGATACAGCGTCTGCCATTCTGAGCTGTTTTACAAGCGAAGTGAAGCTGCAGCCTGTATTCTGACTGATCAGCGTGCTCAGGTACGCTTCACTGTAATGAAAAAATTCTGCAAGGGAAGCCAGCGTCAGTGTCCGGTAATTGTGCTGGATATACTGGAGAACCAGGGAAAAATCGGTTCCCATCTGGTAGTTATAAAACTGAACGGTCTTGCTGTAGTCGCGGATCAAGTGCGAGAAAAAGAGATGGATCCAGCTGATGCAGTTGTTGTTGCTGAGGTCATCATTCTTGTGGCATTCAGCGATCGCGTTCCTGATGATATATTTCAGCCAGACAACATCCTCAGAATAAAATAATAAATAGTTTGCATGGGAATTTCCGTGCAGGATTGTCCGAAAGAAATAGGAAAGCAGATTCTTCTGCGACATCAGTGAAAAGAATGTCGTATTGAAAGTGCTCTTCCTGATCATAATGCAAAAAACAGTTGTCTCGTCATCATTTATGGTCAGATCATGTCTGGAGTAAGGCGCAACAATGCATAACTCACCGGTCTTTAGGATTCTTTCTTCATTTTCAAATACAAAGGAACACTGCCCGGAGGCGACGAAATCCACTTCAAAATAATTGTGGGTATGCGTGCTGGGACGGGTGTACCTGGGATGCCAGATCACGTAAACATCCCTGGTCTGTGGAATGATATCTGTCTCGTTGACAGTTGAGGAGACTGGAATATTCGGCGTCAAGGGGAAAACGAAAGAATTCATGGCCTTGTCAAACTCCTCATCTGTCATGGGGCCATACATCTTATTTACCGGATGTTCCCAAGGGGGTGTGTCGCGTAAAAGCCCCTTTCGGTAAAGATAGGTAGTCATCTCCGGAAACTGCATTCGGTTTCCTGTCCTTCTTCTCTGAACTGCTCCATGGTTTCGGCCTCATTGTATTCTGTAATACACATCTGTTTCACCTCCGCTTTATGTGCGATCAGTAACTTTTTTAATCCAAAATCTTCCGGCATGGTATACAGCGCGCTGTCCACCGCGGTCTCAATCCCGGTATTTTCATTATTTTTCCGTATTTCCGCGATAAACCATGCATATTCATAGAGTGGTCTGCATGCGGCCATCAGTTCTTTGTTCTTTCCATAATTGATGTTGATCATCCGCACGCGCACCTGAATGTCAGGTTCGGTCTCTACGGGCTGCCCATCCGCCGTCCTGAACGCGTCTTTCAATTCCAGTATGTCATCCTCCCGCTTTTCTTTACCATTGTAAAAGGTTATAAGTTTCGGTACTGGCAGACGGACCTGTTTTGTGCTGTAAATGTTCAGTTTGTTCATATGAATATATCTGTCATACAGACGTGCCGCATACATCAGTTTCCGCACGGGCATATTGGTTTTTTGTGTAAATTTATAATCAGTGTATCATAAAGCATCTTTGGTTACAACTAAAATTATGAATGCAGAAAAGAAATGAAGAAAAAGAAATAAAAGAAACAAAAAACGAAAAAGCAGCAATCAATATCAGCCTCAGCAAGGTTCATATAACAGGAAACCATTCATTTCAGGGAATGACATAAAAATATGTCGGTTCATCAAAAAAAAACTACATTGTAATTCAGGGCGTGTTTTCTTAAAATATAAGACAACAAAAGACATCATGTGTACTGCTACCGGAGATTGCACATGGTCTTACATAAAAATAATGAAAATCAGGAGGAATCAATTATGCATTTGGCAATCGTATCGCTTGGCGCTTTCGGACACATCAATCCTACACTGTCGCTCACGACAGAGTTAGTAAATGCGGGACACCGCGTGACTTACTTTACCACAGAAGATTTCAGGAAGGTCATTGAGCCGACCGGTGCAAAATTTGTGCCGATGAAGTCCTGGATGGCTGAAAATGATAAGCATAATGAGAGCAAAGAAGAGAAAAAAGACGGACAGGAAGACAATGTTGCGGCTGTGGTTCCTTTCCTGTTTTTGAATGAGGCGGGCGCATTTATTGAGGATGTTTTAAACGTGCTTAGAGAAGACCGCCCGGATGCCATTCTTCATGATTTTGCGGGCATTGCCGGCACCATGGCAGCGGATATCCTGGGCATTCCCAATGTGATGCTGTACACCAGCTATCCTTCCAACGGAAGCTACTCCGTGGCAGCGTCCTTTGAAGGCATTCCCGCAGATCATCCGCTCCGAATCGCGGCGGACCAGATCGCGGACGGGTATGTTGAAAAATACGGATGCCGGAAGATGACGGTCAAAGAGATCTTTGACGGACAGGGGGATCCGAACCTGGTAATGATGCAGAAGCGTCTGGTGCCTAACTATGAGACGTTTGATGACAGCTTTGTGTTTACGGGGGTGCAGATTGGCAAGCGCAGTACGTTTGGCAGCTGGCAGGCGCCTGATAATGGGAAACCCCTGTTATATTCCTCGCTTGGAACGGCGTTTAATAACTGGCCGGAATATTATCCGATTCTGTTCGATGCAGTCCGGGATCTTGATATCAATGTATTTTCCGCTCTGGGAGCGATCGATCCGGAGTCCCTGACGGATGTACCGGCGAATGTGGAGCTGGGAAAGATGGTCCCGCAGCTTGATATCCTGTCTCAGGCATCCGTGTTTATTACACATGCAGGGATGGGCGGCACAGGGGAATCCATTTATTATGGGGTGCCCATGATCGCGATCCCGCAGATGGATGAGCAGGCCATCACGGCAAGACAGATTGAGCGCAACGGGCTTGGATTTGCCCTGCTGGACAAAGAAGCCATCACCAGCGAGATGCTCAGAGAAAAGATACAGATTTTATTAAACGATTCGTCTTATAAAGAAACGGTCAATGAGTTCAGTGCGGATATGAAAGCGCTGGGCGGTGCAAAGGCATCTGTAAATGCACTGATTTCTTTTTTGGAAAATACCAGTTCTAAATAGAAAAATTGGGGGAAATGACGCATGAAAATTACAGGGATGCAGACCAACCATCTGACCAATCCATTGGGATATGAGATCAGGACGCCAAGGGTATCGTTCCGCGTGGAAGATACCCAGGCAAAGACTGCAGAAGCCATCCGCATCCGTGTTGCTCTGGACACGGAATTTGAGGATGTAGTATATGATACAGGAAGATCATCCGGGCTTACGATGATCGGTACAGATCTGGCGCTGGAATTAAAGCCGCGCGCCAGATACTACTGGCAGGCAGAAGTGTGGGGGGATAACGGAGAGCACGCCGTCAGCGATACAGCGTGGTTCGAGACTGCCAGGATGAAAGAGTCCTGGGAAGGCAAGTGGATCGGCTGCAGTAAATTAAAAGATACAAATCCGGTACTGATCAAAGAATTTACAACAGACAAGGCGTATAAAAAGAGTCGTATCTACATCACGGGTTTGGGACTGTATGAGTTATATCTGGATGGCGAGCGGGTGGGGAATGAATATCTGACGCCGGGCTGTACTGATTACAACCGCTGGATCCAGTACCAGACTTATGAGGTACAGATCAGGAACGGACAGCATAAGCTGGAAGTATTTCTGGCAGACGGATGGTATAAGGGGAGATTCGGTCTGGATCATGCCGTCAACAACTATGGCGATCAGCACAAGATGATTTTGGAGCTGGTGATGCAGGACGCGCAGGGAGGGGAGGATAAGATCCTCTCTGATGAATCCTGGAAGGTCAGGGCAGGTGATGTGATATTCAGTAATATTTACGATGGAGAGACATTTGTGCCAACATCTGACCATACTGAATTTTATGAAGCCGAGATCCTGGAAGGTCCAACGGAGCGACTGACGGCCAGATACGGACAGCCGGTGATTGTCAAGGAGGAGATCAGACCAGTCGGAATCATTCACACGCCGGCGGGGGAAACCGTGATCGACATGGGACAGAATATGGCAGGATTTTTGCGGTTTTCTGTCGATGAGCCCAGGGGAGTTAAGATCCATATGCAGTTTGGCGAGGTACTGCAGGACGGTAATTTTTACCGGGATAATCTGCGGACAGCCAAGGCAGAATTTACTTATATTTCAGACGGAATCGCAAAAGATGTACAGCCGCATTTTACGTATTATGGATTCCGCTATGTCAAAGTAGAAGGCTTTACAAAGGAAATCAGCGCAGAGCAGTTTACCGGCTGTGTGCTCTACAGTGACCTGGAACAGACTGGATGGATCACAACAAGCAACGACAAGGTAAACCAGCTGATTCAGAATGCGATGTGGGGACAGAAGAGCAATTATGTGGACATTCCGACGGACTGCCCGCAGCGGGACGAGCGCATGGGATGGACAGCGGACACGCAGGTATTCTCAGGCACAGCGTGCTTCAATATGGACAGTTACAATTTCCTTCGCAAGTTCAGCCATGATCTGTTCGAGACGCAGCAGGAATATGGACATGTGACATCGGTCATACCGGCTTTTCATGAGAATGGCCCGACCTGTTCCGTGTGGGGCGACGCGGCGACGATCATTCCATGGAATCTGTATCTGTATTACGGGGATATCAATATCTTAAAGGAACAGTTTGACAGTATGCGGCAGTGGGTGGACTACATCAAAGGGATTGATGAAGCCACAGGAGGAAGGCGCCGCTGGGATGTGGGATTTCACTTTGGAGATTGGCTGGCGCTGGACGGCGAGGGAGATGACGGCTTTAAGGGCGCAACCGAGGACGGGTATATCGCCACGGCATATTATTATCACTCTGCGGATATCGTGGCGAAAGCGGCGAAGCTTCTGGGCAGGGAGGAAGAGGCCGCTTCTTACAGGACGCTGGCGGAGGAGATCAAGGCTTCGCTGCAGGCAGAGTATTTTACCGCAAACGGCCGTCTCGCGCTGACGACACAGACAGCCTATGCAGTCGCGCTTATTGGGCATTGTTTTCAGGCGCTTTTGGCCACACCTACGGACACGGATGTGTGTGGTGCAGTATCTCGGAGAAGGAGCGCAGTGATTTTAATCCCTGTACATGGTATGAGGCCCTGCATTACGAAGGGGCTGAACAGATCCGGTATATACGGGCGCTGTTAGATGACCTGCAGATCATGACCTATCAGCCCGTCTGGGAGATCTGTCCGGAGATGCCAAATGACAAAATGGATCTGCATATCCAGGCGTGCGCAAGCCCCGATCGGAAAACGCTCTGCGTATATTTTCCAGGCGGAGGGACAGCAACGCTTAAACTGGATGCCTTTTGGGATGCGCCTCATAAAAAAGTATATCTATGGTGGTATAATCCAAGGGATGGAAAATTTTACAAAGATGAACAGACAACTACAGACCAGCCAGAGTCCGTGGTCCTCTCGGGTGCAGACCTTACCGTTTCGGCGCCGTCGGCAGGCGAGGAGAAAGACTGGGTGCTGCTCATCATGACAGAACAGACCGGGATTCCTGTCAAAGTGAAATGCTGTTCACAGCAGGAGGAGGTCAGGGAGATCAGGAAAGTATTTGAGTGGTGAACTAAGAACTGTCAATAAGGAACTGTTAATAAGGAACTTTGCAGATGACGCGATATAAAAAGATTTGGACAAATCAGATGGAAAGATGATCTTTTTAACAGTTTTCAGGATTACATGCAGGACGGGGACGATTGTGACAGCCCGTCCTGCACTGGATATAGGAAGGGCTATGAAAGTAACAGAAATCAATATCAGAGATCCATATGTTTTGTACACCAGGGGAAAATATTATCTCTATGGAACAAGAAGTGCGACCTGCTGGGGAGTGGCAGACGGTTTTGACTGCTATATCAGTGAAGATTTTGAAACATGGGATGGGCCGTTTGAGATTTTTCACAGACCGGAAGGCTTTTTTGCAGATCGGTTTTATTGGGCGCCGGAATGCTATGAATATGAAGGTTTTTATTATCTGGTCACAACTTTTGGAAGCAAGACTGTGAAGAAAGGAATTTATATCTTAAAGTCCGACAGGCCAGAGGGACCGTTTGAACTGTACAGTGAAAAGTTAACCCCGACAGACTGGACGAGTATTGACGGGACCTTATATTTTCAGGACAACAGAAAATATCTCATCTTTTCGCATTCCTTTGAGGATACGCCGGACGGAGATATGTGTGTGATCGAGCTCACAGCGGACATGAGACAGTCTGTCGGGCAGCCGTTGGTATTATTTTCTGCAATATCTGCGCCATGGGCCAGACCAGTGCCGTTTGCCGAGGCGGAGTTTGGAATGAAAGGAAATGTATATTTTACAGATGGTCCCTGTGTATTTCACGGAAAGGACGGACGGCTTTATATGCTGTGGTCGAGCTGGAGCACACGCGGTTACGCCGTGGGAACAGCCGTATCTGATTCCGGAGAGATAACAGGGATATGGAAACATCTGGAAGAACCGGTATTTCCTGAAAACGGCGGACATGGCATGATGTTTTATGCGCCGGATGGGACGATGAAGTATGTGCTGCACTATCCGAATGATAAGTATCAGGAGCGGCCGGTTTTTTGCACGCTGGAGATAACGGACGGAAAAGTGGTTGTGACAAATGGAAATGAGAATCGTCATGAATGATGTGGAGTATGTGCTGGACTTTGTCGTAAAATTATGTCGGCACCGACATCGCACATCATCTGCTGCACCGGCAAAAAAGAAGTCATAAAATTATGAGACACTGACATATATTTTGGCTGGTTCGGGGATAGAACGTCTGGAGTGAGGAAAAGTGTATCTGGATTGTGCATATGCCGTTCATTCAAGCATCTGTATTACCTCAGTCCTCATGCTTGCGGGAAAATATAAACTTTTTATACAACTTCATATGGAAAAACAGGAATCCCTTCCGGGACAGAAAAACCGGAAGGGATTTTTTAGTGTGATTACATAGGAGAGCTTATTCATATGAAATTTTTCCATGCATTTTCTCGAATTCAGCAATCCGTTTCTTCATAAGGAATTCTAATTCCCTGTTTGCGGAACGTGCATTATATTTTGCAATATAACCAAATTTTCTCAGCAGGTCTTCTTCTGCGCGGACCGTAAATTTTAATTTCTTCACTTTCATAAAAACTGCTCCTTTCGTGTTTTGGTGAACTTATTATAGCGTTATCGTGATTGTAAAAAAGGTTATTTTATGAAGCTGGACTGATTCCAGATACGGAATTTTCAGTACAAAAATGCAACTTTTTACACATTTATTTATTGAAACAGTCTGGTTTTATGGGTATAGTGCCACGAGGAAAAGAACTGCTGGTAATAAGCCATGGAGCTCACTTGTCGGAATGCCTGTCTGCTTTACCGGTTATTTCCAGACAGTTCTTAAAGAAAGCACAGGAGTAAATGGGTTGACGGGACTGGAAGAGAGATATCCTGCCGTGGCAGGAGCGGACAGGAAAAAGAAATTTATATATCTGGCGAACAGAGACACAGTATATTTCCATTTTTATGTGCAGCCTCAGAATTGAGTTGCCCAGAGTTGCATATATTTTGTGCTCTGTTAATCCTTATGGAATGTTCATTCTTAATGTAGCTGCTTTGGGCATAAAACATATTGTTGAAGGGCCTGTAAATTTACGATTATGGAAAAATGTTCATCCGAGGATTAGTGATATTTCTAAGGATTTATATCGCGAAGGGCATTCTGATTCTGCTGCTGGGGAGGCGGTTAAAGAAGTTGAATCTATATTAAGGGAATTATTCACGATCCTGATCGCAGTGCCCGCCAAAGCAGGTGAATGGGAGTTCTTGTGAAAAATGGATAAGTTTTCTGCACAGAAATGGGTAATATAACGAAAAGAATTTATTCCTCGAAAATGTATTGCAAAAAATACAAAAACCTTTATAATTTAGATGTAATTGAACTATTTTAATTTTGACAAAAATAAAATCCGCAAAACAGGAGGAAAATGAGGAGTGGATACACAGTTGAGATACAATGAACCCTGGATATTGCAGAGGGCAGATCCGTTTATATGCAGGCAGGACAATGGCAGATACTATTTCACAGCATCCGTGCCGGCTTATGACAGGATCGTGCTGCGGTGCGCGGACACGCTTGCAGGGATCGCTGACACTGAGGAAGTGACGATCTGGAATAAGCACGCGTCCGGCATTATGAGCGAACATATCTGGGCGCCGGAGCTTCATTACCTGGATGGCAGATGGTACATCTATTTTGCCGCCGGGGAGAAGGAGGATATCTGGAATATACGGCCCTATGTGCTGGAGTGCGCGGACGACGACCCGATGACCGGCACATGGAAAGAGCTTGGCAGGATGCAGTGTGCGGACGACGATGCGTTTTCTTTCCGCGCTTTTTCGCTCGACGGCACTGTGTTTGAGGACGGAGGAAAGCGCTATTATGTGTGGGCGGAGAAGGTCGGTGTGGGGAAGCAGATCTCCAATCTGTACATCGCGGAGATGGAAACGCCAAATAAGTTAAAGACGGTCCAGGTGCTCCTGACCACGCCCGATTACGACTGGGAGAGAGTCGGATTCTGGGTGAACGAGGGACCGGCTGTGATCAGGAGGGAAGGGAAGATATTCCTCACATACTCGGCAAGCGAGACGGGTGCGCCCTACTGCATGGGCATGCTCACGGCGGACAGCGGCGCGGATCTGCTCGATCCGCTGTCGTGGACAAAGGAGCGCCATCCGGTGCTGGCTTCTGATCCTTCTCTGGAGGTGTACGGGCCGGGACATAACTCGTTCACGGTCGATGAGGAGGGCAATGATATCCTGGTGTATCATGCCCGCAGGGAGAGCGTGATCGAGGGGGATCCGCTCTACGATCCCAACAGGCACACGATGCTCATGAAGATCCGGTGGGAGAATGGCAGACCGGTCTTTGATCTGCGCGGTGATGAGTCACGGCATTCATAATTTTAAATATATCTAGGAGGCATTTACGAAAATGGCAAAACTTTACATCAACGAAAAGAACAAAAAAGGACACATCAACGCGGAGATCTATGGCAATTTCTCGGAGCATCTCGGACGCTGCATCTACGAGGGGATCTATGTCGGCGAAGATTCTGAGATTCCCAATACGAATGGCATGCGGAATGACGTCGTGGCAGCGCTGCGCGAGATGAAGCTGCCGGTGCTGCGCTGGCCGGGCGGATGCTTTGCGGACGAATATCACTGGATGGACGGCATCGGACCTAGGGAATCCAGAAAGAAAATGATCAACACGAACTGGGGCGGTGTGACTGAGGATAACAGTTTTGGCACACATGAGTTCTTTGAGCTGTGCGGGCAGATCGGATGTAAGACCTACATCAATGGCAATGTCGGGAGCGGCACAGTGCAGGAGATGTCCGAGTGGGTGGAGTATATGACGTTTGACGGCGTGTCTCCCATGGCAGAGCTCAGAAAACAGAATGGTCATGAGAAGGCGTGGCATGTCGATTATTTTGGGATAGGCAACGAGAACTGGGGCTGCGGCGGCAACATGACACCGGGCTACTACGCCAATTTATATAGAAGATACCAGACTTTTGTGAGAAACTATAAAAAAGATCAGAAGATCTTCAGGATCTGCGGCGGGCCGAATGTGGACGACACCTACTGGACAGAAGAAGTGTTAAAGACCTGCTATGAGAATGCGGCGGAGGGATCCCATGGTTATATGGACGGTCTGTCCATGCACTACTATGTGCACCCTGAAGGCTGGGAAGAGAAGGGCAGCGCCACGGAGTTTGATGAGAAGACCTGGTATAAGACACTGTACAAGGCATTATATATAGAAGATCTGATCAGGATGCACGCTGCAATCATGGATCAATATGACCCTGAGAAGAAGATCGGGCTGATCTGTGACGAATGGGGAACCTGGTTTACCTGCGAGCCTGGCACGAATCCCGGATTTCTGTACCAGCAGAATACCATGCGCGATGCGCTTGTGGCGGGGCTTTCGCTCAATGTGTTCAACAAGCACTGCGACCGCGTGAAGATGGCGAATATCGCGCAGCTTGTCAATGTGCTGCAGGCGGTGATCCTCACGGACGGGCCGAGGATGCTGCTTACGCCGACTTACCATGTATTTCATATGTACAGGTACCATCAGGATGCGGAGCTGGTGGAGAGTTATCTTGACGGCACGAAAGAGATCGGAATGGACGAGGACTATATGGTTCCGAACCTTCAGGAATCTGTCTCTGTCGACAAGGACGGTGTTGTGACGATCACCCTGAATAATCTCTCTGTCACGGACAGCGAGGAGGTGCAGATCGCCTTTGCAGAACTCCGGCCGGGTGAGGTGACGGCGGCGATCGTGACGAATCGGATGGATGCGTACAATACCTTTGAGAATCCCGGCAATGTCATGGAAGCGGAGTTTAAGGATTTTCAGATCACTGACAGGGGTGTCACGCTCACGATGCCCGCGTGCAGTGTAGTGCAGCTGCGGGTGAAAAGAGCGGATGCCGAAGCATAAAACAGTACAATATTTCATGGAGGAAATGACTTTGGAGACAGGCGGACAAGAGGCAAATAAAAAGCGTTGCCGGAAGTGCCTTCTGCGTGAGATGGACAGGGAAGCCTACATGGATAATCTATACGACTACATCCGGAGACTGGATGAGGATATCAAAGCTGATCAGGCGCTCTATGGGGAGCGCCTGTCTGTCTGTAAGGCGTGTGATTATCTTGAGGCGGGTATGTGCAGGGCGTGCGGATGCTTTGTGGAGCTGCGCGCGGTGATCCGGGAGAATGGTTGTTCTTATGGGAAGTGGTGACAATGGCAGGAATAAAAGCATACAAAAAATAAACAAAAAATAAAATCAGCAAAATCTGGAAAAAAGTAGTTGACAATCAGATCGTCAGGGTATATTCTAATGCCAGTAAATACTTTGATAATCAAAATATTTGATATCCAAAATATTTGAGAGTCAAAACAGATCAGAGTATTGAAGCCGCTATTTGAGATAAAAACAAAGTAAAACGAAAAAGTGAAAAGTGAAAAAAGAAAGGATGGAAACAACATGTTAGAGAAGATTAAAGAGATCATCGAGGAGCAGTTAAATATCGAGGATGTGGAGATCACAGAGGAG
>VSNO01000006.1 GCA_009774375.1 Lachnospiraceae bacterium
TTTTCCAGTATACCTACGCCGAAAAACATATTTAGCGGCATAATCTATCTACGTAAAAACTAGAATTTTTGTGTTTTAAAAGAAAGGAAGTATTACTATGAAAAAATTCGAGTACACCATTAATGATCCTGTAGGTATCCATGCCCGTCCGGCCGGACTGCTGGCTAAGGCAGCCAAAGCATTGGACAGCACTGTCACGATCGCCACGGCAGACGGCAGGTCTGCCACAGCTTCCAAGCTTATGGCGCTCATGGGGCTTGGCATCAAGCAGGGCGACACCGTATCCGTCATCATTGAAGGAGGCGACGAGGAGGCGAACGCATCTGCCATGGAACAGTTCTTTAAGGATAATCTGTAAGCGGCATAAGGAGGGCAATATGATCTTAATACAGGGAAAAGGTGTTTCAAAGGGCGTTGCTAACGGTCCGGTCTATTTCTTCCAGCGCCCCAAGATCACGATCACAGATGCGCCTGCCTCCGATCCTGAGACGGAAAAGAGCCGTATCATTGCCGCTCAGGAAAAAGCTGTTACCCAATTGAACGCGCTGGCGGAAAAGGTCCGGGGGGAGACGGGTGAGGAAGCGGCGCTTCTTTTTGAGACCCATGCCATGTTTGTGGAGGATGAGGATTATGTGGAGTGCATGATGGAAACGCTGGCGGAGGAAAAGTGTACTGCAGAGCGGGCGGTGGAAATTGCCGGTGAGAAATTTGCGGCCATGCTTGCCGCGATGGATAATGCCTATATGCAGGCGAGGGCTGCGGATATCAAAGACGTGACCCGCCGGATACTCAATAACCTTATGGGCGTCGTCGAGGGCGGTATTGACTCGGAAGTACCAGTGATACTGGCTGCCGATGATCTGGCGCCGTCTGAGACGATCCAGCTTGACAAAAGCAAAATCCTTGGTTTTATTACGCAGGGCGGATCGGGAAACAGCCATACAGCCATTCTGGCGCGCACTATGGGGATCCCGGCCATTTCAGGGCTGGGTGACGCACTGAAACCAGAGATCGGCGGGCGGACGGCTTACATTGACGGTGAAACCGGACAGGTGGCTGTGGAACCGGATGATATCACGCTGGCGGCCTTTCAGGGAAAGTATGAAAAACAGCAGGAAATGAAAGCGCTGATGCAGAACATGAAGGGGCAGGAAGATGTGACATTGGATGGCAGGAAGCTCATGCTGTACTGCAATATCGGCTCCCCTGAGGATATTTCGGCTGTTTTGTCAAACGACGGACGGGGGATCGGCCTGTTCCGTTCGGAGTTTTTGTACCTTGCTTCTGATGATTATCCATCTGAGGAAGACCAGTTTCAGGCATACAAGGAAGTGGCTGCCGCCATGGAAGACAGGAGAGTGGTCATACGCACATTGGACATCGGCGCTGACAAGCAGGTAGGCTACTTTGGACTCCAGAAGGAAGAAAATCCTGCCCTGGGTGTACGTGCGATCCGCATCTGCCTGAACCGTCCCGAAGTATTCCGCACCCAGCTCCGGGCTCTGTACCGCGCTTCCGCTTATGGGAAAGTAGCGATCATGTTTCCGATGATCACATCTGTGTGGGAAGTGAAGGAATGCAAAAGAGCATGTCAGAAAGTGATGGCAGAACTGGATGCCGAGGGCGTTCCGTACCAAAAAGATACGGAGATCGGTATTATGATCGAGACGCCGGCTTCCATTCTGGTTGCGGAGGAACTGGCAAAAGAGGTTGATTTTTTCTCTGTCGGGACCAATGACCTGACACAGTATACCCTGGCATGCGACCGGCAGGCAAATGATCTTGGAAAGTTTTTTGACCCGCATCACCCGGCGGTCCTGCGGGCGTTGAAGATCGCTGCGGATGCTGCGCATAAAGCGGGTATCTGGATCGGCATCTGCGGAGAACTGGGGGCGGATCTGTCATTGCTGGAAACTTTTCTTGCCATAGGAATTGACGAGTTGTCGGTATCGCCTGCTTCGGTGCTGCCGCTCCGTGCCCGGATCCGTCAGTCGATTGCCAGGACATGTACTTTGGAATTATTGGAGTGCTGAACAGCCGTTATATCAGTTGAAACGCGGAACTACCGAAGCAGGTGGTTCCGCGTTGTTGCGTATCAGCGGGCGGGGAGTTAGAACAGTACCTCGCCCAAATATTTGTCATGCGGGACGATCAGGCATTTTTCGATGGACTTCCAATAGCTGTCATAGAGATTTTTCTGTGCCGCGCCGTAGCTTTCTTTCGAGTCAAATTCCCAGTAGAGCATGTACTTGACGCATTTTACTACGCGCGTGATCGCCAGCGGGGGAAGACCTTCTCTGATCTGTTCCATGTCAATATGATACCCCCGCTTGACCAGGCGCAGTGTGAGAAGACCCGGCTGTTTCTCCAGAAAACTCCTGGCTTCCAGCATGAGCGATTCAAATTCCTCAATCTTTTGGGGTTTGACCTGATAAATACAAATTTCTGTAAATGGCATGGCTTCTTCCTCCTTGTTTTGTGTGTATCAGAGTATTTTGGGTTGGTGGATCACTATAAAGATTTAGTCTGTTTCGGGTGCACTTGAATTCTATCATATTTTTGGCATCGGTTGCAATATCTGCCCGGACAAAAAGGATCATAAACCTGCCTGTATCTGCTTGATACCAGGCAGAATAAAAAGACCGAGAGACTAAGTAAAGTCTCTCGGCGCAATATCGGTTTTTAGGCGCTACTAATTATAAAGCTTACCACAAAGTTGATTACAAGTCTACTCTTTTTTTATTTTTATGGTAAAATTTTTTTATCGGCTGATAAATGCCCATAAAATATCCCTGTTGAAAGAGATCAGGACAACCGGTGGATCCGGATTTTTTCTACAGGAAAGGAGGGATTTGCTTTGATAGAATTTAACGATATCTGCAAGACTTATCGGGTAGCCAGACGCGAGTCCGGACTCGGCAATGCGGTAAGATCGCTTTTTAAGAGAGAGTACAACACGATTCATGCCATCAGCCATATCAGTTTTTCCATAGACAATGGTGAAATGGTAGGTTATATCGGCCCGAACGGGGCGGGCAAAAGCTCTACGATCAAGATCCTGAGCGGAATATTGATACCGGACAGCGGAACATGTCTGGTGAACGGCCAGGTGCCCTGGAAAGACAGGAAGGAGTATGTCCGGCAGATCGGTGTTGTTTTTGGGCAGCGCTCGCAATTATGGTGGGATATTCCGGTCGTGGATTCATTTGAACTTTTGCAGTCCATTTATTCCATACCTGCGCCGAGGTATCGCAGCAAACTGGACGAACTGACGCAGCTTTTACATCTGGAGGAGATATTAAAAACACCCACAAGGCAGTTGTCATTGGGACAGCGCATGCGCTGCGAAATTGCCGCCTCTTTGCTGCATGAACCGAAGCTGCTGTTTCTGGACGAGCCGACGATCGGATTAGACGCAGTGTCTAAGATCGCCGTCCGCGACTTCTGAGAAAATTTAAGATTGTATTTCAGGTATGCCTCTGTCTGTACACAGAGCGTAATGGAATATAAACTGTCTTTTTTGCTGATGGTCATTGCGCGGTTCATGATAGCATTTTGTGAATTGATCTCGATTCAATTCCTGTTCTCCGGCTTTACACAGATAAAAGGTTACACCTATGGGGATGTTTTGCTGTGTTTTTCTGTCGTTCAAATGTCCTTTACATTTGCGGAGCTGTTTGGCAATGGATTCAAAACTTTTTCAGGGATGGTGAGGAGCGGCGCATTTGACCGAATGATGCTCAGACCATGCAGTCTGATCCTCCAGATCATGGGAACGAACTTTGCAGTGGGGAGAATCGGACCGCTGCTGACTGCCTTTGTCACACTGGCGCTGGGGATCAGGCATAGTCAGATCGCATGGAACATCATGACTGTCTGGACGATGGCTGCCATGATCACAGGGGGGATGTTATTGTTTATGGGATTGTTTATGCTGGAGGCGAGCTTTTGCTTTTTTTCCATTCAGGATACTTCGCTGATCAATGTATTGACATACGGGGCAAGATCGCACGGAAAGTATCCCATAGACATTTATGGGAAAGGGATTCTGCGGTTCTGTACTTATGTGATTCCATATACATTGATCCAATATTATCCCTTGCAGTTTCTGCTGGGCAAAACGCGCGATTGGCATCTGGCATTCTATCCTTTGGGAATTATTGTGTTTTTGCTTATCTGCTATTTCGTATGGCGGTTCGGAGTAAAACATTATAAGTCGTGTGGTTCATGAAGGACTATTTGCTATCCGGATCAATTTTTCTGTCACACGGGCACAAAAACGCAGTCTAATAAGACAAGGAGGTAAAAACGATGGATAAAAAAACGAATGAAGAATTGCAGGCTTTGGTCGCCCAGGCGACGGCAGGGGATAAGAAAGCCCTGGAAACACTTGTCGCAGGTGTGCAGGACATTGTATTTAACCTGTCCCTGCGAATGCTCGGCACTTTTGCGGACGCGGAGGACGCTACACAGGATATCCTGCTCAGGATGATCACGCATCTGTCCTCTTTCAGAGGGGAGAGCGCATTTACGACATGGGTCTTTGGCATCGCCGTCAATCATCTGAGAGATTACAGGAAGCACATGTTTGCTCAGTTTCCGCTCAGCTTCGAGTACTATGGGAATGACATAGAAAACGCAAAAGTGCAGGATCTGCCGGATCTGACGCAGAATGTGGAGAAGGGGATCCTGGCGGAGGAGCTCAAGATGTCGTGTACCAACGTGATGCTGCAGTGCCTTGACACGGAGAGCAGATGTATCTTCATATTGGGAACGATGTTCAAAGTGGACAGCCGCATTGCGGGGGATATTCTGGGGATGACGCCGGAAGCGTACCGGCAGCGGCTTTCCAGGGTGCGCAAAAAGATGGCGGAATTTCTGGGACAGTACTGCGGGGAGTATGGAAACGGCAAATGCAGATGCAGAGACCGGCTGAATTATGCGATCCAGAGCCGCCGGCTGGATCCGCAGAAGCTGGACTTTATGACGGCCTCTGAGATTCCTTTACAGACCATGGTGGAGGTGAAACAGGCGATGGAGGACATTGACGATCTGTCACAGGATTTCTCGTTCTGCAGGCCGTATCAGTCCCCCGAGCGGGTGCGCCGGCTCATACAGGAATTTCTGGATTCCACACAGTTTTCTATTATTCAAAATTCGTAAAGGAGATGACAGGTTTGAATACACAGATCATTTTAGAGTATCTGACATCATTGGACAGGAACAACAACCGCGAGTGGTATCATGCGCACAAGGCGGAGTATAAGGAAGCAAACGCTGAGTTTGAGGCGCTGCTGCAGGCGCTGATATTGGAGATCGGCAGGTTTGACAGCAGTATCGTGCATAACGATCCGAAGGATCTCACATTCAGGCTGGTGCGCGACACCCGTTTCAGCCATGACAAATCGCCGTATAATCCCGCATTCCGCGCCCACATTTCCTCGAAGGGGAAACTG
Source organism: Lachnospiraceae bacterium (assembly GCA_009774375.1). GTDB lineage: Bacteria > Bacillota > Clostridia > Lachnospirales > Lachnospiraceae > COE1. The sequence continues at coordinate 5,457 of VSNO01000006.1, forward strand.
CCCGTCCCTGTCGGCTATTATCTGATGATCAAACCCGGCGGCCAGTCCTTTTTGGGCGGCGGCCTGTTTGCGGACATGTTCAAGGACGCCACGACGATGGTGCGGGACTATATTTCCCACAATGGCAGGGCGTGGGAAGCGGTCATACACGATCCTGCGTTTGAGAAACATTTCACGGTAAAGGGAACAGCGCTGAAAAATGTTCCGACGGGATACGAGAAGGATCACCCGCAGGCGGAGTACCTGAAATATAAGAGCTGGTATCTGGAGTATCCGCTGAGCGATGATGAGCTGGGCGATGCGGAGGCGTTTCTTGCCAGGGCAGCGGAGCTTTTCCGGATCATGAAGCCGTTTAACGATTACCTGAACAGTGCGCTTTCGGGATTTCAGATGCCGGAGCGGTAGGCGCTGATCTGAGAAATAAAAAATGAAAATTGTCAGAATGCGTTAGATCAAAGAGCAAAAGAGGGATATGGAACAGGTATTGTATGAATTTGTCGAACGATTCTGCCGTAAAACGTCTTGTGGTAAGGTTTGGAAATGATTATACTTAAAACACAATAAAACGTTATATGAATTAACGGGACGAAAAGAGGTAGAGATTCATGACGAAGGAAACAACAACCATGTTACTGACAATTGTTTTTATGGCGCTCGGCATCTTATATCAGGTGGCGATCGGCGTGATATACCAAAGAATGATCCAGCAGGCGGACACGCTCTCCGGCACGGACAACAAGCTGTTAAAACAGTGCAAGGAACGTTTTATCAACTGTTACAAGCTCAACGGGGGCGTGTCGAACATACCAGTATTTGTGGACAAGTACATCAACCGTATCCGCGTTTTGGGGATGAGCATCAATTTTATGAAACATCTCTCGGGACAACTGATGCTGGCTGGTGTTTTTGTCGCGGGTTTTGGCGTGTTCAGCGGTATTGTCGAGGGGCACAGGTTTGTGGATCTGCTTCCGTATTATATCATCAGTCTCTTCGGGATCTATCTGTATCTGAGTGCGATGTCGATCGTGGATATGCCGGGGCGCAGGCGGATGCTGAAGACAAACCTCACGGATTATCTGGAGAATACGGTGGCACAGCGGCTTGAACACGGCATAGTGGAGAAGGAAAAGCTTCTGTGGGAGCTGGCGCAGGAGAAGAGTGCCAAGGCTGAGCGGCGGGGTACATCAGAGATCAAGGCTGCGGAGGAGACACCGGACCAGGAAGAATCGGACAGGGAGCTTGCCAAAGCGCCTGTCTTTTCACAGGAGGAGGCACATGAGCTGGAGGAGATCCTGCGCTCGATCATTGGAAACCGGGTGTAGAAAACAACAGATAGTAATTGATTTCTCTGGGAAATTTTGTTAGAATATAAGACATAGGGCATTTCGGATTATGGATTTTGTACAAATTCACGGGTACAGAGCGGCATGGTTTGGAGTGACGGATAAAGCATAGTGTTGATTATTGTAAAGGAGAATGTAAATGAGCAAGGTAACGTTTGATTATTCAAAGGCGGCACAGTTTATCAATGACCATGAGGTCGAGTACATGAAAAAGCTCACGCTTGACGCGAAGGAGGTGCTTGTAAACAAGACTGGTGCAGGCAATGACTTCCTGGGCTGGATCGACCTGCCGGTAGACTATGACAAGGAGGAGTTCGCACGGATCAAGAAGGCGGCAGAGCGGATCCAGAATGACAGCGAGGTACTGCTGGTGATCGGTATCGGCGGCTCGTATCTGGGAGCGAGGGCTGCGATCGAATTCCTGCGCCATGGCTTTTACAATATGGTGGACAAGAGTATCCGTAAGACTCCTGAGATCTATTTCGTGGGAAATTCGATCAGCTCTACGTATATCAGGCATTTGACGGACGTGATCGGCGACAGGGATTTCTCGATCAACATGATCAGCAAATCCGGTACGACGACAGAACCAGCCATTGCATTCCGTGTATTCAAAGAAATGATGGAGAAGAAGTACGGCAAAGAGGGCGCGGCAAAGAGGATCTATGCGACGACAGACAAGGCAAAGGGATCTTTGAAGAATCTTGCCACAGAGGAAGGATATGAGACGTTTGTCGTTCCCGACGATGTGGGAGGCCGTTTCTCTGTGCTGACAGCGGTCGGCCTGCTTCCGATCGCGGTGAGCGGTGCGGATATCGATAAACTGATGGAAGGCGCTGCGAGCGGAAGAAAGAGCGCTCTGGAGCTTCCGTTTGAGGAGAACGACGCCATGAAGTATGCGGCTGTCAGAAATATCCTTCTGAGAAAAGGAAAGGCGGTTGAGATCCTCTGCAACTATGAGCCGAGCGCGCACTATGTGTCAGAGTGGTGGAAGCAGCTCTTTGGCGAGTCTGAGGGCAAGGATCAGAAGGGTCTGTTCCCCGCGAGCGTCGATCTGACGACGGATCTTCATTCCATGGGGCAGTTCATTCAGGACGGTGCGAGAGTGATGTTCGAGACGGTTCTCAATATCGAGAAGGCGAGGGAGGAGATCACGATCGGCACAGAGCCGGTGGATCTCGACGGACTGAATTATCTTGCCGGGAAGACGGTTGATTTTGTCAACAAGAGCGCGATGAACGGAACTGTGCTCGCGCATACGGACGGACAGGTTCCAAACCTGATGGTGAACATGCCGGAGGTAAGCGAGTTTTATCTGGGCGAGCTGTTTTATTTCTTTGAGTTTGCGTGCGGGCTGAGCGGATATCTGCTGGGTGTCAATCCGTTTAACCAGCCTGGTGTGGAGAGCTACAAGAAGAACATGTTCGCATTGCTCGGCAAGCCGGGATATGAGGCTGCGAGAGAGGAACTTTTGAAGAGATTATAAAGATACGGCTCCATAGGAATGCGGATTCCTGTGGAGCCGTTTCTGCACAGACCCGTGCATTTCATTCCATGATCTGGGGTGTTTCGTTCCTTTTGTGTTCAATATGTGAAAAGGATATGCTATACTGTGGAAAAAATAAAAAGGAGCGGTCAGGATGAATTTTGATTTTTCGGGTCTTTTGAGTGATTATTATCTGAGCAGCTTATACCGCCAGAATGCGAGTGTCAATGATCTGGGCGGTCTTTATGGTCAGAATGGAAATGCGCTGTATCTGGGCGGTCTTTACAGTCAGAATCCTGTGGAGCCGTATCCCCGGTTTCAGAGTGTATTTGCGGCGAGTATTAAGGGACAGGATTTTGAGGGGGCGCTGACTGTACGGTTTCCCGGATTGAAATACCATGTGATGGACACTTCAGGGATCAGCGCGTCTGCATGGGAGCGCAATGATTATCCGTTTGAGCAGTTTTTTGCAGATGAAGTGGACGAGTCTGTCCTGAGCTGGAAGCCGTCAACGCGGGAACCGTCCATGCTGGATTCCGGCGTGCAGGCAAGGCTGAATGCGGCGCGGGGAAAGTACGCCGTGATCGTTCCGCCAAAACTGGAGGCAAAATTAGAGGAGGATCCCTCGCTGGCACAGACGCTCATGGACAGGATATCCGCACTGATGATGCAGCAGGATCCCTATGGCTCGATCGAATCATTTAATATCGCGTTTGATGAGGAGGGGAATATCTCCAACTATCGGTTTTCGGGCGGCGGGGGACGGATACAGTGGCCGTCAGAGGAAGCGCAGCAGAAGATCAGGGAGGAACACGCCGAAAACATGCGGCGGCAGACGAGGCGGCATCATTTAGATCAATAGTCTTTCAGATGATCCAACTCTGCGGCGGCGATGTCCTTCTCGAGCCACTGGTAGCGGAACAGTGCGTAGCCGTCGTAACCAAACTGCTTCGCAGTCAGATACTGGTAGGCGAGGTTGGTGTCGCTGGTCGACCAGCCCAGGTCGGTCTTGGATCTCTCACCAGCCCGGTAGAGGGCAAGCCCGACATAGAGCGGCAGATCCAGCTTGTTGATCTTCGTCCATGCACTGCATCTGTTTGTGAACATGAGCTCCGCGCCTTTGCTTGTCACATAGACATCCGTCCAATAGACCTGCGGCATGATATAGTCGACGTATCCGGGAGTGGAGAGCCAGGTGTCGATATCTGCGCCCTGATCGCGCGCACTGTCAGGATTTCCCGCGGGACTGATCCCAAAAGTACAGTCTGGTCTGATGGATTTGATGGCCTTATAGACCTGTGAGACCAGTGCGTTGACATTTTTCTTCCGCGTCGCGGTATCCACATTGTCTGCCATGCCGGACACATAGAAATAATCGTCAAAGTGGATCCCGTCCACATCATATCTGCTCACGATCTCTTTTACGCCGTTCGTGATCAGTTCCCTTGTCTCCGGCTTCGCAGGATCAAGGACCAGGCAGGTCTGACCGCCGGGCGCTGTGTACTCGATCGAGAAAGAGCGAAAGGCTTCATACTGGGACGTTGCCTTGAAGCTGAGCGTTGAACTGCTGTTGCGGGAGAGGCGGTACGGGTTGATCCACGCCTCAAACTGCAGGTTTTTCTGATGAGCGAGATCGAGCATGATCTGCAGCGGATCATAACCGGGATCTCGCCTGCCGGTGGTGAAATATTCTGCCCACGGATAGTAGTCAGAAGGATACATGGCATCGCCCAGGGCACGGACGTGGACGATCACAGTGTTCATGCCGTATTGAATGACACGGTCGTACATGGCGGATACCCTGGAACGGAAATCTTTTTCGTTCTTATCCTGCAAAAGCGCTTCGATATCCAGAAAAGAGATCCAGCATGCTTTTTTGTCAGCGGCCGCGGGAGCTGCTTTTGCACGGATCTCCATGGCGGGGGATGCCGCCAGCAGGGAGAACAGTAAAATAAACGCTATGATACGGGTCAGAATATTTTTGTGTCGCTTTGTCATATCAGGAGTTCCTTTCTTATCATGTTATAAACTGGAAAAATTGTTTGATCAAAATGAACGGAGACGGAGGGATTCGAACCCTCGTACCGGTATAATACCGGTAAACTGATTTCGAGTCAGTCCCGTTACGGCCTCTTCGGTACGTCTCCATAGTAAATCTGTACGCTGCAGCCTGCCCGGATACAGACAGGATCATAGGCTGTGCTGCAAAAAGAAGTGATACTCTTATCATATACCAAAATGATGAATTTGAAAATACCTAAAATAATATTTTTTATGATCCCTGATCTTTCCGCCGTTTACTTTGATCATCAGCCATCAGCCCATCTGCGCCGCCATTAAGCCGGATGAGGCAGGAAGGGAGGCATTTTGTGAAACGGCGGAACCGTTTTTTTACTTTGTTTGATCGAAATCGATTGCTTTTTCGAATGCTTCTATGGAGGGTGTTTTGGCAGCGAGCTTGTGCAATCTGCTTAACACTCCGAGGTCTGTCTGTGACATGATCGTATATCGGAGGGAGGCAGATATATCGCCGACATCTTCGAGCAGTTCGATAATGGACTCCGCTTTGCCTTCTGCCTTACCTTCTGCTTTAAGACCGCGTTCATAGATCTTTACATCAAATTCATTCAATAACAAATTTAACACCTCACTTCTCTGTTTATCGACGTTCAATGCATTATATAGCTTGAGCAGATCCTGTTTGTTGTCAAAGCATCTTCGAAAATAGGATCTCCTTTATTATAACAGCTTCGCAGGATAGATTCAATCGATTATCTGTTCGATATAATCATACCATACATCGGGAGAGAGAAATTGTCAAGAGAAAAAGAAAATATTTTCGCAACATATGTTTGGTATACGTTTATCGGGACGAAGAAATTTAATGGAAATAAGATGGCAATAACAGTGTGATAATGGTATGATATTGATTAGGAGATTTTACGGAGGATGCTATGTCAAAAAGATTATCTGAGATGACACTGGAAGAATTGTGGCAGTTATTTCCCATATATCTAACGGAACATAATGACGAATGGGAACTGTGGTACCGTGAGGAATACCAGGGATTATGCGCTCTTTTTTCAAATATGAGGGTGCGGATAAGCCATATAGGAAGTACTGCGATAGAAAACATATGGGCGAAACCGATCATTGATATCCTGGTCGAGATCCCTTTGGAAAATGACATGAGCGGTGCGAAAGAGCGGATCGTGCAGAATGGATATATCTGCATGGCAGAAGAGCCGCGAAGGATGTCATTTAATAAAGGATATACAGAAAAAGGTTTTGCCTCAAAAGTATTTCACTTACATCTGAGGTATTGGGGTGATAATGATGAAGTGTATTTCAGGGATTACATGAATCGCAACCCGATGGCTGCAAAAGAATATGAAAAACTGAAGCTGTCGCTTTGGAAATCATATGAGCATGATCGTGACGGATATACGAATGCCAAACACGAATTTGTAACCGGATACACGAAGAGAGCGAGATCACATTTGTGCGGAGGGGGGAGGCACTATGGCGAATCTATTGGACAGCCTGAATGAAAAGCAGAGAGAAGCAGTGCTCGGGACGGAAGGTTATGTCAGGGTGATCGCGGGCGCGGGAAGCGGCAAGACGAAGCTGCTTGTGAGCCGGTATGCCTATCTTGTGCGGGAGTACGGGATCGATCCTTTCAATATCCTGTGCGTGACGTTTACCAACAAGGCGGCGGGTGAGATGAGGCGCAGGATCCGTGCGCTGATCGGCGGCGAGTACGACACGAGCCTGATCTGTACCTATCATGGATTCTGCAACCGGCTGCTGCGGGAGAATCCGGAAAAGCTGTTTCTGAACAAGCAGTTTCAGATCATCGACAGTACGCAGCAGAAAGCGGTCCTTGGCGAGATCTATCAGAAGTTTGAACTGAAACTGGATCATGCCAGTTTTGAGATGATCTTAAGGAAGATCGGATATGCCAAAAAGGATGGCGCGTACGTGGCGAGGCTGTGTGATCCGCAGCCGTGTCAGATCCTGCATGAGATCAGGGATCAGGACGACCGCATCGTGGAGGAATTCCTGCAGCGGCAGAAGGCGACGTATTCGCTGGATTTCCATGATCTGATCGCGTTTGCGATCCATCTGCTGGAAAAGGATCCCGAGGTGCGGGAGAAGTGGCAGGACAGGCTCAATTACATTATGGTGGACGAGTTTCAGGACAGCTCGGCGGTGGAGATGCGGCTGGTGGATATCCTGTCGGACCAGTACCGCAATCTGATGATCGTGGGCGACCCGGATCAGAATATCTACGAGTGGCGCGGCTCTGATGTGAAGCTTCTTGTGGAGTTTGACAAAAGCCATGAATCGACCCGCACGATCATTCTGAACCAGAATTACCGCTCGACGCCGCAGATCTTAAAATGCGCGAATACTTTGATCGAAAAGAACCGGCTCCGGCTGAAAAAAGATCTTTTTACAAGAAATGCGCCCGGTGCGCCTGTGATCCACTATCACTCCAGGAATGATTTTGAGGAGATGGATCATGTGATCGGGAATATCCAAAAGCTGCGCGCATCACAGGGACTGCGGTATTCGGATTTTGCTGTCATCTACCGCGCTGGTTTTATGTCGCGCGTTGTGGAGAAGAAGCTGGTTGAGAAAAATATTCCGTATGAGATCTTTGGGGGCGTGCGCTTTTATCAGAGAATGGAGATCCTCGATATCCTGGCGTATCTGAAACTGATCGCATATGATGACGATACCTGCTTCCGGCGTGTTGTCAATACGCCGCGCAGGCGGTTCGGACGGGCAAAGATGAATGAACTCGAAAGGTTGAAGGAACCAGACAAGTCGCTTTTTTCAACGTTGTCCGCACACTTGGAGGCGAAGGAATTTCAGAACAGTGACGTGGCGTCGTTTGTTCATTTTATTGAGGGAATGCGGGAGCGTTATCGGGAAAAACGGATATCGGATATTGTCAATGAAGTGACGAGGGATTCCGGCTATGAAGGGTACATTCGCGAGCTGGGCGACGAGGAACGTCTGGACAATCTCGCGGAATTCAAGCGCATTGCCAATGAGTTTGAGCGGGAATTTGGAGAGAACTTGAGTCTTGAGGAGTTTTTGCAGCAGATCGCGCTCCAGTCCGGGGAGGATAAGGAGGATCAGCGCGACACGGTGAAGCTCATGACGATACACGCATCGAAGGGACTGGAATTTCCGGTCGTGTTTATCCTGGGTTTTACGGAGGGCGTCTTCCCTTCGGCGAAGACGATCGGGGAGCGGAAGAATCTGGGGCTGGAGGAGGAGCGGAGGCTGTGTTATGTGGCGATCACCCGGGCGGAGCGGTATCTGTTTCTGATGGATTCGGAGGGGACGTCACAGAACGGCATGCAGAAGCTGGTCTCGCGCTTTATCGAGGAGATCGGGGAACAGAACTTTGTGCGGATCGGCCAGATCCCGGAAGATCTGCGACAGGAGAGCAGGAGTTATGCGGCGAAGCTGGACAGGGAGATCGAGATGGAGCGGGAGGATGCCCGCAAGGCTGGGGATGTGGTTGAGCACCATATTTTTGGAAAGGGAACGATCGAGCGCGTTGATGCAAAAAGGGCGAGTTATCTGATCCGGTTTGAAAAATTTGCACAGCCGAGAAACATTTCAATCCGCTATTTTTCACAGGAGCACGAGGATCTCCGGCAGAAATATATGAAGCCGGAAGAAGTGTCCGATAGCACAGTGCATGCCGCCGAAAGCACAGACCGCTGTGAAGCGTATCGGGCTGCAGCGAGGCCGGATGAGGACACTGTCAGGGAAAGTGACCTTTTGCAGATTATGAAGCGAAAAGCCCCGAACCTGTGGAAGCGCGATGATGTTCCGCACGATGGCTGGACATGTTCTGGCGTAGAGGACCTGGGCGCACCGGCTGGAATCTGTGAAATGTGCGGTTATCAGATCATACGGTATGCGCATCATATGGAGCACCCCCGATACCGCAGCCTGACGGCGGGCTGTGTCTGTGCCGGAAAGATGGAGGGTGACATCGAGGCGGCAAGGCGCCGCGAGGCGGATTATAAGAATAGGGCGAAGGCGGCGGATGAAAGATATGACAGACAGAGAAAAGGTGTTGTGGACGGCGCGTCTGCAGATACGTAATATGACGGAGCTGATACAGGGGTTTCTTACGAATGCGGACGCGTGGGTGATCGGGGATAAAACTTCTGGGAAGATCGTTGGCTATATCACAGCCGACATACCGTACAGGAAGCTGGGAGTGGGGGAGATCGGATATGTCATAGGTGAAAAGTATCAGAAACGGGGGTATGCATTGTTTCCATCTGGATCCCTCCTCGTGTAGTCAGACTGAAAACTCTTTTTGATATGCGATCCGCGGTGTGTGGTTCTCGACATAGATGCGGCCGCATTTGGTATAACCATATTCAACGAGCAGATGCTGCATGATCCTGTTGTCTTCGTGTGTGTCGATCCGGATATTCTGGATGCCGTCTGTCTCGAGTTTACTTTCACAAAAGGATGAAACAGCCGCAAATATGCCGTGAACCTGCCCATTTCCGGCAATTCTGTGTATGGTTCCGTAGGGCTTGTCGTTCAGCCATGCGCCGTCTTCGATCACCTGGTATGTCGCGTCATCGCCGGTGATAAGGGCAAAGACACCGCAGATGTGTCCGTGGATGGATATCACATAGGATTGCTTTTTGCGGATGTCCTCCCGAATCGTTTCCGGGGAGGGTTTGTCATTTCCCCATTGCTTTGGATTCCCTGCGAGAGCCATCTGCCTGCGCGCATGGGAATAGATCCCGCATATTGTGGGAAGATCGCTGTCCGTGGCAGGCCGTATCGTCATCATAAGTCTTCCTTTCCGCACCAGATCTTATTTCCTCATTATCTTATCACAGCTGTCTGGATAATTCCATCATTTTTTACTGCGGTCTGCATATTCATCACAGAAGTGACAAGCGTATCCTTTCCTTTTTCTGCTGTTCCTTATCCGCTGACATTTGGAGATTAAGACGCTCGGCAATATCCGTTACCATTGCTTTCTTGTCCGTCAGTGCCTGTCCTGCGTGTATCTGAATATCCGCAAGCACAACTTCGTGAACCGTCCTCGCCTCAATGGTGTATGATGAACAACCCTCTTTTACAATAAAATAGAGCGCATAGACTGGTTTCTATACGCTCTGACTGTTGTAATAATGACAATTTTTAATTCAAATAATCCGAAACTATTTTTACGGATATTTCTTTTGCTTTTGTACTGGATACATTTTTATTATCTGTTTCACCTAAATACACACAAAAGTAAATCCCTTTATCAGTGGTATCTGCAAAACCTGTGTACCATGAATCTACAACGACACCATGTGCCTTGCCCATTCCTGTTTTTCCATAAATTGAAACGCCTGCGCCATTTTGCTCTGATAACAGCATAACTTGTTTTAATTGGTCTAATGTTTCTTCTGAATAATCTGTACTACCACCAAAAATGCGTTCCATTACTTCCGCCTGTTCTTTGGGTGAAATAAGTAATGATGATTCAAGCCAAAAGCCTGTTAGGACTGGATTGTTATTATTTGTATTTAATCGTCCCTCCCAATCGGAAATATCACAATTTCCATATCTAAGTTCGTTTAAATTCTCCTGTATCATATCTTTTCCGATTTCATCAATAATCTCCCGAAAATACCAGACACAAGAAGAACGAAACGCATCAGAAAAATTAATATCCCTATTCCATTCCTCATTCCAAAATATTTCCCCACTCCATGTATGGACAGATTCGTTTGGCTCGATTATCCCGTTTTCCAACGCAATTAATGAGGAAATTATTTTAAAGGTTGAACATGGAGAACGCTGTGTGAGGGCTAATTCCTGATTATAAATTTGATAGCAGTTCTCGGTTGGTTCATAAATAACAGCGGTGCCATTTATTCCGTCAAAGTAATTTGACCAATCCATATCTTCTATGATTGGTTCAGCAGTTACTTCTTGCACCTCATTTGTTGGTGTTTCTATTATCTCTGAAATATCATCATTTAACGATTCTTCTGTTTGTGATGTTTCCTCTGATAGTGGCATTTCCATTTGCTGATTATCAATCAGCCTGTCACTGTCTTTTGAGCAACCAGTCAACCCCAAAAAAACAAATACTAAAATGCAACCATAAATTTTACAAAATCCTAATTTTTTCATGTTTTCCTCCGTATTAACTTTTATTGATATATAACTGAAATCTTACCATAATCTTACCGTTATTGCCACTACACTTTCGTTAAATTTTCGCAATTACAATTCCTCCCTCCGCTTAGTCCTGTTTTGTTGCCTGTTATGCTGTCGGCTCTCGTTCTGAAGTTCCCTCTCAAGGTTCTTTTTGTTATAGCTGATAACTTCCGCATATGCTAATTCTGTGGCGGTCCTGGTCTGCTCCCTGCCGATACTGTTATATTCAGACTGCAAAGACTGTATCTCGGCTTGTCCGCAAGGCAACCGATAAGATACGGTTTAACTCGTCCTCGTCATAGCGGTAGCAGTTGGGGAAATACTTCACGATAATATCTCCCATGATGTACTTGTGGTGGTTCTCGGCTTTGCGTTTCTTCTCGTTGGCTACACGCTGTTTTGCCTGGTCCAGTGCCTGCAATGCCTTTTCTAAATTTCTGCTTGCGTCATTTTTGCTCTCAATCATTTCTGATACCTCATTCTTTCTGTGCTGTGTTGGTGGTTTCCGAAAATAAAAAAGGTAGCTGATTGTCTGTTAAGATAATCGCTACCTAAAGGAAAACAATATTCAGTTTTATCCTCTGCATTATTATAAAAGCAAAGGAAACACGCATAAATAATCTTTAGCATACTTTGAAAATTAAAGCACAAAGACTTTGCTTAATTCTCCATATTGATTTGCTGTATAAATCCTTGTCGCTATGTTATTCGTTTCACAACATAGATATTCAAGCAAATCTGTATTCGATTTGTAAAATCGTCTTACCATTTCCTCAATAAAATTTTTCACGATATTTTCTATATCGGAAATTGATTTCCCACTAAATACTTCTGATAATTGAAGATATTCTTCATGCAGGAAATAAGCGTCATGAAACGGTTTTTTGACTGCAAGATGTCCGACTGTATTCATCAGTACAATACCACATATGTTTTCTAACATATCCCGATATTCGGAATTGTAATTCGCTAAAATGGATATGACATAGTTCCTGTCAAACAGGCTTAAAAACGACTGCTCAATCTGAATGGCGTGGATATATTTATAAACTGCGTTTGCCCCTGTCAGAGAATTACAGTCTATGAGCAATGGATAATCTAAAGTCAGAATTGTATCCTGCGGACAAAATTTTGCGTCATACCATTTCAAAAATTGTGGGATACCTTTCTGTACCGTATCATACAGACACTTCACTCCAAAATCATCAAACCGAGAGGAAACAGCGTTAAAAATTTCCCTAATGCTGTCTACCTTTTCCAATATAATATTTGCGCCTATATGGTATTGCTCTTTTACAGATACATTTTTATCAACAAGGCTGTTGGTGCATGAATGACTGTATTCATCTAAACAATACAAAACAGCACCCATAAGCATTTGTGCTTTTTCATACGTGATTGATGTACTTTCATAACCAGTATATTTTTGTGCCAGTTCAGAAACGACGGGGAGAAGTTCTTCCATTTTATAATCCATATCGGCTACCTCCAACAAAGTTCTCTTAATGTTTCTAAATACAGTTCCTTATCCCACCTTTGTACAATATCAAATTTTTCAAATTCTCCATAACCCTGCGTTTCCTGATAACCTCTATATCCTGCTCTGACCGCCTGTGCAAAAATATCTAAACAGGTTTCCGCAAGATAATCTAAATCCCCATAGCATACCGTTTCAAATTGTTCTCTCATAAAATGAATCAGTTCATCATCTGTAATCTCGTCCTGCATTTCATTCTTATACAGATAAAATATTTCCTGTAACCGTATCAACGTCTCGACATAATTATTTTGCGATAAAAAGGAAGAATCACAAAACTCATAAATAATTTTAGGCAGAATGCTCTGCCCAAATTCTACCCTCCGTTCCGCTTTTAAAGTATTATTTTTTTCTGCAAGTAAAAGTTCTGTATCTTTTTCTGACAACACAAGCCCAAATTTTTCTGTATATTGATTTGTTTCCTGCACTTGTTTAAGCCATGTCTGACCATTCAAGAGTTCTAACCAGTTTTGACCGCCCATACACATTCCTCCTTTGGAATATATAGTATAATCCCGAACAGGAAACAGTACAAGTCTTGAATTATAAGGGTTTTTTTGGTATAATAGTAATATAGGGAAGTGGTGTGGACACCTCTTCCCTTAAACTTTTTATGGCTTTATTCTACCATAAACATATCTGATGTTCAAATTTTTAATTTATTCCGCACACGTTTCTTCTGCCAGGGCATTTAATTTCTTCAATGTGCCGCTTACTATCTGCTTTGTATCGCTGTCCTTTACCTGCGGAAGAATAGCGGACAGACTGGCGCACGTTTCCGCTTTACCCTGTTCCCCAAACTGATAGATTAGATTGATTGATATGATTGATTGGTTTCGGTGCTGCTTTCTTATTTGTATTTGTTTGTCACCCCTCCGCACTATCCAATGTCTGTCGCGCAGGCTGTTGGTTTTGCGGGCTCGGAGGATCCGTACCCCGATCTTTGTTTCGAGAGTGATATCATTGAGGAGAGCAGGAAATGCAAGGTGAGTGTATTTTGGAATTATTTTCAGCGCTGGAAACAGTACTTTCCGGTGGAGGAGTCCGAGCGAAAGCGGTATCCTGCGTGGGCGGAGAAGATCGCGTGTAGCAGGGCAGATGCGATCGTTGGCGGACAGCACAGAGGTCATTACGGGAACTGTGCGGTACTGCTGGCGATGGTTGCAGAGATCAAAGAAGAGATGGGCATAAGGGGAGCAAAACGGGAGATCTTTGCGGCATATAAGGCAAAATTCCCGTGGCATTCCTCGTTTCAGGCGGAGATGAAGAAGTATTTTGGTATAAAATGACGATGTGATGAAAATATGAAAAATTGTCTATTGACGATTTTTTCTATGCATGCTATAATTTCTGCATACAATTGAATAGTGACGATGTCTTCAGGGCAGGGTGAGATTCCCGATCGGCGGTGACAGTCCGCGGGTGCGTGAGCACGGGGTCTGGTGAAATTCCAGAACCGACGGTATAGTCCGGATTAAAGAAGGTGTATTGTGATAGTCAGAAAAATCTGACTGTGATTTTTGCACGCTCTTTATGCACACGGACACCCAATGGAAAAATGTCAGCATGCGCTGACGGGTGCTCGCGTGCGAGTAGGGGAAGGTGGCTCTTCCCTACTTGATTTTCACTGCTCTGTTGACGATCTCAATATACCTCAATTAACACTTGAAAGGCATTCGGATCCTTTCAAGTGTTAATTTTTATGCACACGGGCACCTGGAGGAAGATTGTCAGCATGCGCTGACGGGTGCCCGGCACGCGAGTCGGGAAGATGGCTCTTCCATACTCGATTGTGCAGACCCTTGCAGAGGAAGTATGCCGCTAAGGCGGCGCACGGATCCCACAAATTTGATGAAGGAGGTATTCGGGATGAATATCAGTAGAACAAGGAAACTTACAATGACAGGTATGTTATGCGCGCTTGCGTATGTCGCAGTGCTGGTCGGGCGTGTACCGATTGTACTCTTCCTGAAGTATGATCCCAAAGATGTTGTCATCGTGATCGGTGGTTTTCTATTTGGACCGCTGACTTCAATGGCGATATCCCTGATCGTTTCGATGGTGCAGATGGTCACCATCAGTGCGAATGGGATACTGGGCTGCATGATGAACATTATTTCAAGCTGTTCCTTTGCGTGTACCGCAGCGTATGCCTATAAAAGGAAACATACGCTGCCGGGTGCGATGTTCGGACTTTTTTGCGGCTGTGTCTGTCAGGTTGTGACGATGATGCTTTGGAATTATCTGATCGCGCCGATCTACATGGGGTATCCGAGAGAGGCTGTTGTGGAATTGCTGCTTCCGGCGTTTTTGCCGTTCAATGTGATCAAGAGCGGGTTAAATGCGGCAATAACGATGATCCTGTACAAACCGGTCGTCACGGTTCTGCGCCGTTCCGACCTGATCGGACCGGAGCGTCAGAGGCAGAAAGTGCGGATCAATATCGGCGTTTTGCTGGCGGCTCTGTTGGTGATCGGGGCATGCATGGTAATGATTCTCTTATTATTTAAATAATGTGTTCCGAGTGGGGGAAGGCTCATATCAGCCCCAACACTTCACGCAGTGACTTGATCGTGTGCGTCTGTCCATAATCCGGTATTTCTTCTGCGCGGCAGACCAGAACGGATCGGATTCCGAGCTGGTTTGCCGTGGTGATATCTTTCTGCTCATCTCCGACATAAACCATCTCAGCGGGTGATATCTGCAGTGCCTCCATCAGTTTTTGGAAACCGGCGCTGTGTGGCTTGCGGTAGTGTTTGTCATTTTCTCAATTGGAATTTATGGTTTATAAACTTCCGGTTGATTTTTTCCTGCAGCCCTTAACGCGAGATGTATTGTAAATCTAATCCATTCCGCCTAGAATATAGCTAGAGCGTGTATGAAAAATCATTCCCGCCATCTATACGCCCCACTTTGCGTGATATTTGCACCGAATTCAGTCAACATAGCCCGCTATGCCTCCTTCATTCGGCACAAATCTCCCACAAACTGTGACGCACATCTGACGGAAAGCATTTTTCAAACACACTCTAGTATGTGACAACAGTGTCCTTGATACGATATATTGATACGAGACGTAGTTCAAAAAGTGCGTGAAAAAGGGTGTTGAGTGTGCTATGATCATATCATAACTGCACGAAAGTGCGGCGTGCGGGGAGATTTCGTGAGTCAGGGAGGCGGGAGAATGGACGGCAAACTGAGAAATATGGCGTCTGTGTATATAACGAAGGGCGACAGGATGCTGCTGCTGTTCCGGCAGGGCGGCAGGGTGGTGAACGATGTCTGGGTCGGTTCGGCCGGAGGGCATTTTGAACCGCATGAGCTGAATGATGCGCGCGCCTGTGTATTGAGGGAGCTTGAGGAGGAGCTTGGATTGAAAGAGTGCGATATCCATGATCTGTCCCTGCGGTATATCACGCTGCGCAGGTCAAAAGGGGAGATCCGGCAGAACTATTATTTTTTTGCCGTGCTGGATCCGGGCGTGGATGATGAGCTTGTGTCAAATGAGGGGATCAGCAAGTGGTTTGATTTTTCAGAAGTGGGGGCGTTAGAGATGGCGTATACTTCCCAATTTGTGATAGCGCACTATCTGGAGACCGGACGGGAGACGGATGAGATCTATGTGGGAGCCGCGGACGGGGAAAAAATAGCGTTTACAGCGATACCGGAGTTTTGAGACAAATCCGTGCAAACGAGGACAGGACTTTACGGATGCGATCATTTACAATGGCAATATGCAGGGGAGGAGTGAACAACAATGTCAATACAGTGGATCCAGCAGGCGATCAATTATATGGAGCAGCACATCTGCGAGGACATTTGCTATGATGATGTGGCGAGACAGGTACACATGTCGAACTACAATTTTCACCGGACATTCAGTCTGGTCGTCGGGATGACCGCCAACGAATATATCCGGAGCAGGCGGCTCACGTTGGCGGCGCAGGAGCTGCGGACGACGGATCTGTCGGTGATCGATGCTGCATATAAGTACGGCTATGAAACGCCGGAGAGCTTTTCCAAAGCCTTTTCGCGGTTTCACGGCTCATCGCCGAAGCAGGCGAAACAAAACGGCGCAAGGCTCCACTTGTTCAATCCTCTCGTGGTCAAGATTACATTGGAAGGTGGTAGTATTATGGATTACAGAATGGAACACAAGGAACAACAGCAGTTTATCGCGAGGGTGAAGGCTTTCCCCAATGAGAGCATCAATGACGACAATGATCACAGCGTTCCCGACTTCTGGACAGCGTGTCATGAGAAAGACCTGGTCGAGCCCATGAGACAGCTCCACGCGGAAGGAAAGAAGGATCTGTACGGTCTGTGCGGACCTGCATTGAAGAGCGAAACGCACTTCAACTATGGGATCGGTGTTCTCGTCGATGCGGATACTGACATGGAAGGTGTACAGCGCCTGCTCGAAAACGGTTATACCATGTGGAAGACAGAACCGACAGACTATGCAGTATTCAAATGCATGGGGACTGACGGGGACTGCATCGCCGAGACCTGGAATAAATTCTACAAGGAGTTTCTCACGCAGACGGGCTATGAGCAGACAGAGGATACAGACTATGAGCTGTATTTTGAGAAAGGTGAGAGCGGGCTTTTCTGCGAGCTGTGGATCCCGGTCAGGAAAGCTGGTTAAGGAGTTATCTATACCCCCGGCTCTGCCGGGGGTGTCATTGTTTTTCTACAGTTTCTAAAGATTATGATCAGACCTCCAGTTCCGCGCACATCCTGTGCACCGTATAGCGGTATACCGCGTAGTAGACCACACTGATCAGAAGCAGGATCACCAGACAGGCGCCCAGTCCGCCAAGCTCGCCGGAAACGAGCCGTCCGTCATTGCCGAGCATGATCAGGATATACAGGAAATACATGGCGCCCATGCCGACCAGCGAAGGGATCCTGAACACATTGCCCGCCTGACTGCGCACTTCGCGTTTGAGGAACGCGGGGGAGGCGCCCAGACGCCGCAGATCGTCAAAGACATAGCGGTTGTTCAAGGTAATGGTCATGCACCGCGTGTAGCTGATGATCAGCGCGGCGAGCGTGCAGATGATGGAGATGAACAGGAACATCATCAGGTATACGGCGAAGGTGCGCAGGAAATCATTCTGGTCCATGATGCGCATTTTTGGCATATAAGCCCAGTAAAGGCGGAAGTTACTCGCATCGCAGTCATCGTAATCCAGCCGGGTCATCTGATCGGTGTCCCCCCAATAAACTTCGCCCGCTTCGTCTGCGACGATCTTTAATACTCTGTCGTAGTAATGACCGTATTCGCACTCTGGACCAAACGATGAGACCAGCATATGGAAGAAATCCTGTGCAAAGCTGTAGCTGTCCCTGCCGTCGACATTGAACAGGCACATCGTTCCCTGCCACTCCGGCGTGATGCCGCGCGCGATCGCCTCGTAGTCCGCGTCGTCGAGAATATAGTATCCGGGAGAGCCTGCTAGAAGGTCAAAGTGCGTATAACCAGCAAACTGGACGGGAACCGTATCCCGTGTGACCATATTGGTCAGGAAAGTGATCTGGGTCGAATAGAGATAAATGTCTGCCTCGTCCGTAGTTGATATAATTCGGTATTCCCCGGGATCGACGCTGAGGGATAGCCCGGTGAGCGCGGCAAAGCCGGATTCCGAAAGAACGTTGACACTTTCTGCCAGATCAGCGTGCTCGCTGTGAAATGCCCTGCCTTCCTCGATTCTCACGATGCCGTCGCTGCCGAGCGTCAGGTAGGGACAGCTCCTGAAATCGCTGATGGAGAGCCCGTATTCTGATGCAAGCGCCCCGATCTCGTCCCGTCCCGGGACTGTCTGATCCATGCGGTAGTGATAATAGTAGTCAAAAGGGCGCGCATGGACTCCCATGATATGTCCCACCGCCATCATGGGGAGATAAAAGATCGCAAAGGCAGCGCCTGCGATCAATACGGTGCTGACGAGCAGGTTGTTGACGGTCTGTTTTCCCTGAAACTTCATCATGCTCCGCGCGATGATATTGCGGTAAGGATTCTTCCTGTGCGGGCGCCAGCCGTGGACGACAGTGTGCAGCATCACCATATAGAGTCCCACAAAGACGGGTGCATAGAAGAGATTGAGCAGGGCGGTCGGATACCTGCTGAACAGGTTCATGTAGATATTGGGCGCCTCAAATCCGCAGACAGCGCCCACGAGGATCAGGATCAGGCCGACAGGCCCGCACCATCTGCCGAGCTTCTTTACAGGCTCATTTTTGTGTTCTTCATGAATGATATCGATGATGTTGGTCCTTTTCAGATAACGGAAAGCAGTCACACAGGAGAAAGCGACCACGATCACGAAGAAGACAGCCGACAGGCACAGACATTTCAGATCCAGCCGCAGATGCATCTCCGCGCTGTCCACGATCAGCAGCCGGAAGCCGCCCCACAACAGATACACGAAAGGAAGACCGGCGATGATGCCAAGCAGCGAGGAGACGCCGCTTAGCAGGATCACTTCCCGGAATAAGCCGGGGGCAAGGCGCTTTCTGGAAGCGCCGAGCGCCATGAGCGTGCCGAGCTGTCTCGATTTCTTGCGGAAGAACAGGTTGGACGCGTAGATCGTGAACACGACGCAGCCAAAGAGCGCCAGCACGAAGATCGCGACCATCTGCTTGCGGCTGTCGCCGCCCTCGGGCAGCACGAGGAGCACAGTCGGCGAGAACATCATAGCAGAGTAGGCAGTGATCAGCAGGAGCGACACGAAGTTGCAGAACAGGTAGAGGGCAGACTGCTTCCGGTCCGCACTGCGCAGTTTTTTTTCTAATTGATTCATTGTCATCATGATAATATCCTCTTTTAATTTCTATTTTTATATCACAATTATTCAGATCCTTATTTGGTCAACGGAAGAACGCTGCACTTGCGTTTTTACGCATTGCTCATCTCCTTGATCGCCGTGAGCAGCCGGTCCTGAAAAGCGCTCTGGCTCTCCTTTCTGTCGTCCTGTTTTTTTAGCGTGTTGTAGACCGTGCCGTCTTTTAACAGGATCACGCGGTCGCAGAACGATGCGGCGAAGCTGTCGTGCGTCACCATGAAGATCGTGGCGCCAAGCTGCTGTCTGGCATTCTCAAACGCCTCGATGACTGTGCGGCTCGACTTGCTGTCAAGGTTGCCCGTCGGCTCGTCGGCAAGAATGATCAGCGGCTTGTTGATGAGGCTTCTTGCCACCGCCGTCCGCTGGCGCTCGCCGCCGGAGATCTCGGCGGGGTATTTATCCGTAATGTGGGCGATGCCAAACAGGGAGAGCAGAGAGTCCGCAAGCTGCTCGGCTTCCGGTTCCACCCTGTCCTTGATGATGCGCGGAACGAGGACATTTTCCCGCACGGTCAGCCCGTCGAGCAGCATGAAGTCCTGAAAGACAAACCCCAGCTTTTCATTGCGGATCTTAGCCAGGGCGTCCTCCTCCAGCCCCTTAAGGTTCTGACCGCCCAGCGAGATCGTCCCTTCCTCAAACGGGATATAGCAGGAGATGCAGTTGAGCAGTGTGCTCTTGCCAGAGCCGGAAGGCCCCATCACAGCGACAAACTCCTGATTGGCGACGGACAGATCGATGCCCTTTAGCACGGAGTAGGATTTGTTTCCGGACTGATAAGATTTGCGCAGATTCTTGACATATAACATAAGTAAACCTCCATTCTGATCATTTATGAAATAAATATACCACGATCAAAAAACGCTGGAATTCGCCATGTAATCTTTGGCGCCTTCGATGTCAAGTTCTGCAGCCGTGTGAAGATCATGTAAAGTTTTGCAGGGATAATGTAATAAAGTGCAAAACGTTTCTGACACAGAATCGGAAAAAGTGGTACAATAATGGTGTTGCATCTGTGATTGCGACACAAAAAAGACGAGGAAGGGTGGAAGTGATGCTGCGCATAGCGATCTGTGACGATTCAGCGGACGCGAGGGATTCACTGCGTCTGCAGCTTGAAAAGATATTGATGGAAGAAACCGAGGAGATCGTGTATGAGTTCTCGACCGGGGCGGGGGCGGTCCGCTGGCTGGAACACCATCCCGGGGAGATCGACCTGCTGTTTCTCGACGTGGAGATGACAGGGGTCAGCGGAATGGCGGCGGCGGAGGCGATCCGCAGATTTGACACAGGGCTTATCATCGTCTTTGTGACTGGGTATGCCGACTATGTCTTTGACGGATACAAGGTCAACGCTCTGGATTATATCATAAAGCCTGCGGGCGCGGAACGGCTTCTGGAAGTGCTCAGGCGCGTGCGGGTACAATTGGCTCAGAAGAAAAAGGAAATGTACCTGATGAAAAATGCGGAGGGGACATTTCGCTTTCTCATCAGCGCGATCGACTATTTTTACAGCGACAGGCGGAAAGTTGTCTGTGTGTGCGGCGGGAAGGAGTATCCTTTTTATGCGAAGCTTGACGCGGTCGAGCAGGAGCTTTCGGGCAGGTTTGTCCGGATCCACCAGCGATATCTCGTAAATCCGCAGCAGATCACACGGATCGGGACAGACCGCGTCGCAGTCGCAGATAAGGAGCTTCCGATCAGCAGGGCTTTGAAGGAAGAGGCGGTGAAGAGCCTTGCCAGGGCGATGTTGATGTAATGGAGGCAGATCAGTATGTTTCGTATTTTTATATTATTGGCAGAGGCAGGTGTGGGAGGGATCTTCTACGCGCTGGTTTCCTGTCTGATCGAGATCCGGAAAGCGTGGTGGCGGCGTCTGCTCCTGCTGACGGGCTGTGCTTTGCTGGTTTTTATGGTCATCTTTACGGGAGATCCGGACAATCTGCCGCCGACGCTGCTGCTTTTTCTGGCTGGTGTGTGGATCGCGTGCCGCGGTTCGCGGCTGAAGCGATTGACAGTCGGAGTGATGCTTGCCAGCGTTATGGTTGCGCTGAATGCTTTGTTTGACAACTGCCTCTGGCATTTTTTACATGCTCTGATGGAGGATTATGCGCTGTATTACTTTGGATACCGTACATTGATGGTCGTATTGCTGTACATGGGTGTCCGCCATTATGGACCAGGACGGGATTTCGAGCTCTCACCGCAGCTTTGGGGACTGTTGCTGCTGCTGTGTATACCGCCGATGGGGATCGTGATCGCGCTGATCCTGCTCAATCAATACGGTGACGTGAACACGGAGTATATACCGATGAACACAATGCTGTTTCTGGTGGCTGTGGTCTCCTTCGTGGGAAATCTGTGTGCGATGCTCACGCTCAGCCGGCAGCAGAAGCTGGAACGGGAAAATGCGCTGGTGCAGCATAACAGGAAGTATTATGAGGCGGTGGAGCAGCAGCAGTTCGAGATCCGCAGGATCCGGCATGACCTTGCCAATCACCTGCAGGCGCTGCTGTCCCTTCCGGCGGAGGAAAAGGACAGTTATATCCGGAAAATGATCGAGAATCCTGCATTTGAGCGGGTGCTGTCCTACTCGGGCGACGCCACGGTGAACGCCGTGCTGACGGCAAAGGAGAGCGTGATGCGCCAGCGGGGGATTGCTTTTTATGCGAAAGTGGACATTCCGGGAGAGCTTCCTTTTGAAAAACCCGATCTCTGCGCGTTGTTTGCCAACGCGCTCGACAATGCTATCGAGGCGTGTGCGGCGCTTGATGCGGGCAGCAGGCAGATCGAACTGAGTGCGCGCGCTGCGAAAGGGATCCTGGCTGTCGAGGTCCGCAATCCTTTTGGGGGACAGCTTTCAGGCGGCCTGCCAAAGACGACAAAGCAGGACGCCGCCAATCACGGATACGGGCTGCGCAGCATACAGGAGATCGCAAAAAAATACGGCGGCAGTATGGAGATCAGGCAGGAGGAGGGGGTGTTCTGCCTGTTCTGCTTCATGCCGGAGAGATTTTAAGGAGCTGGGGGATAAAAAACGATGCGGCTTCTAAAGTATACGGTCATGTCCGACATAAAGGTGGTCAGGAGGGGCAAAAATGGGGCTGCAACTGCCAGTTGACAGATTGAAAGGCGGACGCGGTGGCATCGCAACGGCAGTTTTTGTTAAGATCTTTTTAGACTTTCAGAGTTCGTTTTCGGGAGTCAATACAAAATAGGAGGATCTGATGATGGACATTGCAGACAGAATACTGCATTTGAGAAAGGCACGGGGAATATCGCAGGAGGAGCTGGCGGAGCAGGTCGGGGTTTCCAGACAGGCGGTGAGCAAGTGGGAGAGCGCGCAGAGCACGCCGGATATCGAGAAGATCATACTGTTAAGCGAATATTTCGGGACGACAACGGATTATCTGCTGAAAGGAACCGAGCCTGAAAAGGAGCAGAAGGACAGACAAAAGGCGATGGTCTTTGCGATGGCAGGGACGATCATCAACGCGATGGGACTCGTTGCTGCCATAACGATATGGATCGAACGACAGCAATATTATGCGACCGGGATCGGGATCGCGGTCATGCTGCTGGGAACAGGGATATTTCTGGCAGGGCAGATCACGGACAGCGCGGGGAAGGCGAGGGCAAAATATTATTTTCTGATGTTCAATGTGTGGATCCTGCTTCTGATCCCGATGACATGCGGGTATAATCTTCTTTTCGGATTGAAGGCTGGTGCGATCGGCTGCCTTGCTCCAATTCCGATGCTGGTCAGACCGGCATGGGTATTTGTTCTGTTCTGGGCCGCGTATATCGGCGTGTGCGCTGCGGCCGATCTTTGGATCCGGAGCTGGTATGAAAGGAATGGGCGAAGTATTGCCTGCAGATAAAATGCCGGTCATTCCTGCGGACGAACCGACTGGAAATCTGGTGAGGCCGCCGCAACAGAGCTCACGGACGTATTCTTGGAAAACGCGCACCATTATCCCGCTGTCAATATGCGTCAGGAGTGGCGCATTCCTATAGGTATGGATCTGGTCGGTATGTACCGGCTGTCTGTGGTGTGCAGGCACAGACAGCCGGTTGTTTTTATGCGTTTTGCCCAGACCGCAGCCGGGCAATCTCTGCCCGCAGCTTATCGATTTCCAATTCTTTTTGCGTCAGCTTGCTTTTAGATTGCTCCAATTCATTGCGCGACTGAACCAACTCGTTCTGCGACTGAGCCAGTTGACTGTTGACTTGCGTCAGTTTATCACTGGCTTGAGCCAGTTCACTCTGCGACTGAGCCAGTTCGTTCTGCGATTGAGCCAACTCGTTCTGAGACTGGGCCAGCTCACTCCGCGACTGAACCAGTTCATTTTGCGACTGAGCCAGTTCACTCTGAGACTGAGCCAACTCGTTCTGAGACTGGGCCAGTTTACTCTGCGACTGAGCCAGCTCACTCTGAGACTGAACCAGTTCACTCTGAGACTGAGCCAGTTCGTTCTGAGACTGAGCCAGTTGACTGTTGACCTGCGTCAGTTCATTCTGCGACCGAGCCAGTTCTTCTTTCGCACTATCGATCTCGTCCTCAAATGTTCTGAGAACATTGTAGTATTCCTCGCGGTTACGACAGCGTTCCCGGACATTAAAATCAGCATTGAGATCAAACAGGGTATTCGATGCTTCCTGCAGATATTCATTATCCGTTGCGACCATTTTAATCTCCTCCCATGTAGTTGCCTTGAATAGACGAGCCCAGTAGTCGAGTCTCCACGCCCTGTCCTCGTCAGTTGCCAGTTCTGTTTGATTTAAATCTAACACATTCAGGGCGAATTTTCCACTGTAAACGTGGTGATTTTTTT
This sequence comes from Lachnospiraceae bacterium, assembly GCA_009774375.1. Lineage (GTDB taxonomy): Bacteria > Bacillota > Clostridia > Lachnospirales > Lachnospiraceae > COE1. The sequence continues at coordinate 29,720 of VSNO01000006.1, forward strand.
CATCCATCAATTTGTTGCATGAATAGAAGGATGGATCATCCGAAAATAAAGTAAAGTCAAGGATGCTGATGTGTACAGCCGATCTGACAGCGGTGTACTTGTCGCCGTGGGAGAGGTTGTCAAATAAACGGCACAGGTAGCTGATGGATCGCTCCGGCCAGTCGTGCAGATTGGCTACCTGCATTTCTATATTGATGATCGCATTTCCGTTCAGCTCAACGCGGACGTCGAGGCGGAATTCTTTGTCCGGGCACGCCTCGCCCACGACGATCGGGTTGGTGATCACGACAGAGTGGATCTGTTCCGGCGGAATGCGCAGCAGCGCGCTGAGCAGCCCTTTTAGCGCCTTGTTGTTCTTCTGACACAGAGAGCGGAACATATAGTCATTGGTTAACGGGTAATCAAAGGGACCAGAAGCATTTTGAAGCTCTGGAAGAAAAAGTGTTTGATTTTTCATTCAGTATTCTCCTGTAAGTATTGGTATTCAGACGTCTGTACGTGCGATTATAGCACAAAAAAACTGAAATACTGTCGAAATGTAAAAAATAATACAAATTTACTTGTGTCCTTACGATCGATTCATAAAAAAGACAGCATTGGAAAAAATGTATGTTACAGTGTATGAAGAATTGTTCAGGAAGAACCTGGAAAGTGAGGCGGAAATAGAATTGAGGAGACGCAGGACCCGTAACTGGAAAATAGTTGGAATAACAGCATTGGTCATCTTTCTGACAGCAGGAAGTTTATGGTATTTTCTGAGACGCCCGGATTCAGACAATGCAGATCTGTATGGTAATGCAGATCTGTATGATAAAGATCATATCGTCATGGCAACAGGAGTGACAGAAAGCGGGGCAGATACTGTAACTTTCGCGGTCCGTTTTCCGGGAAATATCAGCCTCTGTGTGGAGGATGTGTATCTCTTGGCCGGAGATACCGTTGCGGCAGGAGAACCTTATATAAAATTCACAGACGAAAGCATCCGGAAGGCGCGCGCGGAGCTGGAGCGGGCAGTGCAGCAGACAGACCTGGCTTACCGGGACAGAGTGGTCTCGTCAGGATCGGATAAAATACAGGCAAAATATACATACGATACGGCAGTGCTCGAGGCAGATCATGCACCGCAGGTCTATCAGGACACGCTGACGCAGCTCGAAATGCAGCTCGCCAGGGCGGAGCAGGACTGCAGAAAGGCACAGGAGGACTACAATGCGTATTATCTTGCAGTGGAGAACGATACATTTCAGGAGGATTACAGGATCGAGGAACTGCAGAAGGCTTACGAGGATGCGTACGATCTGTGCGCGCAGCGCAGCGCGTATTACAAAGTGACACAGGAGGAACTGAATGCGCTGGCCGGGAGCGCCGATGACGTGCACACAGCGCAGAATGGCGGCGACCGCCAGTGGATCGTGCGGTCGATCGCACTGCTGCAGGAGGAGGCAGTCGAGGCAAAACAGGCGTATGAACAGGCAAAGCAGGCGTATCAGCAGGAGATCGAGGGAGCAGAGCTGAAGCTTCAAAAGCTGTTAAATCAGTCTGAGCTGGCACAGCAGCGCCTTACGGATGCGCAGATCGAATGTCAGAAGGGCGGTCTTAGGGCAAGGACATTGTACGAGCTGACGACCGCGAAAGGGCAGACAGCAAAAAATGATCATGATGTCAGCCTGATCAGTCTTGACGAAGAGCTGGAGTGTTTGAGAGAGGCAAGGGACGAGGCGATAAAAAATAAAGAATTGTTCGAGGAACTGGCCGGGGATGGGTACTGGTGCACGGAACGGCCGGGTATGATCCTGAGGACATACGCGGAAAAAGGGCAGGAGATCGGAGGCGGCGATCCGCTCCTGGCATACGGCACGGAGGAAATGTTCGTGACCGTGACCGTGCCGGAGATCTATGCGGAAAAGCTTTTTGTGGGGGGATCAGCGAGTGTGACGGTCGAAGACGGTCAAAGTTGTGAAGGTATCGTCACGGCGGTTCTGCCTGTAGCGGTTCCCGGCGTCGGAGCATCTGCGTGCAGTCTGGTGATCGTGTCGCTTGCCGGCGATGTCAGCGCGGTCGGTGTCAGCCAGACGGCTGCAGTCGAATTTGGCAACATCATCCAGTGCAGCGCCGGCGGATATAAGACGGACGGACGCAGTGCGGCAGTTCCGATGTATGATCCGGTGTTCGGCGGTCTGTTCATGCAGGCAGAAGCGGAGGGTACAGGAGCAGGATCCCTTCAGATCGCAGAGATCTATGCGGAGGCAGGGCAGCACATCAGCGAAGGAGACGCTGTATGCCGCTTTACACAGGACAGTGTGGAGGATGCCAGAAAGACGCTTTTGCGTGCCCGGGCCGATGCCCACAAGGCATTGGTGAGGGCGCAGACGGATTATCATATCGATGTGCTCTCGGCCGGACTTGCGCACAATGAATCCCTGCTTGACGCAGCGCTTGCCCAGACGTTATATGACAATACGATCGCAGGATTAAACAGCAAAAAGGTGGAAAAATTCCTTGAGATAGAGACGCTTCTGTCAGAGATCTACCAGCTGCAGACGGATCTGACGGGTGATGATCATCAGCAACAGAGAGCGGATCTGGCGCAGGCGTATGACAGGGCAAAGAGACAGATGGAGAGTGCCAGAGAGCGTTTTGTGACCAGCCAGGTGGATGCCGCACAGACCTTTCAGGATGCACGGGAGGCATATGAAGCATTTTTAGACCAGTCTGAGGATTCCAATCGTCAGATCGCGGATAAGGTGCAAAGAATATACGCACTGCAGGAAGAAATACGGCAGGGGGAGCAGTTTCTGGAGCGCGAGCTGATGGCAGCAGAGCAGGCGCGTATCAAAGCCGAGGCAGAGGGAGAAGCTGCGGGCGCCAGATACGAGAGCATCGTGACCGAAAAGGAAAAGGCGGTGCGTGACGCGCAGGAAGAACTGGAGCGGGCGGTGCGCAGGCTCGATGAATTTGACCGGACCGTGGGAGACGGCGTGCTTCATGCCGCGGGGAGCGGCCGGGTGACAGTGATGGGGTACAGGGAAGGCGACTGGCTGGACAACGTAGAGAAATTGATGTTCTATGTGGCAGATGAAAACGGAAAAGAGGTTACGGGATGAAAAGGTCACATTTTTTTATGACAGTCATGACTGTCGCCGGCACAGGAGCTGTTATCTCTGCTATGCTATTTTGTTTTTATCAGAATAATGGCGGGAGTGACAGGGAAGATGCCGGGATATACCGTGATACTGCGGCGAGATACGGCACATTGACAGCAGGGATCACAAGGACGGCGCAGCTGTCGCCTGGCATGACAAGGCAGACCTTTGATCTGGACATTGAATCGTCTGCAGAGGTGCCTTCCCCGGGACTGCAGGTGGAGGAGGTGCTGGTCAGCACCGGGCAGAAGGTACAAAAAGGAACACCGCTGTTCCGGCTCACGGCGGACAGCGTGCAGGGTGTCCGGGCAGTATTGCAGAAGAATATACTGGAAACCAGCCGGGAATGTGAACTGCTGGAAACGGTGCAGGAAAAACTGCGCCTGCAGGCATCGCAGGCGTATGACAGCGCGGTGGTGGACGGAAAGTATGCAGGAGCCGTATATAGCAGCAGATGTGACGCGCTTCAGAAAAAGGCGGACGACGCAAAAGAGGCCGTCGACCGCAGGCAGGATCAGGTCAATGAGCATCTGCTCGAATTGACGCGGCTGCAGCAGGAGCTTGTAAAGGCGCAAAAGTATCTGAAGGATGCGGAGACTGCTGTCAATGAGAACTACAGTGAGCGCTATCAAAATGCATATTACTATGCGGTATATGAGAATACAAGGGAGACGGCCCGGCAGATGGCAGCGCGGATCGAGGATCAGATCGAGAGCCTCACAGAGAAAAACGAAGCGCTCCTGTATGAGATCGACGAGGCAACCCGCGCCTACCACCAGATCGTACAGGATCTGGAGCGGGAGAAGCTGGCCGCAAAGATGGCGCAGGATACGGAGATCTATGATTCGAAGACGGCATCGGAGCGGTATGATATCCAGATCTCCAGTCTTGACAGTTCCCTGCAGGAGGCAGAGGGACGCTATCAGAGCGCACTGCAGGACATTCGGACATTTGATGCCCGCATCGTGCGCGGTCAGCTGCTTTCCGGGTATGATGGCGTTATAGCAGAGATCACAATGGAGGCGGGAGATATCGTAGGCACAAACGACACACTTGTCACATTATATGATCGGGACGCAGCGGCAATGGAGGTTCTGCTGAGTGAGGAGGAATATTCTGACATCGACCAGAACGAGGCAGCCGTCATTACGTTTTCAGAATATCCTGATATGATCTGCGAAGGAAAGATCACGTCAGCAGGGATCGATCCGGCTAAAGCCTGTTGCAGGGTCACCGTGACGATACAGGGGGAGGTGCCGGGTATTTGCGGGGAAATGGCAGGGGATGTCACCTTTCTGACAGATGAGGCAAAGGATGTTCTGTACGTTCCGAGGAGCGCTGTCTGTACAGATGATCAGCAGCCTTATGTCAGGATGCGCGACAAAAAAGGAAACATCGTCAAAAAGCGCGTGATGACAGGGATTTCGGATGGGATATATGTAGAGATCGTGAAAGGGATCTCGGAGGGAGACATCGTCCTCGCGGCGGGAGTCTGACGACTCCATGAAAACGGAAATGCAGTCATGGAAACTTGTGTGTTTCATCAGAACGATGAATGTGCTATAATGGAGACAGATTTAGTGCAACTTCCTCATCATTAAAGCAGGAATTGAAGAACAGGAGTATCAGGATATGGATCATGAAAAAGTATACGCGATGAGCTTTGGGAAAATCTATCCGCTGCTGGTGGCAAAGGCGGAGAAGAAGGGACGGACACAGGACGAAGTAAACGAGATCATCTGCTGGCTGACCGGATACAGCGCGCAGGAGATCGATGGCGCTGTTCAAAGGTCCGTCCCCTATGGGGATTTTTTTCGGAATGCGCCCAGTCTGAATCCGGGCAGGAAACAGATCAGGGGCGTGATATGCGGCGTGCGCGTGGAGGAGATCGAGGAGCCGCTGATGCAGGAGATCAGATACCTCGACAAGCTGGTCGATGAGCTGGCAAAGGGAAAGCCGATGGAAAAGATCCTGCGGACAGCCTCATAGTTTTGGCGGATTCATTGACAAGAGCTCCCACAATGCAGTATACTTCTCATACATGGGAGAAATGGACGATGAGAGAACAAAGAGATGCCAGCTGGCGCAATTACAGTGTTACTTTGGTGATCATGGCGATGAACATTGCCGGATATATTTTGTGTACACAAATGGGTGAAGTGGTGTATAATATGGGTAGCATGAATGCGGAGAGGGTCCTTGTGGACAGGCAGTACTACCGATTTGTGACTTCCATATTTCTGCATGCGGATATCGAGCACATTGTCAGCAACATGATCTATCTTGTCGGCCTGGGGCAGATGGTGGAGCAGATGACCGGCCATGTCCGGTTTGCGGTATTGTATCTGCTGTCGGGCTTTGGCGCGGGCGTTTTCTCGATCATGTATGCTGTTCTGACGGGGGATATCTATGATGCCGTCGGCGCCAGCGGCGCGATATTCGGGCTGATCGGCGCGCTGTTCATCCTGCTTGTCGTGCGCGATATGAGACGCCGGGCGCGGCGGGAAAGCAGCGGGGGAGCGGTCGATATTCTCGACGAGGACGGCAGGGTGATGCCGGACGGATACGAGAGTATATCGGTAGGCAAACTGGTATTTGTGGTCGTCTACATGATCTATTCCGGCACGAGGGCAGAGCGCGTTGACAATGCGGCGCATGTGGGCGGACTTGTGTGCGGGCTGCTGGTCATGGCGGTCATGAATGTGATAAAAACTAGGAGGATATAAAGGGTGAAGATTAACATTTATTATGGAGGCCGGGGGCTCATCGGGGATCCGACCTTATATGTGTTAAACAAGATACAGGAGGTGCTGCGCGAGCTGAATGTCAGCGTGGAGCGCTATGATCTCTATGAGTTCAAGAACAATATCATCACGCTGCCGCAGACGCTGAAGGATACGGACGGCGTCATCCTCGCGACGACGGTGGAGTGGTACGGTATCGGCGGATACATGCAGCAGTTTCTCGATTCCTGCTGGCTGTATGGAGACAAGGAAAAGATTTCCAATATCTACATGTGTCCCGTCGTCATGGCGACGACCTACGGTGAACACGATGCGACAAAGGTGCTTACCGAGGCGTGGGAGATCCTGGGGGGACGTCCCATCACCGGTATCTGCGGATACATAGCGGAGGTCTCGGAGCTGGAGCAGAATGCGGGCTATGACCGTGTGATCGAGAAGCGCACGGAGGACATGTACCGCTCCATCAATCAGAAGGTTCCAGTCTTCCCCAACAGCAACCAGGCGGTGAAACAGAAGATCACGTTCACGCAGAGCCTGAACCTGACACCACAGGAGGCGGAACAGCTCTCTGAGCTTGCCAGCGATGACCTGTATGTACAGAAACAGAAGGAGGATATACAGGAGTTAGCCAGCATGTTCAAGGATCTGATGAACGTGAAGGAGCCGGACAGTACGGCGTACCTGCAGGAGTTCCGGACGCATTTTTATCCACAGGCAGGATTTTGCGCAGTCTATAAATTTATCATGCCGGAGACGCGGCTGCCGCTGATCGTCAAGGTGAACCACACGGAGATGCAATGTTACTACGGGGACACGGACAGCGTCGACGTCGAGATGCAGGTTTCCAGCGACGTTATAGATGAGATCGTGGCGGGACGCATGACCTTTCAAAAGGCTTTCATGTCCGGGGACATGAAGATGAAGGGGGATTTCAAGGTCCTGCGCACACTGGACCTGCTGTATGTATTCGGCACACAGAAAGTATAAGAAAACTGTTAAAAACGGAGGAGATTTCAAGGATGAAGGATGAGAATTGCATTTTCTGTAAGATCGCAAACGGTGAGATACCGTCGAGGACACTGTATGAGGACGACGACTTCCGGGTGATACTGGATCTGAACCCCGCCACGAAGGGGCATGCGCTGATCCTGCCCAGGGAGCACTATCAGAACCTGTACGAGATAGAGGACAGCACAGCGTCAAAAGTACTGCCGCTCGCAAAAAAGATGGCAGTCATGATGACGGAAAAGCTTGGCTGTGACGGATTTAACGTGGTACAGAACAACAATGAGATCGCGGGACAGACGGTGTTCCATTTTCATGTGCACCTGATCCCGCGCTACAACGACGACGGGCAGTCGCTCGTCATGCCGCCCTGCGGCATGACAGCAGAACAGCTGGACGCGGTGAGGGATGAAATCGTTCGATAACAATATCAAAAAAGCCTGAGTTCAGAACTCAGGCTTAGCAGAGAAACCTTCTACAGACGTGGAATCCGTCCTGCTGATCACGGAATCGTCTGTATCATTGATATAGATCACAGTTGTCACGGCCTGTTCGGGGGGAACACCGCTGTAGATCTGATATCTGTTTCCGATCGTGTAGAAGGACATCACAAGCATTGATTCATACATATTCATCTGGCCGTCCGACAATGAAATACTGTCGGATGTATTGAGGAGATCTGATGCAGTATGCTGCTGATCTCGTCGCCCTTTAACGAGTAGGTGACGGTTCTGTTCCCGCTGTCTGTGGCAGGACTGTCCGCCGGGATCTGTCCGACCTCGTCGCCGACCAATACGGAAGGGATCGTGATGTCGGCATCGGGCTGTTTTGTGATCTGTTTTTCCGACAGGTCGACGGATATTTCAGGCGGTGCCGGCGCCTGCTGCGTCGGCGAACAGCCTGAACAGGAGAGATCGTTTCAATGTTAAACACCATCATATCCGCATCCGGTACTTTCTCAAGCGCCTCCTCCACGAGTTCTGCATAGCGGTCGCAGTACACAACGTCATCATCACACAGGATACAGATATCATCCTCCGCATTTTCCAATGCCATATTCCTGCTGTTGGACAGCCCGCGTCCTGTACACACACTTTTTTTCATCCACCTGCGGATACTCAAATCCTTCTTCATCCGCTGTCATCGTTATGGCTGACCGGGGACAGACCGCATAGCAGGCAGTGCAGACACAGCATTTTTCCTTCCGTTTAAAAAGTACAGGTAGTTCCTTTCACACCATTCGTTCACCACTTTCTTTTCCCGCACCTCTGTAAAATTTTAAACTGATACAGCGCCCATAGACAGTATTGTTTTAACCCACAATCGAAAATACGTTCGTTTTCTTAAATACTGTAAAAGTACAATGCATCTCTGTTTTATCCTTTGTACAGCCGATACATATGCATGTGAGGCATTTTGGGAAAAAGGCGGGCAGCTTTGTGCTGTATGAAGAAGATTTTGCCACATATGATCACGAGAAGAAGGGATTTGGCAGGATCCGGATCTCGGTGGATGAGACCGGAATGGCGCGTGCGTCGGGAATGGAGAAATGTGCCGGGCATCTGTTGGAAAAGCTTCGTCCTTTTGCGGCGTCACCTTAATATTTAAAAATGGTGATTTCTCAATAAGAAGTTCTTTGTAGTCGGAGACACCGAGCTGGTCTTCATATCACTGTTTGTGAACGGATTGCGGATATACTGGAGTGTATTTGACTGTTTGTTCAGTACAGCTCAGGGAGCGCTTTAGACAATAAAACGCTGTTGGTCAATTCTGTATCTTGTACAGTTTCTATATAAATTGTAAAATCAAATTATATAGAATCGTCATTATATACAAATAAAGATGCCGCCAAGTTGCTGTTGCAGGGGAACTCAGACAGAGAAAGGCGCCAGCTGGAATGGAGGAAGAGTATGGTCCAGAAAACAAAAGAAGCCATGAAAAATATCCTGTTAAGATTAAAGAAAGCAATAGAGGATAATCACGCAAAAAGCAATTGGATCAATATCGGCGTTATGATCACCAATATAATGGGTCTGGTAGTCAATCATTCCATCAGCTCAGAGTATGCTGAGGCACAGGATATGCCGGTTATTTATCTATCCAAAATAGCAGCCATCATCATGTGCGGCATATTGTGCTGGGAATTTATCTGTCTTGTAGGATACCAGAACTGGGAGAAGGTTGGAAAATTTATTCAGACGATCGCAGAGCGATTCGTAAAATATTTCCAAAATCATTCCCGGAAATACAGGATCGCACTCTTTATGATCATTATACTGGCGCTTGTCCTGGCAGCCGGCATCCGGAAAAATGTCCGGCGCAATTACCACACCACGGAATACTATACGTCTGTGGCTGAAGTCTATGGATTTCCGACGGGAGTGGGAGATCCTTTGGATCAGGAAGAGCTTGATCACCGGTCAGGTTACTGGCGGATTGACGATTATCCTTACAGACAGCATACAGTGCTGACCTATGTCGATCCATACCAGTAGATGGAATTGATGCGGAAATATTCCAGTCTCTACAGCATGGAACTATTTCAAACGCCCGCACGCATCGAATATGAATATACGGCCGACAGGCGTCTGAATAAAATATCCTATTACAGCAGCAGCGGAAAGCTTCTGCTGGAGCTGGATGGGAACGGGAGCGATCAATATGAACTGAGTGTATATTCGCCCGAGGAGAGGCCGCAATTGTTTCAGTCCACGCTTCTCAGAATCCCTGACGACCAGACCGATGAGACAGATCTCGAATCCCAGCAGATCGAAGTCAGATATGATCCGGACGGTCTGCCTTCCGTGCGCAGGTTATGTTTTGGACTCTACAACCAGTATGGTGTCAATGGAGAGCGTTATGTCTATGATGAGAACAGACAGCTGTCAAAGTTGTATTATCTCGACCACAACGGAAATACCGTATGTAACAAACTGGGCATCATGATGATCTCTTTCGAGTATGAGACACCAGGAAAACTGAGGAGCATCCGTTATTACAGTGACGAGAACGGAAAAGAACAGACAGAGGGATTTTATGGCGTATTTTGCGAGAATTTTACTTATGACAAAGAGACGGGGAATCTGACGGAACGCAAACAGCTGAATCGCAGTGAAAGCAGCTGGGTAAATGATACCAACGGCGTATACCGGTATGAGTATGACTATCAGGACGGGGCATTGACACAGGAAAAGTTTTTTGGCATTGGAGATAAACCTGTTCGGGAAAATCGTTTTCACAGCTACGCGATCGGTTTTCACAAGGAACAGGATGATGAAAAACAGATCATACTGGTTTCGCTCGATTCTGTGAAAGCTGCGGCAGCAGATGTGCCAGCTCCGATACCGGCAAATATGACTGCTAAAACCGACTCCTCATCACAGGAGGCTGCCAGCCAGAGTGATTCTTTGGATGCCTCTGAGACACAACAGGATCCGGCCGGAAATTTAAATAACACACCGGTGCACCATGAATCTGCCGATATAAACAGAAATTATGATTTGATACGCTATCTGATCAACAACGACAAAGTCATGGAGATGAGCTATCACAATCAGGACGGATCCCTTGTGACAAATGAACAGAACTGTGCCATGATCCGTTTTGGCTATGACGATCAGCTGCGTGTTACGGAGGAAACCTTTCTGGATGTCAACGGGGCGCAGTGCCTCACAGGCGATGGGTATGCCATCATCAAAAGAACGTTCTGCGACGAAGGAAGCAATAAGATCAGGAAAATAGAATATTTGAATAAGGACGGCAGATTAGCCTTTAATACAAAGACGGGTTATTCATATGTCTGTTTTGAATATTCGCAGCTGGACAGCGGGGAACAGGTTACAAGCAGGTATTATGACACATCAGAAAGACTGGTCATACTGCCGGAACTTGGGTATGCCAAAAGGATACAGACATATGACCAAAGGGGGCTTTTGGTCTGTGAGACTTATTATGATATATCGGAAAATCCTGTATGCCGGATGGACTATAATGTGGCAGAGATTCAATATGACTACTCAGACAATGGAAACCGGATACGGGAATGGTATAAGGATGTACAGGGCAAGCCGACAAACCGGATCGATACCGGTTATGCAGTTGTCTATCAGGAATTTGAGAACGGTCAGCTGGTAGGGAGGCGCTATGATGGGTATCAGAATCAGAATCTGGTCGCTGTCTCCAACAAACTAACCGGTGCGGCAGTTACGAAGTACGTTTACGATAAAGGACAGCTGGTGACCGAACACTATTTTGATACAGAGGGAAATCCCACGCTTCGAAGCGATATCGGCTGCGCCGCATTTGAGAACAGATATAACGACCAGGGTCTGTTGGAAGCCAGATACTATTATGGCATAGATGGCCAGTTGGTTTCGAACAGAAATTTAGGTTATGCATATGTAAAATATGAGTATGATGATCTGGGGCAGCAGATCTCTTCCCGTTTTTACGGAGTGGATGGGAAGCTGTTCATTAGCACCAAATACCAGTGCGCAGGATTTGAGTATGCTTATGACGAACTGGGAAATACGACGGATACATGGTACGTAGGAACGGACAACAGATGGATGATCCGGGGTGATCTGGGTTATGCACATGTACATAGCGAATATGATGCCATGGGAAACGTGACAGCCCAATATTATTTTGATGTCAATGATCGATCCATCCTGAAGAAAGAAGGGGGGTTTGCTTCATTTCGGGATAGGTACGAAAATGGAAAGTGGGTGGAAGGCCGTTACTATGACACCAATGGAGACCTCACGCTGCGCAGTGATACAGGATATGCCGTCATAGAATTAAAGTATAATGATTATGGACAGCGTACTGCAGAATACTATTATGGAACAGACGAACAACCTGTCATAAGCACAGAATATTTCTGTGCAGGAACCAAATACAAAAAGGACGAAAAAGGGAACAATATTGAGATCTGGTATGTCGGGTTGGACGGAGAACCAATGACCCGCAAGGATCGGGGCTATGCGCATGCCCAATTTGCATATGATGACCGTGGAAATACGCTGACAGGCAGCTATACAGATGTCGATGGACATCCTGCCATATACAAGGAAGGCGGTTATGCTTCCTACACAAATGTTTATGAGAACGGAAACTGGATGGAAGGTCGCTATTATGATGCAGCAGGAAAACCAGTATCCCGCAGTGATATTGGATGTGTGACGATCAAACTTCAGTATGACGAATATGGACAACGTATCTCCGATCAATATTATGGATCCGATGAACGACCTGTCATCAGTTCAGTATATCACTGTGCAGAAACGAAATACGCATATGATGAACGGGGCAACCGCACAGACACCTGGTATTATGGAGTGGACGGACAGCAGATGATCCGCACAGATCTGGGCTATGCGCATGTACACAGCGTGTATGACGCTTTTGGAAATGAAGTGTCAGTTAGTTATGAAGATACAAATAAAAAACCAATAAATCGTAAAGAAGGCGGATATGCCTCATATAAGGATGTATATGAAAACGGAAACTGGGCTGAGCGTCGTTATTATGATACAGAAGAAAAGCTGACTTTACACAGTGATAAAGGATATGCAGTGATAAAGCTCCAGTATGATGAATACGGCCGGTGCATAACGGAGTGCTATTATGGAACAGAGGAACAGCCTGTTATATGCACTGCTTATCATTGTGCAGAGCGCCGATTTGTCAAAGATGAAAAAGGCAAAAATATAGAAATATGTTCTATCGGATTAGATGGGAATCCGATGATCAGAGAGGACTTTGGCTGTGCATATGTGCGCTATGAGTACGATCTCTTTGGGAATAAGACAGCGGAATACTACATGGATACGAACGGACAGCCAGCTGTTTTTAAAGGGGGCGGGTATACCTCCTACCGTGACACATATGAAGATGGACGGTGGGTGGAAGGACGCTACTATGATGCAGACGGAAATCTGACATTGCATCAGGAGCGCGGATATGCCGTCATAAAACTGGAGTATGACGAATTTGGACATCGCGTATCAGAATCCTATTACGGGACAGATGAACAGCCTGTTATCAGTGCAAAATATTGCGATGCCGGGGCAAAATACATAAAGGACGAAAAGGGCAACAACACAGAGCTCTGGTATATCGGGCTGGATGGGGAACCAATGATCCGCAGTGATCTGGGCTATGCACATGTCCGGTATACATATGACGATCAGGGGAATACACTGACAGGAAGTTATATGGATGCCGAGGATCAGCCGATCGTATGTAAAGAAGGCAGGTATGCCTCCTACGAAAATGTGTATGAAAATGGAAATCGGGTGGAAACGTGTTATTATGATACAGAGGGAGATTTGATAGCACGTAAAGATACAGGATATGCTGTGATCAAACTGCAATATGATCAGCACGGTCAGAAAATCTCCGAAATGTATTATGGAATTGCTGAACAGCCTGTTATAAGCACAGAGTATCATTGTGCAGGAATGAAATACGCGTATGATGACAAAGGAAACCGAACAGATATATGGTACATCGGGATGGATGGAAAACTGATCGCCCGGACAGATCTGGGCTATGCACATGTATACAGGGAGTTTGATCTTTTTGGCAATAAAGTATCAGAGCGTTATACAGACACGGATGAAAATCCTGTAGTGAAAAAAGAAGGTAAGTATGCTTCCTATAAGGATGTATTTCGCGATGGGAAATGGGTAGAAGGCCGTTATTATGACACAGAAGGAAACTTAGTCCTGCGCAGTGATAAGGGATATGCGGTCATTAAACTTCAATATGACGAATATGGTCGACGTATATCAGAACGCTATTATGGAACAGATGAAAATCCTATAATCAGTAACGAGTATCACTGTGCAGAGCGCCGGTTTGTCAAAGATGCAACAGGCAATACCACAGATGTATGGTTTATTGGATTAGATGGCCTTCCCATGATCAGAGAGGACTGGGGCTATGCGCATGTCCAATACGAATATGACATCTATGGAAACGAATCAGCCGCACACTATATGGGGGTAGACGAAGAACCGGCAGCACTTGTGGGCGGAGGTTACGCGTCACGCACAAATGCATATCAGAATAATCAAAAGACAGAGACCCGGTACTATGATGAACAGGGCAATTTGATCCTTCATAAGGACAAAGGGTATGCGGTTATTAAAATGCTGTACAATGAATTTAACCAAATCATTTCCGAGACCTATTATGATACAGATGAACAGCCGGTTGTCAGCACGGAACACCACTGTGCAAAACGCAGTTTCCAGTATAATGAGCGTGGATATAATACATATATCTGGTATTGGGGACCAGATGATCAGACAATGGAGCGGGATGATTATGGGGCTGCGCTGTATTACAGGGAATATGATGACTATAATCGCAGGATATGAGAAGTATATTACGATCGTGAAACGAACCCGGTAATTCGAAAAGACCTGGGATATGCTGCCAGAAGGGATACTTATGAGGGCAATAACCTGGTGAAGATCACATACTGCGATACAGAATTTCAGCCGATGATCTACCAGGAGCTGGGGTATGCATCCCTTGTATACCAGTATAATGATCAGGGGCAGATACAATCAATAGCATATTATGACAGCGAAGATAAGCTGATCAACAACAAAGACGGAACGGCCATGATACAATACGAATATGACGAATTTGGCAATGTGGCTGAAATATTCTCTTTTGACCAATCCGGTGATCTAAAAGAGTGATGATCCCGATCCCGCAGTTTCTATAAATCTACTATAGAAACTGCGGGATTTGTAAATCATTTCTCATTTTTCTGCTTCACCGTATCCTCGATCAGCGCGATGATGGTGTCGGTGGAGTCCTTGATCCGGCTGTTCTGCATCGCATCGATGTAGGACTGCCTTGTAAAGTACAGTTCGTGGACTTTTTCGGTCAGGGTCACGGCTGTGAGGTAATCCTCGTCAGCGACCATGGAGAAGCCCTGCGCTTCGAAGCTCTTGGCATTTAAGATCTGGTCTCCCCGGCTTGCATGGGCGGGAAGCGGGATCAGGAGATTGGGCTTGCGGAGAGTCAGCAGCTCGCAGATGGCATTTGCGCCGGCGCGCGATATGACGATATCAGCCATGGCGAACAGATCCTTCAGGGCATCCTTCACAAACTCGAACTGCTTGTAGCCGTCCGTCTTGAGGAGCAGATTGTCTATTTTATCCTTGCCGCAGATATGCACGATCTGAAAATCCTCAAGCAGTTTTGGAAGCGCTTCGCGGACCAGCTTGTTGACCTCGGCTGCGCCCAGGCTGCCGCCGATGACCATGATCACAGGCTTGGCAGTAGTGAATCCGCACATCTCCAGACCTTTATGCTTATCGCCCTTTGTGAGCTCGTTCCGGATTGGGGAACCTGTGAGGATCGCCTTCTCGGCGGGCAGGCTCTGCAGGGTTTCCGGAAAATTGCAGCAGATCTTCTGGGCAACGGGAATGCACAGATTGTTGGCAAGTCCCGGCGTCATATCGGATTCGTGGATGATGCAGGGGATCTTCTGCATGGCGGCGGCGCGGACGACAGGAACGCTCACAAATCCGCCCTTGCTGAACACGATATCAGGCTTGAGGGTTTTCAATATTTTTCTGGCTTCGACAAATCCCTTCATCACGCGGAAGGGATCGCTGAAATTCTTGATATCGAAATATCTTCTGAGCTTGCCTGTAGAGATGCCGTAATAGGGGATCCGATAATCTTCGATGAGTTTTTTCTCGATGCCCTCGTAGGAGCCAATGTAGTGTATATCATAGCCCATGCTCTTCAGCTTGGGAAAAAGGGCAATGTTTGGAGTCACATGGCCGGCGGAGCCGCCGCCGGTAAAGACAATGCGTTTCATATCTTAAAGCCTCCGATTTCTTCTTCATATATATAGTATATTCAAAAAATTTATCTTTTCCAATCGCATTGAATATTTACCATATTTTTCAACTGGATGCGCCGGCCTTGTACTGCTCCAGGGCGCGGGCCAGCTGGTCGGGGCAGGAGGTATTCTTGAAGCCGCACTTGATGCCCTTGAGCTTCGAGATGGCATCGTCGACTTTCATGCCGGAGACCAGGGCGGAGATTCCTTTCAGATTGCCGTTGCACCCGCCGGTAAAAGCTACGGATCTGATGACATCGCCCTCAACCTCGAGATCGATCAGCTGTGAACAGGTTCCACTTGTCTTATATTGCATAGATTACACCTTACCTTTCTTCAGTATGAATGAACTGTTACTATTTTACCAATCCAGCGGAGTGAAGTCAACCAGCTTTTGGAAAGTATTGGTGTAGTATTGATATAGTGCCGGAATAGTCATAACAGCTGTCTTGTCAATTGTAAAGATATGTGTTATACTGCAAAAAAAATATGAGGAGGAGTCAGGATGACAAAACAGGAAGAGATCCAGAAGCTAAAAGAGGAAAAGGACGCCGTGATACTGGCGCATTACTATGTCCGCCCGGAGGTGCAGGAGGCTGCGGACTACATAGGGGATTCGTATTTTCTGAGCAGGAAGGCGGTGGAGCTGCCGCATAGGACGATCGTCTTTGCCGGAGTGACGTTTATGGGGGAGAGCGCCAGGCTGCTCAATCCGGAAAAGACGGTGCTGATGCCGGATATGGAAGCGGACTGTCCTATGGCGCACATGGTGACGAAGGAGACGGTGGAAAGGGCGAGAGCCCAATACGAAGATCTGGCAGTCGTGTGCTATATCAACTCGACTGCCGAGATCAAATCATGGTCGGACGTCTGCGTGACCTCTGCAAATGCGGTCCGGATCGTGAAAAATCTGCCAAACAGGAATATCCTGTTCATTCCCGACAGGAACCTTGCGCATTTCGTGGCGGAAAAAGTGCCTGAGAAACAGTTCATCTATAATGACGGTTACTGTCCGGTACACGAACACATAAAAGTGGAGGAGATCCGGGAGCTTGGGCGGCAGCATCCGGATGCCAGGGTGCTCGCACATCCGGAGTGCAGCAGTGCGGTTCTGGCGGCTGCGGACTACATCGGTTCTACGAGCGGCATGATCGACTATGTCAGAAAGAGCGAAGCCGCATCGTTTATCATCGGTACGGAATCCGGTGTCGGCTGCGCACTGCGGCAGGCGAGGGGGGATGCGGCATTTTTCTTCCCGCGGACGGAGCCGGTCTGCGCCGGCATGAAGCTGGTCACGCTGGACAAGATCATTGACGTGCTCAGAAACGGCGGCAATGAGATGAAGATGGATGACAGGCAGACCAGTGCGGCGGCAAAGCAAACGCTCACGCGCATGCTGGAATTAGGAAAGGGTATGGAAATTAAAAATGACAAGAGAGCTGTATTATGATATAGTGATAGCAGGGTGCGGCGTCGCGGGCCTGTACACGGCGCTGTCGTTGCCGCGGGACAGGAAGATACTCATGCTGTCGAAGGAGGACATCGCAAGCTGCGATTCCATGCTCGCGCAGGGCGGGATCTGCGTGCTGCGCGACGACGATGACTTTGACGCGTACTTTGAGGACACGATGCGGGCAGGGCATTATGAGAACCGCACAGAGAGTGTGGAGATCATGATCCGTTCGAGCAGGGAGATCATCCGCCACCTGCTGGCGCTGGGTGTGCGCTTTGAGCGAAATGAGGACGGAAGTCTTGCCTACACGAGGGAGGGGGCACACTCCAGGCCGCGCATCTGCTTTCATAAGGATATCACAGGCGAGGAGATCACGACCACGCTGCTGTCGCATGTGAGGGGATTGGAAAATGTCACGATCATGGAGTATACGGTCATGACGGATATCATCGAAAAAAACGGCATCTGTGCCGGAATGAAGGCAAAGGACAGGGATGGGGATATCCTGTACATCCATGCGCAGGACACCGTGATGGCGACAGGGGGGATCGGAGGGCTGTACCACCACTCCACAAACTTCCCGCTCCTGACCGGAGATGCCTGCCGCATCGCAAGAGAGCATGGCGTCCGGCTGGAGCACATGGATTATGTGCAGATCCATCCGACCTGTCTCTACAGCGTCCGGCCGGGCAGGAGCTTTCTGATCTCGGAGTCCGCCAGGGGGGAAGGGGCGGTCATACTGAACCACAGGGGCGAGCGCTTCGTGGATGAGCTCCTCCCGCGTGACGTGGTGACGGAGGCGATACTGAAGGAAATGGAGAGAGAGGGAACGGAGTACGAGTACATCTCTTTTGAGCATGTTCCCGAGACGACGGTGAGGGCGCATTTTCCAAATATCTACCGGCATTGTCTGGAGGAAGGGTACGATCTGCTGCATGAGCCGGTCCCGATCGTGCCGGCGCAGCACTATTTTATGGGCGGTGTGCATGTGGACAGCGATTCCCGCACGACGATGGCACATCTGTATGCCGTGGGGGAGACGAGCTGCAATGGCGTCCACGGAAAGAACAGGCTTGCCAGCAACAGCCTGCTGGAGAGCCTGGTCTTTGCAAAGCGCGCAGCCGCAAAGATCGCCGGTGAAAGTATATTAAACAGCATATCAGATAAAGAAGGGGGAGATCGATATGAATCCGATCACGATGCTGCTTGCCGCTGACAAGTACATCAGAATGGCGTTGGAGGAGGACATCAACAATGAGGACGTGTCCACCAACGCGGTCATGCCGGAATATCAAAAAGGTGAGGTGCAGCTGATCTGCAAGGAGGACGGGATCATTGCGGGGCTTGCAGTCTTTGAGCGTGTTTTTACGCTGCTCGATGCGGCGGCTGATGTGAGATGCACGGTGAAGGACGGCGATCCCGTGAAAAAGGGCGAGGTGATCGCAGTCGTCACAGGCGACATCCGCGCGCTTTTGTCCGGAGAGCGGACCGCACTGAACTATCTGCAGAGGATGAGCGGTATCGCCACGTACACGAACAGTGTCGTGAGGCTTCTGGAGGGAACGAAGACGAAGCTCCTTGACACGAGGAAGACGACACCGTGCATGCGCGTGTTTGAGAAGTACGCTGTCCGTGTGGGAGGCGGCTGCAATCACCGGTACAATCTCTCCGACGGCGTGCTCCTGAAGGACAACCATATCGATGCTGCGGGAGGCGTGCGGGAGGCGGTAGAGGCGGCGAGGGCGTATGCTCCGTTCGTGCGGAAGATCGAGGTGGAGGCAGAGGATCTGGACATGGTCAGGGAGGCAGTGGAAGCGGGTGCGGACATCATCATGCTCGACAACATGACGCCTGAAGTGATGGCGGAGGCGGTCCGCATCATTGACAGAAGGGCAGAGACTGAGTGCTCGGGAAATATCACCAGGGAGAACATCAAAACGATCACAAGCCTTGGCATCGACTATGTGTCCAGCGGGGCGCTCACGCACTCCGCGCCGATCCTTGATATCAGTCTGAAGCACTTAAAAGTCCTGGATTGAGGGAGGCATTATGGAGAAGGAACTGACTGGGACGGAACGAAGAAAAATACTCCTGTCGAGGATGCAGCAGTCACAGACACCGGTCTCCGGCAGTGCTCTGGGAAAAGAGACCGGTGTGAGCCGCCAGGTCATTGTGCAGGATATGGCGCTGCTGCGGACGCAGGGACATCCGATCATGTCCACCACAAAGGGCTATTACCTGGAGCGCACGGACCAGAACCAGAGCGTGCGCACGCTGAAGGTATGCCATACGGACGATCAGATGGAGGATGAGCTGAACGCTATCGTGGATCTCGGCGGGACTGTTCAGAACGTGATGGTCAATCACAGGACGTACGGAAAGATGACAGCGGCGCTCAACATCAGAAACCGCAGGGATGTCCGTGTGTTTGTGGACAATATCCGTTCGGGCAGGTCGTCGCCGCTTCTGAACGTGACTTCCGGCTACCATTTTCATACGGTCAGCGCGGACTGCGAGGCGGTGCTGGACGAGATTGAGGAGATGCTCCTGCAGAAAGGATACCTGGCAGAATGGCTCCCATATGAGCAGGAACTATAGAAAAAAATGCATAAGCCTGTCTTGGTGGACATACATTAGAATAATCATGATCAGGTGGAGGAGCCGGCGTATGCAGTTTTTTTATATAGATTATATGAACAATGGAAAGAAGGAGCGCAATATCGGGTTCCTGAGGGTGGAAAATGACGGTGTCAGCGTGGGGCTGCGGGGGGTGCCGCTGCAGTGCGGGGACAGCTGCAAGGTGTATGCCGTCAATATAAATGACGAGAAGATCTTTCTGGGGGATGTCGCCATCCGTGCGGGGTACGGCATGGAGAAGATGAAGTGGAATGACAGCGTGGATCTAGCGCGGTGCATGCGCGTCGAGATCCCGCTGTACGGAACGCGCATGGGCATCTGCGTGCTCAGGGACGATCACCCGTCACCGGACAGCGCCACGCTGCCGGCGGGACAGAATGAGATCCATGTGGCAAAGGGCACAGACAGCCCGGAGCAGACAGGGCAGGATGAACTCTGCGAGGAGATCTATGAGGACAAATGGCAGCAGCTGTGCAGGATCTACCCGGAGATCCATATCTGCCGGGAGGCGCAGAGCATCCTGATACGGCCGCGGGACGCGGTCGTGCTGTCGGAGAGATACCATGAGCTTGCGACCAATTCGTTTGTGCTGCACGCCTATTACAATTACAGGCAGCTGCTGCTGTTCCGTTATGCGCAGGAGGATATCCAGTATTACCTCGGAGTGCCGGGGGTGTACTACGAGAGGGAGCAGCGGATCGCGCAGATGTTTGGATTTGAGGGGTTTGAGAACGGCGAGGCGCGCATGCAGCAGGACGCCGACAACAAACTGTACAGGGGATGCTTTGGATATTACATGAAACGTGTGGAGATATGATCAGCTTTTTAAAGGAGAGGGCAGGCAAAAGGTATGGCTAAGGGTGTGGCGAAAAAGAAACTATACGCCGTAAGGAAAGGGAAAAAAACAGGTCTGTTTCAGACATGGGATGCGTGCAGGGCGTCCGTTGACGGGTATCCGGGGGCAGAGTACAAAAGCTTCCTCTCGAGGGCGGAGGCGGAGGCGTATCTGGACGGGATCCGGGATCCGATGCCGGATGCGGAAGGCAGTGAGGACCAGATCGTGGCATATGTCGACGGCAGCTTTAACAAGGAGCTTGGCAGATATGCGTTCGGCTGCGTCCTCATCAGGCCGGACGGTGAGATCATACGGGAGTCCGGCAACGGGGACAATCCGGAGTCACTGGAGCTGCGCAACGTCACCGGGGAGATGCTCGGGGCGATGTTCGCCGTCAAGTGGAGTGAGGTCAACGGATATTCCGCCGTAAAGATATGCTATGACTATATGGGCATCGAGATGTGGGCGACCGGGGGCTGGAAGGCGAATAAGAGCCTGACGCAGAAATACGCCGCGTTCATGAGGGAAAGCGGCAGCCGGATCCGGATCACCTTTCAAAAGATAGCCGCGCATACGGGAGACAAATATAACGAGGAGGCGGACAAGCTGGCAAAAGCAGCCCTTGTTGGGGGGAAAGGGATCCCTGAGATCACGAGAGTGCAGAGTGAAAGGGAATAGATCGGTATGGGGAATGTATTAGAGATTTTTGACGAGGGAACGCGGAAGTGGTTTCAGAGCGCGCTTGGGGAGCCCACGCCGGTGCAGGCAAAGGCGTGGCCGGACATCGCTGCAGGCCGGCATGTGCTGGTTTCGGCGCCTACAGGAACGGGGAAGACACTTTCCGCGTTCCTTGTTTTTCTGGACCGGATGAAACGGCAGGCGCAGGAGGGGACATTGGAGGACGGGCTGCAGCTGGTCTATGTGTCGCCGCTGAAATCCCTGGCATCGGACATCCGCGAAAATCTGAGGCGGCCCCTGGAGGGGATCGGCGGGCAGGAGGCGATCACAGTCGGCATCCGGACAGGGGATACGCCGCAGAGGGACCGGCAGCGCATGGTGAGAAAACCGCCCCATATTCTGATCATCACACCGGAATCGCTGTATCTGATGCTGACCAGCAAGACAGGGCAGGGCGTGCTCGTGACGGCGAGAGCTGTGATCGTGGACGAGCTCCACGCGCTGATCGACACGAAAAGGGGGGCGCACCTGATGCTGTCGCTGGCGCGGCTGGATCATCTGTGCGGGCGCCCTCTGCAGCGCATCGGCCTGTCTGCGACGATCGCCCCGCTCGCGGCGGCAGCGGAGTATCTGGCGCCGGAGGAGGTGAGGATCGCCGCGCCCGCCATGGGGAAGCAGCTGCGCCTGGAGGTGCTGGGACCGTACGCGGACGCTGTCAGGGGCAGGAGAAAGGATCCCGTGTGGGAGGAGCTGGGCGCCCTGGTGTTTCAGTACTGTCAGGGCAGCCGCAGCGTGATCGCGTTTGTGGAGGGAAGAAGATACGCGGAAAAACTGGCCTATTATGTCAATACTCTGGGCGGGGAGGACTTTGCGCGGGTGCATCATGGCAGCCTCTCCAGGGAACAGCGCACGGAGACGGAGGAGGCCCTGCGCGACGGGAAACTGCGGCTGTTGTGCGCGACCTCTTCCATGGAGCTGGGGATCGATGTGGGCGAGATCGACCAGGTGCTCCAGGTGGGCTGCCCGCGCACTGTTTCCAGCACGATGCAGCGTCTCGGGCGCGCCGGGCACAATCCGGGGCGGACCAGCGTCATGTATCTTTTCCCGAGGACGGCGGCAGAGTGCGTCTCCTGCGGCATGACGGCGCAGCTTGCCAGGGAGGGCGGTGTGGAGCTGATCGATCCGCCTCCGCAATGCCTCGACGTGCTCGCCCAGCACCTTGTCTCGATGGCGGCGTTTCGAAGCTATTCGCTGGACGAGGTGATGGAGGTGCTGCCGCGCGCCTGGAACTTTCGGGACATTACCAGGGAGGACGTACAGGCCGTACTGTGCATGCTGGCTGGGGATTATGAACATGAGCGCGATATTCCTGTGCGGCCGAGGATCCTGTATGACAGGATCCATGAGCGCGTGGAGGGGGACAGTTACAGCAGGATGCTGGCGGTATCCGCGGGAGGCACGATCCCGGACAAAGGTCTGTATACCGTCAGGACAGAGGACGGCGTGAAGCTTGGGGAGGTCGACGAGGAGTTTGTGTACGAGTCCCAGAGGGGAGACCGCTTTATCCTCGGTGCGTTTGCCTGGAAGATAACGAATATCGGCAGGGATGTCGTGACTGTGGTGCAGGCTCCGGTCGAGGGCGCGAGGCTTCCTTTTTGGAAAGGTGAGATCAAAGGGCGCGACAAGCGTACCGGGGAGGCGTTTGGCCGCATGTTTCACGGATTCCAGCAGGCATATGAGGAGGGACGGCTGCCGGAAGTCCTGAGAGGGTACGGACTGGATGAGACAGCCGTGTTTCTTGCGTCCGGCTATCTGGAACGTCAGTTAAAGGCGGCAGGGAGCCTGCCCGATGACAGGACGATCCTGGCAGAGCATTTCAGGGATTCGTCCGGAAACAGCCAGCTGATGTTTCATTCACTGTTTGGGAAGCGGATCAATGCGCCCCTGTCCCTGCTCGCGGCACAGGCGGCGAGGGAACAGCTGGGAGGCGAGATCGGCAGTGTCGACGAGGAGGACGGATTTCTCCTGTACTCTTATGGCAGGGATACGCTTCCGGAGGGGATCCTCCAGGGACTTGATCCGGACACCTGTGTCAGAAAGCTGGAGATCATGCTCCCGGCGACGCCTGTCTTCAATATGGCATTCCGCTACAACAGCGGGCGTGCGCTGATGATGGGGGTCCGCAGGAACAGCCGGCAGCCGCTCTGGCGGCAGCGCCTGAAGAGTGCGGAAATGCTTGAACAGGTGGTGCGCGAGGACGCGCATCCGCTGATTCGCGAGACCAGGCGGGAGTGCATGCAGGAGCTGTGGGACGCGGCGGGGGTGAGAGAACTGCTGTGCGATATCCGCGCCGGCATCGTGGAGGTGCGGGAGATCTACACAGAACTGCCCACGCCGATGTCGCTCCCGCTGCAATGGGCGCAGGAGGCGGCAGTCATGTACGACTATGCGCCCACGCCGCGCGGGATCCATGCGGCGGTGGAGGACGCGCTCAGATCCGATGAGAAATTGCTGCAGCCGGGCAGCCGGGAGCTCCTGCAGGTGCAGGAGAACATCCTGTCGAGGGAAAAACTGCCGGAGGATGAGCGGCAGCTTCACGCCCTGCTGATGACGGAGGGCGACCTGGCGGCGGGGGAGCTGGAGATCCCTGTGGAATGGCTGGAGCGTCTGGCACAGGACGGAAGGGTGCTGTATCTGGAGCAGGGATTGTGGATCGCCGCGGAGGAGGACGGACAGTACGCGGAAGCGCTCGAAGGCCGGGAGGTCTGTGAGGAGCAGCTCCATATCGTGAGGCGCATGCTGCGCTACCGCGGCGCCGCTGACGCGGAGCAGACAGCGGCGCGCTACGGATGGCCTCTGACGCTGGCAGAGGCAGTCCTGGAAGAGCTGTGCCGGCAGGAGAAGATCGTAAAACAGGAGGGAAAATATTACCATGCGGAGCTGTACCGGCGCGCCCGCGTGCGGACGCTCAAAAACCGGCGGGAGGAGGTACAGACCTGTCCCGCGGAAGCGTACGCGGCGCTGATGCTCTCGCATATGGCATCGAGCGCGCCCGCGAAGGAATGCCTGGACAGGCTCTTAAAACGATATGCGGGGACTGTGCTGCCCGTCTCTTATTGGGAGGGGATCGTGCTGCCGCGCTGGGTGAACAGCTACCGCGGGGAAAAGCTCGACGCCTTTCTCGCCGGAGGGGAGCTGTTCTGGCATATGGAGGGCAGAGGCGGGCTCCGATTCGACCTGCAGGAGGAGATCGACTGGGATGCGGGACTGCGGACGCAGGAAAACGAAGCCGACGGCGATGCGCCGGCTCAGGAGGAACTGACTGAAAAGGAACAGCTGATATACCAGACCCTGCAGAGACGCGGCGCCAGCTTCATGCAGTCTCTGAACGGCGTGCTCGGCAGTGAGTCACCCTATGACACGCTGATGTCCCTGCTGGAAAAAGGATTGGTGTATGCGGACAGTTTTGTTCCGGTGCGCCAGTGGATGGATCAGGAGAAGTCCGGGAAGACAGCGGCAAAACAGCGCGTCAGCATGCGGGTAAAAGCGCTGCGTTCCGGCAGATGGGATATCGTGCGTCCGCTGAGGGAGACAGACCGCAGACAGTCTATGGAAACGACGCTGGAAAAATGTTTTGACAGGTGCCTGATCCTGTGCAGGGAGACTGCGGCGGCATGCGGGATCCCGTGGCAGGATGCGCTCTCGGTGCTCCGCGTATGGGAGTACACAGGGCAGGCGCGGCGCGGATATTTTGTCGAAGGCTTATCCGGCGCACAGTTTATCAGAGGAAAAGATTACGCCTCTGTCATCAGGATGCTGGACAGGAACCAGCAGCAGTCACAGAAAGAGCTGGTCTGGGTGAATGCGGCAGACCCGGCGCAGTGCTGGGGAAAAGTACTCGCTCATAGAGAGGGGCGGAATTTTATGAATGTGCCGGGAAACGCGGTGGCATGCCATGGCGGAATGCCGGCGGCAGTCATGGAACGGCAGGGCAATACCCTGCGCGTGTTTGACGAGGCACTGCTGGAAGCCTGTCTTCAGATGTTTGCGCAGGAATACAGAAAAGGAAGGATCTTTCCGAAGCTCAAGCGGATCGTCGTCAAGAAATATCCTGAGTGCGCGAAGGAGCCCCTGACGCGCGCCGGGTTTTTCAGGGAGATGCAGGACTATGTGCTGTACCGCTGAACCCATATAGTACCATAGTACTATTGAGATAAAAGGCGGCTTCATATATGCTTATCAGGTGCCGTTGATCAGGCATATTATTAAGCATATATGAGGTAATATTATGAAAAAAAGAACAAAAGAGATCCTGTCGGGGGTGCTCGTGCTGAGCATCCTGATGGGCTCGCCAAGCGCGATGAAGGCAGCTGCGGCATCAGGGCAGGAGCGGGCGGGCGGACGGCAGATGACAGCCGTCCGGACAGAGCTGTGGCAGAACAGCCGCAGCGGAGAAAAAAGGGCAGAAGAGGCAGAGACAGCAGAGGCAAAAACAGCCGAGGAAAAAACAGTTGAGAGAAAGAAAACCGGAATAAAGGCGGCTGGGATAGAGGCAACTGGAATAGAGGCGGCTGGGATAGAGGCAACTGGAATAGAGGCGGCTGAAATAGAGGCAGCTGAAATAAAAGCGGCTGGAATAGAGCGGTATCTTATACACATCT
>VSNO01000060.1 GCA_009774375.1 Lachnospiraceae bacterium
CTTGCGTAGTCCTCTAAAATCCGCTTCTGGTTCTCAATGCTTACGGATTCCCCGGCTCGCTCATCGTCATGGGAGAGTCTTTCGTATAGGGCGGTGAGTTTGTCTTTCTCTGTCTGCTTCTTCATGGTGTGTAACCTCCTTTCTTTGAGGGTGCGCGCTTCCCTATAACCTTATTATACTTATCTGTTCGGGTCTGTGACAACATAGCTTGCGTTCATCTGCATTAAATTCGGCTTCACATGGAAGCGTGTCTTGCCAGAGCCGGAACCGCCGATAATCAGCACATTTTTGTTGATGTTGTATTTTGGTATCTTATTCCTCCCAAGCATGATCCGCTCCGTCTGCGTCAGGAGGATGTTGTCGGGGAATTTCGGGTCGATAAAAGGCTTTATGTCCTCCTGCGTTCCCCATCTTGCGCTGCCGTACTCCACGCCGTGGCGGTATTTTTTCGCGTTTTTCCCCTTAAAGTACACCACCGCCCGGACTGCCGCCGCGCCCGCAATGCCTATGAGCAGGTCGCGGGGATGGAAGCTCGGAAGCGGGTTCGCGGTAATCGTTGCACCCAGGCCGGATACTGCCGCCATAGCCTTTGTTACCGCGTCCGCACCTGCACTGAGCCGGTAGCCCTCCGCGATCTTCGAGAAAAACCAGAACATCATCACATAGGGCAGGTTGGGCACAACATACTTTTTTATGTCAATACTGCCTTTCAATGCTCAATCCCCCCTTTCCCCCGGTGCTTCTCCCTGTCCACGGACTGCCCGGCGACAAGCTGCTTAAAATGGGAAAGCTGCTTTTTAATGGAGGGCTTCCCCCTCTGCCGGTTCAGCGTTTTCGCGGTATATTCCGCAAATGCGGCATTCAAGGCATCCGCATCACGGGCTTTAAAAAATACAAGGTATCTGCCCTGCGCCGGGTCTTTTTTCAGCGCAAAATCCACGCCGTACTTTCTTGCAACCCGCTCAAAAGATTTGATATTCTTGTCCGTGATCTCGATATTCTGTACGCCGTCCCCATGCCCCACAAGGCTTTTTACGCTCTGTTTCCCATGCTGCGGCGCGTTTGCCTGCCTCTGGTACTGGCGTATCGCCCACCTTAAAAGGTCTGCTGTCAGCTTTCCGCCGTTTTTGCCTACCCGTATCACAAGTGCGACGGATTTGTCCCTGACTTCATCCTGCATCCGATAACCTCCCTTCTTTCAATTTTCTGTCAGCTTCCCATGCACCACATACCGGGCGTTCTCAAAGGAATAGGCGCAGGTGGAGAGCGTCACGATATGGTCATCCTCCCCCACCTGAACCGCCGAGGAAAAATCTGATCTCCCCCTTATGCGCACAAGCCATGCAGCAAACTCCTCTTTAGAAGCAAACCGCAGGGCATAAGCGTCTGAATCCACTTCCGCCGTATACCCTGCAAACAGTTCCAGCCGGTAGTCTTTTTCTTCCGTAACCAGATACACCACCGGATGGGCTTCATAATATTCCTGCCCTGCATAGGACACCAGGCAGGCAAACATCTTCCCGCTTGCCATGTGGTGCCCGTAGACAAGGGTATTTTCATCCGACATGTTGCGCCGGTTTTCACAGTCCATAAACAGACAGCCGTTCCGGTTCTCACTCCCGTCCGCCAGGTGGGACAGGTAATAGGAATTATCCTTTCCCTGCACCAGCGGGTAGCTTATCACAGTATCCGGGCAGTAAAGCCAGCCCACAAGATCGGGGCTGGCTTCCTTTAAAGCGGAAAAATCAATATTGAGGATACGCGGCGCATCTTCCGGTTTACCCCCGTCCGGTGCCGGTGTTTCCGGCACAGCAGTTTTCCCCGGTTCTTTGCAGGGCACCACATACTGTGCCATTTCCCCATACGCCCTTTCGCTCTCCGCATCCTGCCTGCATGTATCGTAAATCCGCAGTCAAAAAAATACGGCTGCACCTATACATACCGCCGCCAGTAATGCCGGAAAGAACACCGCAAACGCCTTACGCATCTTCACCGTCTTTCTTCCGGGCTTTATAGATTGCATAGCCGGCAGACGCGCCTCCAATAAGGAGCGCAAGGGCAGCGATCACCGCCCATAATCCGATATTGGAATCGTCACCGGTCTTTGGTACATTTGCAGACCGGGAAGACTGCCCTGCTTTCTGGGATGTATTCCCGGCAGCTCCCGCCTTTTCTGAACCGCCCCCGGAAGAATCTTTCTTTGATGAATCCTTTCCCGATGCGTTCTCCCCGGAAGCATTTCCTCCCGCCGCTTCATTTTTATTGGAATTATCCACATTCACCGTCACGCTGCCCCCGGAATTGCCGGGAAGCCCGTCAACCAGTTCTTTTATGTCATCCAGAAGGGTATCCGGCTTTTCCACATAAGTCCTCACTCGGTTGCTTGTGAGCGTCACATCATTTCCCGAAACACTGGCAACATTCTGTACACTGCCTCCTTCCGCTTCTTTCAGGACCTGCACAAGGAAAGTTACCGTCCGGGACTGCCCGCCCGCAAGCGTGACCGTCCATGCAACAACCCCGTTCTCACAGGAGCCGCCATTTCCCGCAGACACAAAACTGCACCCTTCCGGCACTTCGTCCGTAACCTGGAAAGTCCTTTCCTCCACCGCCGTATTTTTCACGGTGATCTGGTATTGCAGTTTCGTCCCGCTCCCTACCGTCTCCCCGTTCAAATCCTTTTTCCCGTTCTCACTCTTTACGGACTTTAACAGTTCCTCCAGCACATAATTGACGACCTGGTTGGTTCCGGCTGTTTTGGTCTGCCCTGTCTCCCTGTCACTGACTGTGACGGCAGCGCTGTTGGCAAAGGCTTCGCCGGACAGTTCTGCGCCTGCTTTTACGCGGACTGTCACAAACCCTTCCGTATCCGGCTCCACATCAAAACACCAGCGCACGTTATCGCCCTTGACAACGCAGTACACCCGTCCGTCATTGGAGGCATCCACAAAAGACACACCTGCGGGAAGAATATCGTTGACCTCCACGGTACGGACGGTATAGCTGTCATTTTTATAGGTAATCTTATAGGTTACAATATCACCGGCCGCCACATTCTCACCGTTTATGTCCCTGCCGTCCGCATCCAGCACATATTTCGCGGGCACATAATTTCTGGTGTGTTCATCCTTTTTCTCCCCGTTCTCCGCCTCCGTGCCGATGTGAGCTTCATCCATATCCACATAAGCCTGGTTTTCCACCGTTTTTCCGGTTGCGGAATCCAGGATTTTAACCTCCACGGATACCGCCCCTTCCTCATGCGCCCCGGTTTCCATTGACCACTGAACCGTATGGGTATCCGCATCATATGTACCGCCGTCACTTGCAGACACAAAAGCAGCATCTTCCGGGAGCCTGTCCGTAATCACCGCTGTCTTTCCATAATCCGAAGGGTTCTTATAGGAAACGGTGTAAATGATATTCTCCCCGATCTGCACCGGATAAGTGTTGATGGACGGCTCCCCAAGTCTGGAAAACACATCTTTTTCAGGGGTCGGGATAACCGGCGTCTCCACCTCATTTGTCTCTTTCCGGGCAAAATCAACCGACACGGCGGCACGGTTTTTCAGGATAGCGTCCTCCGCCTCTTTCAATATCTTTACTTTCACCGATACGGTTTCCTGTGTGTTCTCCTTTACAGCTACTTTCCATGTCACCGTATGGATGCCCGTCTCATAACTGCCCTCATGGTCTGCCGAAACAAATTCCACATTTTCAGGAAGTGCGTCCGTGACGGTAAACTCACGCCCGTCATCCGCGGGGTTCTGGAAGGTGATCCGGTATTCCAGAATGTCCCCTGCCTGTTTTACGGTCTGTATGCTGCCTCCTTCACTGTCCGCCCCTATATCGTGGCCGTCCACGCATAAGACCGCCTTAAAGGGCTTATCCAGCACATAAACCGGCGTTGTACCATCCAATACGGAATCAGAGGAAATGGAAACCTTCTGCGTCCAGTCTACAAAAATCTCCGCCTGGTTATATATTTTGGTATATTCCGTGTCAAAAGCCGGCACATATGCGTCAAAGGAGACTGTCTTTTCCTCCCCCGCCGCCAGCGCCATCTTCCAGGTGATTTTCTTTCCGTCCACTGTGCCGCCGTCCGATACTGTCCCCTCCACAAGGGAGACCTCCGCAGGGATTTCATCCGTTACGGTAAATGCCTTTTCTTCCTCTGCCGGGTTCCGGAATGTAACGGTATATGTGACCGTTTCCTCCCCGTTTATCACTTTGTTTGTAATATCCGCCCCGTCCTCATTCCATACGGATTTTACCGGGTCTTCCAGAATGGGGGAGCTTGTCACATCTGACAGGGGCACATCTTTTTCCGAACTGTTCGGGATCGCCTTAAAGCACACTGTCCCCGTATTTTTCAGCACTTCCCCCTGCGCCCCAGCTTCCACCTTACAGAGAAAAGACACTTCCCCCCTGCCGTAAGCGGCCACTGTGCCCTTCCAGGCTACCATATGGCTCTCCGCATCATACACGCCGCCGCTGCCGATGGAATTTGTAATTACCTCCATCCCCGCAGGCACCCTGTCCGTAATCTCCACCTCCCGCGCTGTCCCGGTCGGGTTCTCGAAACTGATGGTGTATGCCACCACATCGCCGTCCTTAATCACGGCCCTGTCGATTGCCTGTCCGTCACTGTAATTGTGCAGGCAGGCGCTGTCCTCTATCCTTACCTCCTTATCCATTGACGGCTTCACATAGGACACGATAATTTTATGGTTCTGTGTCACATCGCTGAACGTATAGGAAGAAGGGTACTCTGTAATATCCACTTTCTTCCCGTCCACCGTGACGGTATCCAGCAGATACCCTTCGTCCGGCTCATAGCGGACAGTACGGTCATGGTGGAATTTCACACGGTCATCCACCTTGATATCGTCCTCCCCCTTAACCGTCTCATTCCCGTCCGCGTCATAAATGCCGATCCTGCCGTTTATGACCTGCGCCTCCACTGTCCGGTAAGGGGAAGCCGCCTTTACCTCGTTGCTTTCCACCGACATGCTGTTGAAATACACCTTGCAGCTATTGTAAAAATAATCGGCCTCTGCTGTCCCGTTCACGGTAGTGTTGACAACAAGCGTATACGTCTCCCCCTGATATGCCATAGAACTGGCCAGATAGGAAGATGAAAAGACGTATTCCACCTTATGGCTGTCCTTATCGTAGGAGACAGTGCCGGCATCCAGCCTGTTCCCCGCTGCATCCTCCAGCCATGCGGACACATAATCGACCTCTGCCGGAAGTTTATCAACAAACCGCAGCGCTGAATATCTGCTGACCGTATCCACGCCCAGCGTATGCACCTTCTGGCTGACACGGTAGGTGATCTGCTGCCCTTCCTCTGTTTCCTCCAGAAATGTCACCCCGTTTTCTGTTTTACAGGGATTCTCCGGCCTGGGGATTGCTATGGATGCGGAACTGGGGGAAATCCAGTACCCCGTATGGGTGTTGCACCCAAGATAAAAAGTGTTGCCTGTCGCATACAGCGGTATGGAAACACTGTTTTTATAAAAGGTGGAGCCGCCCAGGTAATCAGTGAAGTTATTGTTGCTGCCCCAGAAAGACGGCACGCCGCTGACCTTCGTAACGGCTACATTGGTGGAGCTTGCCGTATACCCGGTGGTAGTCCCGCTCAAAGGCGAAGTATATTCACCGGTATTGAGGCTGTTGAACGTCATAAAAGAATTTCCGTCAAAACGGATGGTCTCCTGCGTATCCACATAGAAATAATCTACTTTGACCTGCGCCCTCGATGCGCTCTCATTGCCTATGAACCACCACCCGTTATAAAAACTGGTTTCACAGTAATAAAGCGCCGAGAGGGAGCCGAGTTCTGTAAACGTCACTCTCGCCCCCACCGCCTTGTCGTTGTATGTCCCGATATCCGCATAGGTGATCTGAACCACGCTGGAATTTTTCAGGTTTGTGAAACGGGCCGTGCTTGCCCCTGTGTCCGCGCCGCCGTAAGAGGCTTTCCCCCAGGAAGCGCCCGACACGCTGTAACTTGACGTGGTGTTCTGCCGCCTGATCTTCAGCCCGTTCCCCTCCGTAAACTGCCCCAGGTCAATCTTTGAGATTTCAAGCGTTGCAGGGACAGAAGGGGATGTATCGGGGTAATAAACCTCTATCTCCTCCTGCAAGAGCGTCACATAAAACTGCTTCTTCATGGTGGAATCCGTCCCCTCCGCACGGTAGGTCACTTCATAGGTGACGCGGTCTTTTAAGGAGCCATAGGCAATACATACCCCCTGCCTGCCGTCCTCGGTCAGCCTGATTTCCTCCGGTTCCCCGCTCACCCGGCAGACCTGCTCCACAAGGACGCCCACCTCGTCCCCGTCAGCCGCTGCCTGTATCCCGAAAACTTCCGGGTCAATGGACATGCCAACGCTCCCGTATTCCACGAACATCTCCACAGGGGATTTGAGGGAAGCCACTTCTGCCCCGTCCTCATACCAGACCACAACAGCGGGTGTTTCCGGTTCCGTCCCCGTTTCCCCTTCCGTACCGCCTTCCGGCGTTTCTTCCTGCCCGGTGCCAGTGCCGGAACCGGCATCATCCCACACCTCCGGCTTCGTTTCTGTTTCCTCATTTTCCGCCGCATCAGGTATATCCTCTGTCCCTTCCGTACCCATCTCCGCCGCATAGACGGCCATTCCCCCGATACTGCCGGAGCCGATGAGCATTGCCGCTGCCACCGCCGCCGCAAGCAGGCGGGGCAGGAATTTACTCAGTTTCTTTTTTCGTGCCATAGTCCTCTCCTTTCCCGGATAAATAAAAGCCGGCATCTTCTCTGACACCGGCCCATCCTATACACTCTCCTTTTCCGGCACAGGCTGCTTCCGCGATTTCCCGTGCCCTTTTATCCTGTCACACAGCCACGCCACGATCCTGGCCGCCCCATTTTGTCAGCACCACGGTCTCCCCATTTTTCAGGGTGTCCCACAGGCTGTAAACCTTGTCCGCCACATCATCCGGATCAGCGTAAGTTTCACTGCCGACCATCATAAACTCCCCCGGCCTTGCAAAAAGTTCCTGGAACTCTTTCTGCTGTCCGGGGGTAAGGGAATCGAAAAGGCACCCTTCCTCCGGTATGCCGCACAAAAGGAACGTGCCGTTTACAAACCCTTTCCCTCCCGGCATACAGCGGTTGGGGGCAAGCCCGCCCGCATCCTCCCGGCTGATCAGCAACACCCTCCGGGGCAGGAAGCACCCCACCTGTGCCGCGCCCCCTAACACCGCCTCCACAGCTTCCAGCGTGTTGTCCGGCAGCGCGGCGGGACGCGGGGCCTTCCCCGGCTCCACGATCAGAATGTCCATTTTCTGCTTCATGTTCGTTGTCCTCCTTTAAAATTTTTGTCTGTGTGCAGCCCGTAAAAGGCTTCACAGCAATGAAAAAATAACCAGCGGAAAAGAAAAACCAAAAGCTTAACCGCTTCCGAAGCCTGCGGCCATATCGTGGCTTACAAGGCTTGCATAATACTGGCTGATGGTCACAGGCGCATTAAACAGGGCTGACAGGGTATACGCCCGGATATTTCCCACCAACGTTGTGTTCCTGTCAAGGCAGTCCATGACATACTGAATATGCCCGCTGTCCAGCTTCAAAAAGCGGCTCTTTACCACCTCCGTACTCATATCCCCCTGGTTGATGCGTATGCTTTTCCGGTTACTGCAACAGGTCTCTGCCATCAGTTCCACAAAACCGTCCAGACGCTCCTTGTCGTATGGATGGTCATGCAGGAGATAGTCATAATCAATGTTCTCTTTTATCAGTTCCCGGTAAGCCTCCATCTGATCTATCCCATCCATGCCATACCCAACAGGAGAAACGTTATCCACAGGAAAAGCCCCGGCCTTTGCCGGATAGATGGATGGATCAGTCTCACTAAAATAAGTTTTATTTAAGTCAGTATTATTTGTTTGTGATTTTCGCATTTCCTGAATTGTGATTTTCACATCCCCTGATTTGTGATTTTCACAATTCTTGATTTGTGATTCCGGCTGCCCCGGTTTTGCCCTGCAAATGAAGTTTTTAACGTATATGACATTGGGTTTCCCCAGGCCGCGCCGGACGCGCTCGATCAGCCCCACGCCTTTTGCGCAGTCCAGTTCATTCAACAGCTTGTTTGCCTTCTGCTCCGCACACCCAAGCGTTTCCATCACATCGGCAATCGTGAAGATGATATACACGCGCCCCTCCCCGTCAAGCCAGTTGTTCTTTACCGAAAGCCCCATACGGTCAAGCAGAAGCCCGTAAAGAACCTTCGCCTCCACCGACACCCCCTTAAAGAGCGGGTCTGTAAACAATATCTTCGGGATGCGGTAAAAGCTGTACTGCTCCGCTTCATTCCCATAATAATAATCCAGTTGTAACGGCATCCTTACTGCCTCCTTCCCTTCATTGGAGTAACAAAAAAAGCCCCGGCAGGGTTATAGTCGCCGGGGCATGATCTGTCTGCTAAACGCAAAAAAGCCGCCCGGTAACTGTCAGTCAGTCGCCGGACGGCTTAATGCGTTTTATGTATTCTGTGTTTTCCATGTTTCCAGAAGCGAAAATATCACTTCCTCAATCTGCTTCGTAGTATAGGTTTGGGGGAAATACTGTTTCAGCCTGTCATTCTTTAATGTCACCTGCACAGGCGCGGGCCTTTCCTCCGTCAGGATGGCATCCATCACGTTCCTGTCAAGTTTCCCCTCCTGGCTGTACTTTTTCAGGCGTTTCGCCTGCTCCAGCGAAGGGACAGCCTGTAATTCCCCCATAATCTCCATAAGTTCCCCCTGCTGCTCCCGTGTCAGGTAGGACAGTTCCACGGCAGGGTTAAAGGACAGCTTCTTATCGTCCACCATCTGGAGCAGCTCCGGGAGAAGTTCTGTCAGCCGGATAAAACGGTGGATGTTGCGGGCGCTGTCATTGGAATTTTCACTCAATGCATCCACGCTGTACTTCTCGCCAACTTGGCGAGAAGTGTCTTTCATGCCCTGGTGTTTCAATGCATCCAGCTTCATCTTATACGCCCATGCCTTTTCGCTGGGGAACAGGTTTTCCCGCTGGATATTGCTGTCCACCATGAACAGTACTGCTTCATCATCGTCCAGTTCCCGCACGATCACCGGCATCGTAGTTTTCCCTGCCAGTTCCGAAGCATGTCTGCGCCTGTGCCCGGCAATCAGTTCATAGCCTCCCTCTGTTCGCGGCCTTACAATGCCGGGGACAAGGACGCCGTATGCTTTTATGCTTTCCACCGTGTCCTGCATGGTTTCATCATCCAGCACCTTAAACGGGTGGCCTTTAAAGGGGAACAATTCGGAGAGCGGAATTTCCTGCACATTCCCCTTCCCCCCTGCTTCCAGCGGCGGCCCGCCGGAAAGCAGTTCTTCATAGGAAGTCATCTGGATATTCTTTGCGCTGCTTTTCATCCTTCCATCACCTCTTTCGTCAGTGCGGCATAGGCAGCCGATACTTTACCTGCGGGGTCATGGAGATAGATGCTCTTTCCCTCCGCGCTTGTCTCCGCAGCCCGCACGGAAAGGGGGATAATGCTCTCGAATATCCGCAGTTTCCCGTCATAATTGATGTGCAGGAGTTCCACAATATCCCTTGCATAGTTGGTACGCATGTCCGCCATTGTGATAAGTATCCCCGATATGGAAAGGTGCGGGTTGATCTGCCGCCTTACTTTCGCAATCGTGCGGATAAGCTGCTCCAGCCCCTTTATGGACAGGTACTGTGCCTGGACGGGGATAATCACCTGATCCGCCGCCGCAAGCGCGTTGATAGTCAGCATACCAAGAGAAGGCATACAGTCCAGGATAATCGCATCGTATTCCCCACGCACCGTATTCAGGTACTGCCGCAGGATGGTCTCCCGGCTCATGGTATTGACCAGCGTAACCTCCATGCCGGAAAGCTCAATGTTCGCGGGGAGCAGGTCTACGCCCTCCGCATGGTGGAGAATCCCGCTTCCGGGCGGGAGTGGCTCGTCCATGATGATCCCACCCAGGATAGTCGCAAGCGTGGTCTCCATCTGGTCGGGCTGCTGGTATCCCAGGCTGGCGGTCATGGAACCCTGCGAATCCACGTCCACCAGAAGGACGCGCCTGCCCTCACGGGCAAGGCCGACCCCGATACTGATGGAGCTTACCGTTTTGGCACAGCCCCCTTTCTGGTTACATAAACAATAGATTGTCGCCCCCATACTCACACCGCCTTTCTCACCCGGACGGTCAGCCCGTCCAGACGTACATTCTTATGACCTACCAGATAGTAGTCTTTTCCGTCATGCTCCACACTTGTCCACACCCAATAGGGCACTTCCTGATAATCGTCTTTTATCAGCGCCTCAATGCCGCTCCCACTGGTATAATAATGACCGCCTTTTGTCTCATACCTTCCGCTCCGGTTCTTATGCAGGCGGCTTGTTTCCATAACCGGGCGGGAAAGATATGCAATCCTGTCCGCCACATCCGAAAGTTTTTCCATGACCTCCCGGAGTTCAGACTGGAGGAAAAGCTGCTGCCCGTCCTCATAGTCAATATGCAGCCCGCTCAGATCATCATAATCGTCATATGTAGACAGCCTCAGCAGGCTCCTGATGTTCCCATTCAATTTTTGGGATTCCTTTAATACCATGTTTAAATCTGCCATAAATTCTCTCCTTCTTGTTAATCGTACTTTGACAATAAGAAATAGGACTAAATCAGCCGCGCAGACACGATACTTGTCCGCATGAAAAGCTAATTTAGTCCTACCTAAACTTCAAATATTCAGTTATCACCCCTTTTAGGCACACTTTTCACAACACCACTCGGCTTTGTGGTATATTAGTGTCAAGTTGCTTGATTTTCGGTTTTCTGGTTAAAAACAGGCCCGTCCTTATCCAATTTTGCTGGTTTCGACATGTCGAAAATTTTTTCACAGCAGTTTTTTCATAGGACTAAATCAGCGGAAACCCTTGATTTTACTGGCTCCTTGCTAACTTGACACTATATTACCATACGCCCCCCACTCCCTGTTCGGGTACTCCAGAAACCCGTTGCGCTCCGCGCCCCTGATCAGGTAGTTCTTGATATTGACCGAGTTGGCGAGAATATCGTTGCGGTTCACGACCGCCCATTCCATGAGCTGCGCGCAGCCGCCTGCCGTGATCGCCGCCGCCACGCTGGTCCCGCTCCTGTCCCCGAACGGCGTGGAGACGCCCACGCCCGGCGCCGCGATATCGGGGACGATATAATTGTCCCTCGCGTTCCCCCTCCCCGAGAAAGCGGCGATACTGTTATTGCTGATCTGGTAGCCTGCCACCGTCACAGCGCTGTGCACATACCCGGGCTCTGTGATCGTCGTGTACGGACTAGATTCCAGAAAATAAGTATCCGATGACAGAAAATTCGAAATCGGCAGCCATATGTCAAACTGTCCCCCTGTCACGCTTCCCTCCGAATTGATCCGGATGTTCCAGACGCCCTGTGTCGGATCCGAAAACCGGAACCGGATCACTTCCGCCCCCGACAGCGATTCCACCAGCTGATACTCGATCACGATCCTGGTCCTCTCGTAGACAAACGTAAACTCCTGCGGGACATAGCTTCTGGGATTGTTCCATCGGGCGGTCTCGCCGCCGGGTGTGCGGATGACTGCATTATAAAAATAAGGCGCGTCCCCCCACAGCTCCATGACAAAACCTTTCTCATTTTCCCCCACGCGGAGCTCCACATCCTGGTAGGGCTCACGCTCACTGATCCCGCCGGAAAAATGATGCGCGCTGTTGCCCTCATTACCGCCGGCGACCACGGACACCCGGCTCTTCTGTGTGCTGATATAATTGAGATAGTTTCCAAGGATACCCCCGCCCGTATGGTCGCCGAGACTCGTACCGATCCCGATGCAGATCACGAGCGGTCTTGTCAGAAGCATGGCATATCTCTGCAGATACTGGATCGCCAGCATGATGTCAGCCTCACTGTAGCAGGTGACGCCGGGCGGGATCTTGTAATAATCTTTCAGGTACTGTTTGGCTTCCTTGAGCTTCACGACCGCGATCTGGCAGTCCGGCGCCGCGCCGACATAACTGCCGCTCTCGACCGGACTTCCCGCCGCCAGGCTTGCCATAACACTCCCGTGGCCGTTCGCGTCCGTGCTCGGCACGATGCTCAGTGGATCTTCACTCGCAAGCGCCTCATTGATCATCTCGTTCGTATACTCGGAACCATACTCGAATCCCTCCGGCGGCGTGCCGCTCTGGATCGTCTGGTCCCAGATGCCCACAATGCGGCTTCTGCCTGCAAAATCCCTGAAAACCTCTTCCTGATAGCGAATTCCTGTATCAATGAATCCGATCGTCACATTTTTTCCCGTAAGGTTCAGCGGTTCCCCCTGCACTATCAAGATACCAGACTCCGCCAGACTCAGCGTATTCAGGCTGCTGTCCTGGGCCGCCCGCAGCATTGGCTGTTTCCCGCATTCCATCAGTCCATAGCACTTCGGTGTCAACGAGTACGCTCGCTGTCCCATCGTATAACTTTCCGTACTTCTCCGCTCTATGTATAGGACGCCCAGGTCCTGCGTGATCTGATGAAAACAGTAGTCAAACGGCAGATCAAACTCGTAATCTCCCGTCAGGATGACATCCCCCAGGATGTCTGCATAGTCATTCGACAAAATACGTTCTTTGCAGGTCACTCTCTTACCTCATCCAAAAGGTTATCATTATAGTGTATGCTGTAAGAACGAAAAAAACGCGCGGGCAGGGAAAAAACTTCCCTGCCCGCGCCGTATGTCCTATACACCTGAGTACGCTGCAAATCCTGCATCGATCGGCAGTACCACACCCGTGATCGCGCTTGCCGCCTTGTCGTCGCACAGGAAGAATACGCCGCCGAGCAGCTCCTCGCTGTCGACAAAACGTCCTGTCGGCGTGCCGCTCAAGATCTTGTTGGAACGCGCTGTCGGCGTGCCATCCTCATTGAACAGCAGTCTGCGGTTCTGGTTTGACACCAGGAAACCGGGAGCGATCGCGTTGCAGCGGATCCCGGTGCCCGCAAAGTGTGTCGCCAGCCACTGCGTAAAGTTCGAGACAGCCGCCTTCGCCCCGGAATAAGCCGGGATCTTGGTCAGCGGGATATAGGCGTTCATAGAAGAAATATTCAGGATACAGCCTGATTTCCTGTCCACCATATCCTTTGCAAATACCTGCGTCGGCAACAGTGTTCCCTGAAAGTTGAGCTTGAACACGAAATCCACCCCGTTCGGATCCAGATCAAAAAATGTCTTCTGGCCCTCTACCGCCTCATGCTGGTATTCATTGTCCGTCGTCGCGCGCGGATTGTTGCCGCCTGCACCGTTTACAAGGATATCGCAGGGACCTAAGTCTGCCAGCACCTGCGCGTGCACCTGCGTGAGCGCCTCCGGCTCCAGCACGTTTGCCTTGTATCCCTCGCAGACGAATCCCTCAGCCTTGCACTCATCGGCAAGCGCCTTCACGGCCTCCTCATTCAGATCGAGCGCCGCCACCTTCGCGCCCGCCTGTGCAAAGGCTTTCGCCATCGTACCGCACAGCACGCCGCCCGCGCCTGTCACGACGACCACCTTTCCGCTAAAGTCTATCTTTAATGGCAAATCCATCATATGAAATCCATCCTTTCTATATCATCCTCTATATCTTCTATTCTTTCTGTCCTTTCATACTGACTAATCCGTCAGAAACAAGCTCCTGTCATTTCCAAATTGCATCCTCACATCAGCCTTTTCCATCCATTCTTTCCAGCATATCCCAGCAGCCCCACATATACATGATGCCAAGCGCCCTGTCATACAGTCCGTATCCCGGTCTGCACTGCTCACCCCAGATATGTCTGCCGTGATCCGGGCGGATATAGCCGTCATAACCGCAGTCATGGTAAGCGCGCATGATCTCGAGAATGCCCACATCGCCGTCACAGTCGCGGTGGGAAGCTTCTGTGAAATCCCCGTTCGGGAAATGCTTCACATTGCGGACATGCGCAAACGCGATCCTGTCACAGTACGTTCGGATGATGTCCGGCACATCGTTCTCCGGGTTCGCACCGAGCGAGCCGGAGCACAGGCACAGGCAGTTGTACTCGTCGTCCACCATCGACAGAAAACGACCGATCGCCTCCTTGTCCACCAGCAGGCGTGGGATCCCGAAGATATCCCATGGCGGATCGTCCTGATGGATCGCCATCTTGATCCCTGTCTCATGGCACGTCGGCATGATTGCCTCGAGGAAATATTTCAGATTGTCCCACAGCTTCTCCTTCGTGACCGGGCGGTACGCCTCGAACAGCTCGTCGAGCTTTGCCATGCGCTCCGGCTCCCAGCCGGGGAACGTCATTCCGTGAAGATTTTCAAGGATATAGTTTGCCATCTCCTTGTAGTCCTCCTGGATCTTTGCCTTCTCATAAAACAGTGCTGTGGAACCATCCTCCATCGGGTGGAACAGGTCTGTCCTTGTCCAGTCAAAGATCGGCATGAAATTGTACGTCACTACCTTGACCCCAAACTTTGCAAGATTGCGCAGCGTCTGCTTATAATTCTCAATGTACCGGTCGCGCGTCGGCAGTCCGATCTTGATATCGTCATGGACGTTCACACTCTCCACGACATCCATGTTAAACCCGTGATCCTCGATCTGATGACGCATCTTCTCGATCTCGTCGATCTCCCACACTTCACCTGCTGCCTTGTCGTGCAGCGCCCACACAAGACCCGTCACACCGGGGATCTGTCTGATCTGCTCCTGTGTGATGCTGTCATTGCCCTCGCCGTACCAGCGAAAAGTCATCTGCATAAAAATACCTCCTTAAATTCTTGTATCAAAAATACCGCAGAAGGAATCCACCGGATCCTCGCCTGTAAACGCGCCCTCGCCCGCCATCAGCTTCGCGACCAGCGCATCCAGCGTGGACTCATTACTGTCATAAGTGTTGATATACGTCCGCGCCTGCGGAATGTCGGCGAGCACAAACGGGTGCTGTACGCCGATCACGACCACCGGAAGCTCAAACACATACCACGGGATCTCCCCGCCGCCCTTCGTCATGCCAAATGCAGGACGCGCAACCGGCTGGAATCCGCCCGGGATATCCACCAGCGTGATGATCAGATCCTGGTTCTCGCGGAATTCCTTGATCGGTGTCTTCCCCGCAAAGTACATGTTGATATCCGGCTTTTCCCCTGCCTGGATCTGCTTCTGCATCTTCTCGATCGGACTCTCGTAGATGAACGCGTCAAAGCCCTTGTCGGCCAGCTTGTCGCGCAGCATCTCCGCCGGGGATTTCTTAGCCCCGAACAGCGCGCCGAGTCCCGGCGCGGACAGTCCCTTCACATACACGATCATGATCCGTTTATAGCGCTCCGGCGTGACCGGCAGAACGTCCTTATCCTTGTACTTTACTAATGTGATCGACTTGTCAGCGATCTCCTTCTGCATCGCAACATGCGCCTTGCAGCCGACGATCTCATGCACCTGATCCCGCGGCGGCATCAGCTCTGTCTTTGCCCTTTTGTGCAGTCCCATGTGCGCTTTGAGCGCCAGGATCCGGTGAAGCGCGTCGTCGAGACGCTCCTCGGTGATGCGGCCGTCCAGATACCCCTGCTTCATGCTCGCGAAATCCTCGTCCATCTCATTAAAGAACAGGAACATGTCCACGCCGGCCGCGATCGCCGCCGGGAGTACATCGCTGCGCTTCATGCGGCACGTCAGTCCTACCATGTGGGACGCATCCGTCAGCACCATGCCGTTA
Source organism: Lachnospiraceae bacterium (assembly GCA_009774375.1). GTDB lineage: Bacteria > Bacillota > Clostridia > Lachnospirales > Lachnospiraceae > COE1. The sequence continues at coordinate 15,769 of VSNO01000060.1, forward strand.
AACCCAAGTTTTTCGCGGAGAAGCCCCTGGATCAGCTCCGGTGACAGCGTCGCAGGCATCATCTCATCGTCTGTGATATCCGGGTTAAAATGGCGCGCGTAGGCCGGCTGCATGATATGCCCTGCCATGATCGCCTCCAGCCCGTTGTCGATGAGCGTCCTGTAGACCAGGCCGAACGTCTCGTCCCACTCCTCACAGCTCATGTCATTCACGCTGTTTGCCACATGCTGGTCCCGAAAATCAAGCCCGTCGCCCGGGAAGTGCTTTGCCGCACAGCAAAATCCCGGATTCGCATGCGCACCGTCCATGTAAGCCTTCGCCATCTCTGCCACCCGCTTCGGGTCATTGCCGTATGTCCGCAGTCCGATCACCGGGTTTTCCCAGTTATAGAGAATATCACTGACCGGCGCAAAGGACAGATTGCAGCCGATCGCGGCAGCCTCCTTGTTCGCCATATAGCCTAACTGGTACGCATAGTCCGCATTCCTGGTCGCACCGATCTTGGTCTGGCTGCCGATCGGCGTGCCGTCCGTGCAGGCCCCGTTTCCGCCGTTCTCCGTGTTGCAGGCGATGATCAGCGGAACTTTGCTGTTCTCCTGCAGGATACGGTTCTGCTCATATATCTCGTCAGCCGTGCCCGGATTGTACCGGATCCCGCCAATATGGTAATCATTTACGGTCATTTTTAGATAGTCTTCCGTCCGGGCGGAGCCCATGTTGAAAAAGAGCTGTCCGATCTTCTCGTCGATATCCATACCTGCGATCGTATCCTCCACCCACTTGCAGTCCTCGTCTGACAGGTTGAACGGCTTTGCCTTCATATCTACCATTGTACCACTTCTCCTTTTTTTATCTATCATTCTCTGCTATTTCCCAAGATTTCTGAGAAACTGTTCCCTCTTTTCCTGCTGGTAGCCCTCGCCATAAGTTCCGTCCAGAAAATGCCCGATCCCTTCCCTGACAAATTCCTCCCAGCTCTGCGCCTCATGCCGCACCAGAATCGGATAATAGTACACGCCGTTTTTCTCCGCCGCGTCCAGATCCCCCGGCGCGTCACCGCACATCAGCACATGATCCGGTGCGTATCCGCGCTTCATCAGCTCGCCGATACAGAACGACTTGCTCCCCGAATCCTGCGCCAGCACCACATCCGTGTACTCCAGCAGTCCATAAAAATCCCACTCATCCAGCACCGCGCTCAGGTTTGCGCTGGACACGATCGCGATGTCCGCGTCGCGGTATGCCCTCCGGAGGGCTTCCAGCACGCCGTCGAAAGGACGTTTGTCCTCCTCAGGCAGTCTGTCTATGGACTGATTGACCGCAACGCTCCACGCCAGCGCCTTGCGCAGGCAGATGTTGTCCTTTATGGCAATCTCGCGCTCCAGAGCGGCATTGGACAGTTCCGGCGTCTCGCCCACCCATTTTTCCAGGGCATCCAGTTCCTCGATCTCGCAATATTTCTCCCTGATCTCGCCGAGTGCCTTCACCAGCCCCTTAAAACGATTGATGCCGCGCGTCATTGTGTACAGGTTGATCTCGTTCCAGCGCTCCAGTATCGCGTCGCGCCATTCCTCCAGTCCCCACTCCGCGACCATACAGGGTCCAAAACAGCGGATATGTTTGATGTCCATTGTGTCCATGGCACAACCGTCGCTGTCTACGCAGACCAGAAAATCACTCCGTTTCGTGTATGCCAAAAACTTATCTGCCATCGGCCAGCCCCCTTTCTTTATTTATTGCCGTCAGAAAGAATGCTGTTGCCACATTCTCCCTGACGTATAGACGATTTTAAATTATTTCTTCCGCTTCCCTGCAAGCTTGGCAACGTTCTCTTCCACACGCTTCTTGTTCAGCGGATAGATAAAGATCAAAAATACTGCCACGAGTGAGAAGCCAATGACCGGCGCGATGCAGGAGAGCTTGAAAATCCTCTCTGTGACCACCGGGTCAAACGCTGTCTCAGTGGAGTATCCGATCATGGTCAGCAGCGAACCCGTAAGTCCTGCGGAGAGCGCCTGTCCGAGTTTTCTCGCAAAAGAGTACACCGAGTAGATCGTGCCGTCCTCGCGTACACCGTTCTTCACCTCGGCATCGTCAATGACATCCGTGATCATTGCCCAGATCACCGTGTTGAAAAATCCGAGTCCGATATAGGCAACCGTAAAAAATCCAACATACACAAATGCGTTCTGCGGGTGCACGATCAGGCAGACCAGATACACGACTGCAGCCAACGTACAGGAAACCACGGACAGTTCCTTCTTGCCAAACTTATCGGCAAGCTTGGATGCAAGCGGCGCACAGATCGCAAGCATCGCAATCGTACCTGCAAAGGAAGACGCAGACTGCGCAGACGCACTCTTATAATAGTTCGGGAACACATAGCCGGCCATGCCCTGCATCGTCAGCATCGCAAGAAGCAACGCGATAGCAGCGGCGATAATGCCGAGCAGTGAGCGGTTGGTCACAAGACTCTTGAGCAGCCTGCCAATCTTCAGCTTTTCATTGTTTGCGGGAACTTCCACGCGCTCACGCACCAGATTAAAGCAGAGCAGATAGCACCCGATCGCCATCACGCCAAAGACACCTGCGATCACGGTCATGCGCGTGCCGGACAGAACAGTGTTTCCATTGACCGTCTCATACGCAAACATTGGCGTGCCCACGCCGATCACCAGACCTGCAAGCGTGGCACCAATCGTTCTCCATGTGGAAAGCTCCGCGCGATCCTTCGGGTCAGCGGAGATGGCCGATGCCATGGAGCCATAGGGGATATTGATAGACGTGTAGAAGATGGAACCCCACAAAATGTAGGTCACGACCATCCACAGCACCTTGATCCCGTAGGGAAACCCCGCAAATCCCGACTGGTAGATCAGAAACGAGGCGATTGCCACCGGCCCGCACATGCGCTTGATCCACGGTTTAAACTTGCCGTCCTTTGTCGGTTTGGAGCGGTCGACGATTTGTCCCATCGTCACGTCCGTGAACGCATCGACAAACCTCGCCGCCATCATCAGCAGTCCCACGACCGCCGCGTCGATTCCCATGACATCGGTATAAAATTTCAACATGAAACTCGAGGACAAAATAAATGTGAAATCATTTCCAAAATCACCGAACATGTAGCCTATTTTGTCTCTCATGCCAAACGGGGGAACTTTTGTGTTTGTATTTGCTGCCATAAAAACCCTCCTCTAAGAATTATCCGCCACAGACTGACAGTGTCAGACTGTGGCACTTACTTTTATCATTTTGTCTTTTTAAATTTTCATCATCAGGGCTTGTTGATCTTGATCAGTTGTGCGTTCAGGCTCTCCAGAAATCCCTCCGGCAGCATGTTTCCGGCCATGTTCACCATTCCCTCCGGCGCCATAGACTTCATCATATCCCACATGCCAACGCCCGGGCGCACATCAAAGTTGGTCGCAAGCTTGACTGCCTTTGACACGATCTCCATCGCCTCAGGACATTCCGCGATATCCTCCATCTTGCACTTGACATTGTACTTGCCCTCCGGGAATTCCATCGGCGCCTTGAGATCCAGATCGCCTGCCAGCTTAAACCAGTTGGCAACGCCCTCTGCCCTCTCATTGACCTCCGGCAGTACATAGATCGCCGGCTCCTTGTCAACCTTCTCGAGCGTCATGCTGTCCCTGCAGTCTCCCGCCAGCGCGAGAATACTGTTAAATCCATCCCGGAGCGCGACCGTAAACACGAACACCTTATCCGCCGTCATCACCTGGGAAAGCTCCCCGTTGACAAACAGGGACACTGTCGGCTGGTTGGAGTACACGCGGATCTGCGTCGTCTCACCCGCGCGCTGCGCATAGCGCTTGCCGCACAGATGCACCATCGGCTCCTTGTTCCAGTATGCCTTGTAGATATAGTAGCTGTCCTTCTTGGTCTGGCGGTCCATCGTGACCAGACCCTTGTTGTTGCGTCCTGCCACGCCGCCCTCATTTCTCGCCGCGCAGCCAAAGTCAAACATATTCCACACATGGCTCGACCAGATCCACGGACGCTCGTCGAGCACCTTCGCCATATGTTCATGGTAGAGCGCCTGGTACTCCTCGCTGTAGTCCTTGCATGCGGGATTTGGTCCATGGTAGGTGATGATACCCTCACAGCCATACTCCGAGACGCCGAGGCAAATCTCTGGGTGTGCCTTGTGGAAGTTGTCAAGCCATGGACCGTTGTCCTCCATCTTTCCTCCGTACCAGCCAAAGTAATGGTTATAGCTCTCCACATCGGTAATATTGTGGACAGGGCTGTCAACCGGCGTCATGGAGACATGCGCGATCGTCGTCAGACGCGTCGGGTCCAGCTCCTTGCAGAGCGCGTTCAGCTCCTTGTGGTTCTCCACGAGCTGTTCTGAGATGCCGCCGATCAGGATCTCATTGGAGACGCCCCAGAAACAGATACTCGGGTGGTTATAATTCTGAAGGATCAGTTCCTTCATCTGCGTGATACAGTTCTGATGCGCCTCGGGATCCTTGCTCATCACGCTGATGAACGGGATCTCCGCCCACACGATAAATCCGAGCTCATCACACGCATCATAAAAATCCTGTGAATGCTGGTAATGCGCGAGACGGATCGTGTTTGCGCCGAGCTCCTTGATGATCCGCGCATCGTGATAGTGATCCTCCCTCGTCAGCGCATTGCCCTTGTAGAGCTGGTCCTGATGACGGCTGACACCGCGCAGAGGCGTCGGAACACCGTTTAAGATAAAGCCCTTGTCCGGATCGCACGAAAAACTTCTGACACCCACGCGCGCAGAAACCATATCATACGCCTCATTGCGCCTCTGCAGGATTGCCGTGACAGTATACAGATACGGATTGTCGCAATCCCACAATGTCACGTCCGGCACAAAAAGCTTCACCGCCGTACTGTCCGCCGGACGCACACAGAATCCCACTTCCCTGCCGTCCGCATCGCAGATCCTGTACTGTACCGTAAAGTTCTCGTCCGCGTTCACCACCCACGATTCCAGCGCAAACTCGGCGCCGCCGCACTCTGTGGGCATCGCTGTGACCTTCAGTCCGTTGCTGCCCCAATACATCAGTTCGAAATGGGTCTCCGGCACACTGATGAGATTCAACCCCCGGTACAGTCCGCCATAAAATGTAAAGTCTGCGGACTGCGGATACACATTGCTCTTATTCTCGTTGCTGCACGCGACCACCAGAAGATTCTCACCCTCCGCACAGGCATCTGTGATATCCGCGCGGAACGTGGAGTAACCGCCCTCATGGTAACAGATCTCCTTGCCGTTCACATACACGGTCGCCTGCTGTCCCGCCGCAGGGATATCCACAAAGACGCGCCCGCCTGCAAGCGGCTGCTTCGGCATCTCAAATGTCTTTGCATACCAATAACAGCCGCGGTCATAGCTTCCGTTTCCATCATGTCCATCCACCGCGTTCCAAGTGTGCGGCAGATCGACCAGCGGCCAGTCTGTCGGGGGTTTGCTGGGAAGCCCCGCATTCTCCTTGATAAACCTCCAGCTTTTGTCGAAATTGATGATAGTTCTCATGTAAAGTCCTCCTTTCGGTTTTCCTGGCAATTATATTTCTTTTGTATTGAACTTGTACAATATATTTTATAACCGCCACATTGTATATATGTTAATCTATACAATTTTTCCTGTGCTGCAATGCGTTTTTTGTCGTTTCTGCATACTTACATCATATTTTTGTTTTTTTATTTTGACGATATACGATTTTTTGTATTTTTTGCATTTTTATTATATTGTGTTGCTTTTACCCAAAAAATGTGCAAAAATAGATAAAAATAATCTGTAATTTTGAAACGATTCTTGGGTATTTTAGAAAAGAGCTGATACAAATGAGAGAAATCTTATTGACTTTTGTACAAAATCTGTTAGAAAATAACCGCATTCCTGTACACTTTGTCGCACTTCCCTGTGCGGATGTTCCCTGGATGGACTGCGGCCTGCGGGCCGATATCCTGCCGGACTACGCACCCGATTCTGTTCAGGATTATCTGAACCAGATCCGGGAGAAAACAATATACCACCTGCGGGACACTTTCCAGTGTTCCTACAGTATCTTCCGCGTGCCTGACAGCAATGAACTGATGATCTGCGGGCCAGTTCTTTTTGAGGAAATGCGCCCTTCCCGCCTCAACAACATCGCCGCTAGGGTTCGGCTCCCGCAGGAGCTGTATGCCGTTCTGCAGGGTTATTATCTGCGCCTTGCCGCCTTCCCTGTGCCGGCGGTCTACTACAGTATCTTCCTGACCCTCGGAAATGCGCTGTTTGGCGAGAACCAGTACGAGACGATATACCAGGACTTGAACGATATGGACGAATGGTATGAATCCTACTCACAGCACTACCGCAGCGAGGGCGACTCCCTGATGAATATCGAGATGATCGAGATGCGGTATGCCCTGGAAGCCCAGCTGCTGGATGCAGTCTTCAATGGCAATGAGGCCAAGGCGATGGCACTAGTCTCCAAACTGTCGTCCGTGGCGCTGCCCTGCCGGCTCTCTGACGAGCTGCGCGACTACAAAGACTACACGATCACCTTCAACACCCTGTTCCGGAAAAAGGCGGAAGAAGCCGGCGTGCACCCGATCCACATCGACCTGTGCTCCAACCAGCATGTCCAGCTCATCGAACAGATCACAAACATGGATCAGTGCCACACTGTCTGGTCGCGGATCACGCTGAATTACTGCCGTCTGATCCGCAAGCACACGCTCAAGGATTATTCCCTGCTGACGCAGAAGATCATCACCTATATCAACTCGGACCTGACTGCAGACCTGAGCCTGAAAACGATGTCGGAGTGGCTGAATGTAAATGCAAGCTACCTGTCCACGCTGTTCAAGAAGGAAGTCGGCATCCCGCTGACAGATTTTGTCAACCACCAGCGCATCGAACAAGCCAAAAAGCTTCTGATCGTTACGGAACTTCCCACCAAGACGATCGCACAGCAGTGCGGCATTCCGGATATCTACTATTTCAGCCGTCTCTTTAAGAAGCGGACCGGCGTCACGCCGAAAATGTACCGCGAAAGCGCCGCCAGGGACCACGATCTTCAACAGCATAAAGACGTCGACTTTCAATGATCTCACTTGTCAAACCGGACTTTGAACTGTATCCTTTTATGGCTGATATGGTAGAATACCAATGATACCACCACGATCCCGACTGCGATCCCAAGGGCTATGACAATCGTCTCCATCGCATAGACCCTGGCATCTGCCCCCTCCCCGTCCACGATGGCACGCATCGTGGCATACAGCCTTCCGCCCGGCACCAGCGGTATGATCGACGGGATCAGAAAGACCGTCGCCGGCGCTTTCACCACCCGCGCCAGCACCTCCGCATAAAACGTGACCACCGCCGCCGGGATCAGATTCTGCAGCAGCAAAGACAGTCCCGCCTCCACGAACACACAGTACAGAAAGGTTGAGAGCACGCCGCCGACACAGCCATATATGATCTTATTCCGCTTTATGTTTACATTCAGACAGTAGCCTGCAGTCCCGGCCGCCGCCGTCACGATCATCACTAGATACTTTTCACAAAATGCCCCGATCATCTCAATCCTCCTCCAAACATCATGATCGCAATACCAAATCCTGCAGCGATGGCGACTGCGATCATCAGCGCCTCGGCGAGCCGCAGAATGCCTGTGATGATGTCCCCGCACATCATGTCCCGGAGCGCATTCATCAGATTGATCCCCGGGATCGACAGCATGATACTGCCGATCATGACCTTGTCCACATTCTGCCCGATCCCAACCGCGACAGACAGACTGCATAGAATCCCCGCCGCGATCGACATGAACAGGCTGTAGACCACCCGATTCCTGTTGTGCGCCGAAAAAAAGTAGTCCCAGAAGTACATCAGCACCGCCACGAGCCCCGCCGCGAGCCCATCCCGCAGATTCCCGCCGAAGAATATGGCAAACGCCGATGCCAGAAGCACATAGCCTGTAATCTTCGATTTGTATATTCTCTTTTCTTCCGGTGCCATGATCGCCCTGATCCTCTGGTTGATCTCGCTGCATGGCGGTCTTTTTTCACAGATGTAGCGCGACAGCGCATTTAAGTCCTCAAGCTTATTCAGATCCGTCGCATGCGGGTTGATACGCCTCGTGAGCGTGTAGTTTTCTCCCGCGTCCGTCTTCCAGCTCAGGATGATCAGGGACAGGATGGTAAACACGTCCACGATCCCCCCGCCATAAGTCGTACAGATGCGCGTGATGGTATCCTCCACCCGCAGGATCTCCGCTCCGCACCGCAGCATCGTCTCCCCCATGTCCAGCGCGCATTCCATCACCAGCGCCGGATCCTCACAAGATTTTTCCCTGTCCATACCTATCACATCCTCCTGAAAAATGATCTCTATTTATTATCATATTTCATTTTGCGCAGTTCGTCTATATCTTTTGCACCGTATTTCCCAAAATCACAAACAGGAACCACGAAACTGCTGTCCACACAGGATTTCGCATTTTCATGGATTTTTATTTGAATTATCCCCGCCTTATCACCTTGACCGTTGTTTTTGAAAGTGTTATTATTTTAACAT
>VSNO01000061.1 GCA_009774375.1 Lachnospiraceae bacterium
CAGGTTTCTGATTCTTTATTTTCGCCTGAACAAACTGCGCCTGAATATCCATAAAAATCGTATCATACTGATTCATACTTTCCACAAACAACTTGTTCTTCTCACATTTGAGCGGCGCAAACAGCTCTCTGGAATCCGCCCCTTTGCTGAAATACGCAACAAGCATGTCTGCCGTTACGGATTTCCCGAACCTGCGCGCCCTGCTGTTGCAGATAAATTTTTCTGTTCCGTCTTTTTCCAGCAGTTTATTGATCAACTTCGATTTATCAACAAAATATCTCGATGCAGCAAGCTCCGCAAATTTTCGATTTCCTTTATTTAAAAACCGTCCCATGAAAACCTCCCAAGCTTTCACATTTCACACTACAGCTCTCCTCTGTCATGAAGTTCATTTGCATAGCGCACCGATCCCATCGCGTCCCTGGAATAAAAATCTGCACCGATCATGTCCGCATACTCCTGTGTGAGCACCGCCCCGCCCACCATGATCCTGCAGTCTGTGCCGCTCTCCCTCAGAAGCCTGATCGTCGCCTCCATATTGACGACTGTGGTCGTCATGAGTGCGCTGAGTCCCACCAGTTTAATGTTCTGTTCCTGTACTGTTTTCAGGATCAGTTCCGGATCAACGTCTTTTCCGAGATCGATCATGTCAAATCCATAGTTTTCCAGCAGTGTTTTGACAATGTTTTTTCCAATGTCATGAATATCGCCCTTCACCGTGGCGATCACGATCTTCCCCTTGCTCCCACTGTCCTTCCCCTGCTTTGACAGGACAGCCTTGATCGCCTCAAATGAAGCTTTTGCTGCGTCCGCGCTCATCAGCAGCTGCGGCAGGAACATTTTCTTCTCCTCAAAACCCTTACCCACCACATCCAGAGCCGGGATCAGCTTTTCATTGATGATGGTCAGCGAATCAACCTCCTGTTCGAGCAGCCTGACCGTCGCATCATGGGCGCTCTCCGCAAGCCCCTTCACGATCGCCTCATCAAGCGCCAGTTCGCCCTTCCGGGCTGGTGCTGCCACAGGCTTGTCCGCTGTCTGCACAGATGCTCTTGCAATGTATTCCATGCACTGGTCGTCCTCACCGATCAACGCGTTAAAGCTGTAGTATGCCGCCATCATCGGCTCGCTGGACGGATTTACGATCCCGGCGCTCAGTCCGTTGTTCATCGCCATCGTGAAAAATGCAGTGTTTATACGGCTCCGCTCTGGAAGTCCAAAGGAGATGTTTGACACGCCCAGCACCGTGTGAAGCCCCATCTCATAACGTATCCTGCGCAGCGTTTCCAATGTAGTGCCGGCATTGTCCCTGCCGGTACTGATCGTGAGCACCAGCGCATCCATCACAAGATCTTTCTTCGGAATGCCATACTCTGCGGCAGTCCTTACGATCTTCTCCGCCACCTGCAGCCGCCCTTCGACCGTCTCAGGGATCCCGCTCTCATCAAGACACAGACACACGACCACTGCACCGTATTTTTTCGCGATCGGAAAAACACTCTCCATAGATTCTTTCTTGCCGTTGACAGAATTTAACATCGGCTTTCCATTATAATAGCGCAGTCCCCGCTCCATCGCCTCCGTGTCAGAGGTATCGATCTGCAGTGGAAGGTCAATGATCGCCTGGATTCCGGTGACAGCCTCCTCCATAAGCTGTGGTTCGTCGATCTCGGGCAGTCCCACATTGACGTCGAGGATGTGTGCACCATTCTCCTCCTGCGCCAGCCCCTCCTTGTAGATATACTCCATATCGTGGTCGCGGAGCGCCTGCTTAAACTTCGATTTTCCGGTTGGATTGATGCGCTCTCCGATGATCAGGGGCTTTCTGGTAAAGTAGACAGCATGATTGTATGATGACACCACTGTCAGTTTTTTGTCGGTAACCGGGCTGACTGCCATCTCCCCACAGAGCTCAACGACACGCCGGATATGCTCCGGCGTCGTTCCGCAGCACCCTCCGACAGCGCTTGCCCCCATCTCAACCAGCGTCTTCACACTCTGCGCGAACTCATCCGGCTCCACATTGAATACTGTCTGCCCATCGACGACAACAGGCAGTCCGGCATTTGGATTGATCACGATCGGAAGAGAACAGCATGCGGTCAGCTGCGGCAGCAGTTTTTTCATCTGCTCCGGCCCCAGCCCGCAGTTAAAGCCGATCGCATCGACGCCCAGCCCTTCAAGCATGGCGGTCGCACTTGCGACATCCCCTCCAGTCAAAAGCTTTCCGTTCTCATCAAAGATCATCGTGACAACGACTGGCAGGTCACTGTTCTCCTTCGCTGCAAGGACAGCTGCCTTGATCTCATATGAGTCACTGACCGTCTCGATCAGAATCAGGTCCGCCCCCGCCTGCTCTCCCGCCGTGACAATTTCCCGAAACGTATCGTACGCCTCATCAAAAGAAATCTCACCAAGCGGTTTTAACAGTTTTCCGATCGAACCGATATCCAGTGCGGCATACATCGGATGGGATCTCTCCCCCTCTGCACCGCGCACATCCCCGATCGCCTCCCTGGCAAGCCGGATCCCTGCCGTTACCAGCTCGTCCACTGTATGATCAAGATTTCTGCACTTAAATGCGTTGACGCCAAATGTGTTGGCAGTGACCACATTGCATCCCGCCGTCAGATATTCCATGTGAATCTGACGGACGATCTCCGGGTGCAGGATATTCCAGGTCTCGGGAACTTCCCCCGTCTGAAGTCCGCGCTCCTGCAGTAAAGTTCCCATACCGCCGTCAAAAAATAGTATCTGATTTCCCAGCAATTGTTTCAAATTCATCATATTCCCCCATATTTTCATGCTTCACGAAATTCACACTCTGTGTTCTCACAGTCCTTGCACCTGCCAACGTGACAGCTCTGTGGATTTGCAGTCAGCCCGATCAGTGCACTCACGCTCTTCGTGGGATACATCAGCAGGCTGTCCGTAAGTGTAAGGCCGATGCGCTTCGTACATTCCAGCTCTTCAAAGATGACCTTCTGGTAATCCAGCGGCAGGTCTCCGTATCCCGGGCTGAACCGCGGTCTCAGATACAATGCCCTGCCATCGGCTGACGCCTCCTCGCAGATCTGCTCCTGCAGGATATTGCAGTATGCCTCGATGCATGCCGCACCGCATGCCTGTGCGATCGTCGCCTTTGTCATATTCAATATCTCATATTTCTGTAAGAGCTTATCCGCCCCGATCCCCAATGTCGCCGCGATCAGGATCACCTGCCCGCACTGTGCAAGGTTCGCCGCCAGATTCCGGCTTTCAATAGCAAAAGTTCTCGTTTCTCCCTTCAGTACCACAGCACGCTCTGAACTGCTGCAGGTATATACTTTATACACATTTCTGGGCTGTATCATTCTGGTCAGATCCGCAAGCACTTCCTGGATCATTATGCCTACATCGTCATCCGGTACCTTTGCTCCATATCCCAGATATCGGTGTATCTCCCTGATGTTTACTCTCTTTCTGATATCTTCATTCCTGATCTCCATGTCATATACTCCATTCACACAGCCATTGGGCGCGCAGCGATGCTGCGCGCCCAGCCAGTCTAAGATTATTTCTGATCCTCTTTCTCCTCACATCCGCAGGTATTGTTATCGCCAAATCCAGCAAAACCGCGCGGCTGTATCGCCTCATTGCCACATCCGCATCCATTGTTCGGCGGAGGACAGGGCGGAACGACCGGTGTCGGGAATACGGGATCGCAGCAGGATGAATCCTTATCACGGTCGCGGTCACATGTACACATACAGTTATTGCGACTGACGCCATTCCCCCAGCAACACCACAGTAAAATAATCCAAAACCAACAATTCATAAAAACAACTCCTCATGCATCAAGCGCTTTTTCTAATACTTAATATATGAGGAGTATTCATATCGGTTACTTATATCTCTGTTTTATTATTCCAAAACTCTGTTTTTTTATTTTGGGAATGATCTTTCTGCGAATATAGAGCATTGTGTACGCTTCGCCCCGCTCTGCCAGCATACGCAGCAGTTTCTCAAGCTTCCGCCTTGTTGCCGGGTGGATAAAGTTCTCGGAATTTCCACTGAGATAATATTTCAGCGGCAGATCGTCAGTGTACTTTTCCCTGTTATAATTCTTGGAGGCAGCGACCCGGTCGATAAACATCTCCACGATATATCTGTCCGGCATCTTTGCCGGAATGATGCCATCCCCTGCATGTGCACTGTAATCCATCCAGTATTCGTAATGGTGCTTATTGCGCCCCTTGTGGTGCAGCCACGCCGACGAGTAGCCCCTCTCTCTGCGCTCCGCATTATTAGGACTCTGTGTGCCCTGATAATACCGTGCACCAACGACAAATTCACTAGGCATATATTTGGAGAGGTCATGCAGCAGTCCCTGCCAGTACAGACCGACGGAAAAGCATCCCTTCATCACCATAAGCTTGTGATGTGTAATTGTCTTAAAGTGTTTCCAAACATACACTGCTGATTACCTCTTTCGACTCCTTTTATTCTTTATGTCTGTCACACCTGTCGTGGACGCTGCTGTTTTTTGTCTGATCTCCGCTTCTGTCAGCTTTCTTCCTGTCAGTATAGATACGCTCCTCGGTGCTATATCTATATATTCCATATTTTTTTCCTCGTCAAACACGACACTGTTCACCTCCGTGCTGAGCACAGATTCCCACTTGTGTTTTGCGATGGACGGCAGCGCGAAACGGTGCGAATTCCAGTGCATGTTGTACGCGATATAGATATAATCGCCATCCCCCTCGTCATCCTGTCCGCAATACATGATACCGATATGCCTGCTATAATACTCCAGCTGCACCCTCCATGCTTCCTCACCATGATAGGACAGATCCGGATAACCATATCCATATCTGTCCAGTGTCGTGAGTTTTTCATCCAGGTGCAGTATGCTGTGATGCTTCCGAAAGGCGATCAGTTCCCTCACATAGGCAAACAGCTCCTGATTTCTGTCGAGCTCCCGCCAGTCGATCCATCCAGTCTCATTGTCCTGACAGTAACAGTTATTATTACCATTCTGGCTGTTTCCAAACTCATCCCCCGCATACAGGAGCGGCGTCCCCTGCGCAGTAAACAGAAAACTCAACGCATTCTTCATCTGTTTGATGCGCAGCTGTTTGACCGTCTTTCTGCGTGACGGCCCCTCCACACCACAATTCCAGCTGAAATTGTAGTTGGTTCCGTCTGTGTTGTCCTCTCCGTTTGCCTCATTATGTTTCCGTTCATAGGATACAAGGTCCTTTAATGTAAACCCGTAATAATTTGTGATGTAATTGACAACACCGCACATCGGATTCGTATTTCTCATATGATACCGGAAACTCTTGAGCGTATCCTGATCACCTTTCAAATACTTGCGCATGTCGTACATATATTCATCCCTGTAATAACCCAGCACTTTTCCGGGCGGCTGCATTCCATTCGGATAGATCTCATGCAGATAAAAATCCTCACACATGATCTTCGTGTTTGCCAGAAGCGGCTCTGTAGCGATCAGGGTCATGGGCAGTCTGCTGCCCTTGAGATGAACGCCGTCGATCTGGTAAGCCATCACCCAGTATTTGATGATCTCAAGAATATATCCCTGTTTCACAGAATCAGGAAAATAAAACTGCATGATAACCTCAATACCGTTTTGATGCAGGCTGCGCACCATGCGGCGGAACTCCTCGCACGGATCGCCGCATGCAGCATAGGATGCTTTCGGTGCAAAATAAAATGCGTCCTTGTATCCCCAGCAATTGATCCTCTTCGCCTTCGGAGGTTCTGCGTCCGCCTGGTCTGACGGAAGCTTCTCATCAATATGGTTCACCTGATATTCGATCTGTGTCTTGATATCGGTCCCTGTATCGTCCCATTCGCACTCTTCATATTCGTAGACGGGCATCAGCTCGATCGAATTGATGCCAAGTTCTCTCAGATAAGGGATCTTTTCCATCAGTCCCTCAAAGGTTCCCTTTTTCTTTACCTTTGAGGACGGATGTCTGGTAAAGCTCCTGACATTGAGACAGTACATAATACTTTCGTGATAAGGGATATGTAACGGCGCTGTATCCGCCCAGTCAAATTTTCCGCAGTCAAAGCCGCCCCTCAGCAGGGGGCGCACCAGCTCGCCCGAGCGCCACTTCTCATTTCCGACGATCCTTTTGGCATAGGGATCCACAAAGACATTGTCCCCGATAAAAAAATTATATTCATAGTCGCCAGGAGTGATCCCCTCTACCAGAACACAGCATATATTGCCGATCCGATGTCTCTGGTCAAACAGGATCCGCTCCCTTTGCTCAACACCTTTTCGATAGAAAATGATCCCACATTCCTTATCTGAACCATTTACCATGGAAAAATTGATACCTGTCTCCCTGACGGAGACGCCCAGTGGATAAGGCTGTCCAATATTTATTTTTATCTTCTTCATAAAACCTCACTGTATTGTCTATTCCTGTTCAATTGATAATAAGAGGTAAAAATTCACAAATATCATCTCTGATAATAAAGTCCACTTTGCTGTTGCGTTCGAAATCATTTTTGGTAAAAAGCACTTTCAGCTGCTCATGTTCCGGTGCCGCACTGTACTCAAGCCTGTCATTGTACATATTCTTGCCGAGTATCAGCAGCACATCCGCCTCATCACACACCATCGCCGCCTGTGTCATCAGTTTTGTGTCGACACGTTCACCGATCAGACGGATCCCCGGCCTGATCGCGACCTTGCAGTGGTCACACTGCGGAATCCCCCGCGAATGAATGATATATTCTATGCTAAATTCCTTGTCACAATGTGGGCACTGGTTTATGTTAATGCTGCCGTTCAGGTCGATCACGTTCCGCAGTTTTACATCCTGCGGGATCCCATGAAAATTCTGACAGATCACCGCAGACAGCTTTCCCCGCCTCTGCAGCTGGATCAGTGCGTCGTAGGCGGCTGTGGAATGCATCTGCATGCCAAGGATCTCCTTTTTATAAAAGCGATAGAATTTCTCTACCTTGGCGTTAAAAAAACTCGTCGAGAGCATGTCCTCAGGACAAAAGCCATATTCCTCCTCGACACGGTAATTCTCGTCGTTGGAATCAAGGTCGCACCCGCCTCCCTCCACCAGCATCTCGATCCCCAGCACTGCAACGACATTGCGGGAATCTCTGATCTTTCTCTTTATATAATTAACGATCCTTTTATCTGTCCTGATCTCCATATAAACGCCTCTGTCTGTCCAGCAAACAATATATCTACACTGATACTTCCGTATTATGATTCAATACTTATAGTTATAATACCTGCTTTTTATACTCTGTGTCAAGTAATTCACGATTTATTGATAATTTTTTGTCGATGTTTCTTATGAAATTTCAAAAATTTCTTGATTTGTTCCCGCAACATGAGTAAGATATAAGTATTGGCAGCCGAATAACTGCATATTATTTATGAAAGGTTTGGTACACTGGACTATGACAGACAAAGACACAAATGGTTATGATGATGAGGAGATGACCGTCGAGCTCGAACTCGAGGACGGACAGATCGTCAACTGCGCAGTCATCACGATCCTGACTGTTGATAAAAAAGACTACATTGCACTGCTTCCGCTTGATGAAAATGGAAACAACGACGATGGCGAAGTATGGTTTTATCAATATGAAGAAAACGAAAACGATCCACACGAAGAACCCAAATTGACCTACATCGATGACGACGAGGAGTACGACAACGTCGCTGATGCCTTTGACGAGTATCTTGACAGCGTCGAATTTGACGAGATCATCGATAAACAAAATGAACAGTAAATCTGGAGGGATGGAACAAAATGGAAACAAACGAAAAGACAATGCTGATCGACAAGAGATATACCTGTCCGGTCTGTGACAAACAGATCCGCGCCAAAGCCGTGAAATCCAACACTGCCCGCTTTGTCAACACAATGGCGGATCTGCGGCCAATCTACAGCAATATCAACGTCACAAAATACGACGCCGTATGCTGTCCGAACTGTGGTTATGCCGCGCTGACCCAGAACTTCAGCAACACTTCCCAGACACAGCGCAAGCTTATTCAGGATAAGATCCAGTCAAACTACAAATCCCACGAGGAGACGGCATGTGACTTCTACACGACCGAAATGGCGATCAGCCGTATGAAGATGGCACTGCTGTGCACGATCACAAAGGAAGCCAAGTCGAGCGAAGCCGGATATGTATGCCTCAAGATCAGCTGGCTGTATCAGGATCTGGCGGACGAAGTCCCTGAAGATGCTCCCGACGCCGCCTCCAAGAAGGAGATGTACCTCAAAGAAGCCCACAATGCGGCGATGAAATCGTACGAGTACCTGTCAAACGCCCGCGTACACGAGGATTACCCGATCGCGGGAATGAACGAAACGACCCTCGATTATCTGCTGTCCTATCTGGCGTATGAAAAGGGCGACTACCAGACTGCCATGCAGTATTTATCCGGTGTTGTATCGAACCGCAGTACCAGTCCGCGTCTGAAAGACAAAGCACTGGATCTCAAAGATCTGATCGCACAGGCTAAGGAGTCATGATCTCATCGAGAAAACGGGATGGCAGGAGGTTTCCTGCCTCTTTTTCCTGTACATAAAAAATGAACAGGTGCTCCTTTGCGCGCGTCATCGCCACATAGAACATTCTGCGCTCCTCCTCCAGCTCATCGTCTGTGACGGCCTTCTTGTGGGGGATGACGCCCTCGTTCACATCGGGAAGCACCACGACTTTCCACTCCAAACCCTTGGAGGCATGCATAGTCACCATGCTCACTGCATCCTCTGACTGTTTCCGCCTGCTTTCCTGGCGGGCGATCTCTTCCATCACCGCGTCGTAATTCTGTATCTGTTCGAGCCAGTCCGGGATCGTCTCAAAATCCTTTGCCAGCTGCATGAGTTCATCCAGTTCTTCAAACTCCTTCGCCGCATCCCTTCCCTGCTCCAGCGCCTGTTTCTTCAGGAACGCTTCATATCCGATTCCTTTCCGGATAAAATTCACCGCCGAAAAAGGGTTAAGACTTTTGATAAAATGGAGATCGTCATACAGAGCAGCAATATTCTGCATGACATATCCGGCTGACCGGTTATTTCCCATCAGCTCCGCCATCTGAAAACGACTGCGCGGTACGGAGATCCGCTTGATATAGCGCACAGGTTTGTTCATGATCCGCAGGAAGTCCTCCACGCGGTCCTCGTACAGGGCATACCGCAGATAGGCAATGATATCCTTCGCCACGGCACCGTCATAGATATTTCTGGGCTTCTCCTTCATGCTGAACGGAATCCCTTCCTTCATCAGCCTGTCCGCCGTGTACACTGTGTGATTGTTCGTGCGGTAGAGGATCGCGATGTCACTGTAACGGGCTTCAGGCTGTGTCATGTACTGTCTGATCAGCAGTGCGATATTCTCTGCCTGTTTGAATTTCGAGGGAAAGGGAAAGATCTTCACTCCGCCGAGCTGTTCATTCTGCGGCCTGACTTTCTTGTCAAACCGCATCCTGTTATGGCTGATCAGTTTTCCAGCCACATCGACAATATCACGCTTACTCCTGTAATTCACATCCAGAAGCACCTGTTCCGCCCCTGGATAATCTCTGGAAAAGTTCAGCATGATATCCGGTCTGGAACCGCGAAAACCGTAGATCGACTGGTCGTCATCCCCGACGATGAACAGGTTGTCCTGCGGTTTTGCCAGCATCCGCACAACCTCGTACTGCAAAGGACATATATCCTGAAACTCATCCACGAGGATATACTGAAAGCGCTCCTGCCACACATGCAGCGTTTCGGGCCGCGCTGCAAGCAGGTCGCGGCACAGGAGCACCATATCGTCAAAATCGATCAGTTTATTGCGGCTCATCTCCTGTTTGTAGGCCTGGAAAATGTATTCAAATTCTGCCTGCGGCACAGTGATGCTCCTTATCTCCTGCGGTGTGATCCCATTATTTTTAACGGTGCTGATCTCCGATAACAGCCGTTGCAGCGTGTCAACGCTGTCATCGATCCGTGACTGGGTCCTGATCTCATCGGGAATCCCACCTATGATCTGGGACAAAAGCCTGTATTTGTCCCCTTCACGTATGATATTTCCGGCCGTAAACCGATAGGTATGCCTCAGGATCTGGAAAAAAATGGAATGAAAGGTACCGAACTGGACAGGATAGCTTCGTCCCTGGTTGAGCTTTACAAAACGCTCCTGCATCTCCGTCGCAGCAGCTTTGGTAAAGGTGATGACAAGAATGGATTCCGGCCGGACATGATGACATTCTATCAGATACTTGATCCTCTGCGTGGTGACAAAGGTCTTCCCGGAACCAGGGCCTGCCAGTACAAGCATCGCCCCGTTTCCGTGTCTTACCGCCCTAAGCTGGGCTTCATTTGCATTTTGTTCAAGCATTTTCAAGTAACTCAATACCCTTTCTGATCCTCACAAGGGTCTCCTCTTTGCCCAGGATCTCCATGATCTCCGTAGCGCCGGCAGGCGTCATCTGCAATCCCGATACCGCTGTCCGGACCGGCCACATGACATAGCCGTTCTTCACGCCCTTCTCTGCCACATAGGTCAGAAGAAGCTGGTACAGTGCATCATTCGAGTAATCCTCCTGCGCTTCGAACAGGGGAAGCACATCCCTTAACACGCCGAGTGCGCTTTCCGTGGTTGTCTTCATCTTTTTGTGCGCATACATGGCAATATCGTATTCCGGCAGTGTCTCAAAGAATCCGATCAGATCCTTTATATCCGGAAATACTTCGATCCTGGTCTTCACCATTGCCGCAATCTTCTTCAGATCAAGGTCTTTGGTGATCACTTCCTTCATATAAGGAAACGCCATGTCATAAAAGCGGTCAGGATCCATCGCCTTGATATATTCGCCGTTCATCCACTTCAGCTTGTTCATGTCAAATACGGAAGGCGACTTGTTGATCCTGGTATAGTCAAAATCACGGATCAGTTCGTCAAGGGTAAAGATCTCCCTGTTGTCCTCCGGGCTCCATCCGAGGAGCGCGACAAAGTTGACGATCGTCTCCGGCAGGATCCCCTGCTCCACGATATCCTCAAAGGAGGAATGGCCGCTTCTCTTGCTGAGCTTCCTGTGTTCCTCGTCCGTGATAAGCGGCAGATGCACATATGTCGGGATTTTCCAGCCAAACGCCTCGTACAGACGGTTGTACTTGGGTGTGGACGAAAGGTATTCGTTGCCGCGCACGACATGCGTGATCTCCATCAGATGGTCGTCCACCACATTTGCAAAATTATAGGTGGGATATCCGTCAGACTTGATCAGGATCATGTCATCCAGCTCGGAATTATCGATCGTGATATCCCCGTAGAGCTCGTCGTGGAAGCTCGTCGTCCCGCCGACCGGATTGTTCTGTCTGATCACATAAGGGATCCCGCTTGCGAGCTTTTCCTCGACTTCTTCCCTCGAAAGCGTGAGACAGTGCTTGTCATAGACGGTGATCTCCTTGCCCTCCACTACCTCTGATCTCAGTGTGGCGAGCCGTTCCTTGTCGCAGAAACAATAGTATGCCTCTCCCTTATCGATCAGCTCCTTCGCGTACTTCATGTAGATCCCCGCCTGCACGCGCTCGCTCTGTACATAGGGACCGTATCCTTTGTCCCTGTCAGGCCCCTCGTCATACTCCAGACCCGTCTTTTTCAATGTATCATAGATGATATCGACCGCACCTTCCACATAGCGCTCGCGGTCGGTATCCTCCAGGCGGAAGATAAAATCTCCTCCCGCGTGCTTTGCGATCAGAAACTCATATAATGCTGAACGCAGATTGCCGACATGCATCCGCCCTGTCGGGCTCGGCGCAAATCTGCATCTCACTTTCTCTGCCATTTCTTTACCTCCTATTCATGCTTTTCCCAAACACTACATTATCCGGAAACATCCGTTTTCACTGCTCACTCCGGCTGGCGTACATCGTGTTCCGGCAGTTTCTTCTCTGAAGAATTCTTGAAGCCCAGCAAATCCTTGGTCGCCGCAGGGATCGCAATGTTTGTCCCCGCACCGGCGACACATCCGCCCGGACACGCCATGCCCTCGATCAGACAGCCGTTTTTCTTGCCTGCCTTGGCAAGCATCAGGATCTTCTTGCACTCAGAAAGGCTCTCCGCATGCTCAATGTGGATCTCCGTGTCAGGATAGTATTCCTTGATGCAATTCTCAATAGCGCTGGCGACGCCGCCGGCAACACCGTAACCGCGCCCCGCCGCTGTCGCGTCATTCATGGAATCCGTCGCTTTGATCTCTTCCAGCAGGATCCCTTTTGCCTCAAACATGCCCGCAAGCTCCTCGAAGGTAATGACAAAATCCACATCGGAACGGATCGTCCTGCGGCTCGCCTCGAGCTTCTTGCTGGCACACGGTCCGATGAACACGACGCTCGCATCCGGGTGCTTTTCCTTGATGACCCGTGCCGTCGCCACCATCGGCGTCAATGCATTGCTGATCTTGTCGATCGTTTCCGGGAAAAATTTCTTGGCAAGCATCGACCACGACGGACAGCAGGACGTGAGCAGGAACGGTACTTCCCCTGTCGCAACTTCCGTCACATAGTGCTCCGCCTCTGTCATGGCCCCCATATCAGCGCCGATCGCCGTCTCGTACACATCATAAAATCCCAGTTCCTTGAGCGCCGTCTTTAACATATCCGGCGTCACTTTCGGTCCAAACTGCCCGACAAACGCAGGCGCTACCTGTGCGATGATCTTCCTGCCCGACTGCATCGCGCGGATCAGCTGGAAGATCTGCGATTTGTCCGCGATCGCTCCGAACGGACAGCTGACCATGCACTGGCCGCAGGAGACACATTTGTCATTGTCGATCACCGCCCTGCCGTGGCTGTCCGAATGGATCGCATTCACGCCGCAATGGGCAAGGCATGGGCGCTGCTGATGCGATATCGCATCGTACGGACACACGGTCTTGCACTTTCCGCACTTGATGCACTTCTCCTGATCGATGACAGAGCGTCCGTTCTTCATCGTGATCGCTCCTCTTGGACAGACTTCATTGCACGGGTGCGCAAGACAGCCCATACATTTGTCAGTCACCTCGTATCTGTTTTCCGGGCAGGCATTGCACGCCGACGCGATCACCTGCATCAGAGGCGGCTCATAATATTTCTCATCGATATTGCTCTCCTCCACGCCCTGGCTGACCTGCACCGGCTCATCCTCCGGGCGGAGCGACATTCCCATCGCAAGCCGCGTGCGCTCCCGGATGATCTCGCGCTCCCGGTATATATTGTCCCAATAGGGTGAATTTTCCGCATCCACAAGCTTATAGGGAAGCGCCTCCATGTCATCCACCAGATTAGTGGAATGATATGCCATGTTTGCCACTTCCCTGAAAATCGCACGCCGTGTCTTACGGACCTGTGTATCTATCCCTCTCATAATCTATGCCTCCTGCGTATCGAACTGTTGATATACCGGCGCCCGAAAAGCCTGACCGCCCAGTATAATGTGATGCGCACAGCCACATAAGGAAATATGGCGCTCCGCGACTGCGGCTGGCGCGAGTATAACGAAAATACTGCCCCGGTACACCGCTGTGGTGACTGTGGACAGTATTATTCTGACATATATTTAACAATATTTCAATATGAATCCGCAATTTCATTTCTTATTTTTTGCTGTATGATATCCTGCCGGCTCCATCCAGCCAGAAAAATGTTTTCTGGCTGGATGGAGCTGCCTGATGAGAAGACCGCCCCCTGTCTGTCTTGCATCCGTTTCCTGTATGTGATATCATAAACCGTACTGTAACTGTTCTGTCAATACGATTTTAAAGGATTTTATGAGGTGCTTATGAACAAGAAAGACAAACTTCTCACGATCGGCCAGTTCGCCGCCATGCACGGCATCAACAAAAAGACCCTGATGTGGTATGATGAGATCGGACTGTTCAAACCAGCCGTGATCAACCCCGAAAACGGATACCGCTGTTACAATTACTATCAAAGCCCTGTCCTTGAGACAATCCTGCTGCTGCGGGAACTGGACGTCTCTATCCATGAGATACAGGACTTCATGAAAAACCGTTCCGCCAAAGGCTTAAAATGCCTTCTGGAAGAAAAGATAGCAGACCTCGACATGCAGATCACCCACCTGCAGGCAGTCCGGACAACCTTATGCTCCCACCGCCAGAATATGGACACTCTGCTGACCATGGATCTGTCCGAGATCAGCATTGTGGAAAAAGAGGAGCGCTGTCTGGTCACCGTGGACATAGACCGGAATACCTCCTTTGAACAGGAAGTGGAACTGATCACTGCCGAGACCGAAAAATACCAGCTTGGCCGTCTCCACGAGGCATCCTATGGCTCCATGATCTCCGTTGCCGACCTGCAAAACGGCAGCTTTGACAATTATTCCAAACTCTTTATCGAGATCCCTTTCCTCCCATATCAGAACGGACTGCACATCATGCCGCAGGGCAAATACCTGAGAGCTTTCCATAAAGGGGACTGGAGCGGCATTTCAGAGCGGTATCAGGAAATCCTTGATCACGCCAGGAAACATAAGCTGACGCTCCACGGATTTTCCTACGAAATGGGCATCAACGAAAATGTCATTGACCGGATCGAGGATTACATTGTACAGATCGAAATCCCTGTATCCGAGACTGTGGAATGCTCTCCTCTGTATCCCTGATCAGTTCCGGCCTTCCTTTGAGAGCTGATACAGAATCTCTCCGATGTCCCCATTGATACAGATAGACTTCTCCAATATTTCATCAGGCGCATATGCCTCTCCGTAGTTCAGGCAGACATACATGGCATCTTTCCATTCGTGAGCCATGCGCCAAAAGCTGTACTTTATTATCGCCGGTGTATTGAATCCGACTGCTGCCTCTAAAAACATCACTTTCCTGCCCTGATGTCTGTGGAGAAATTCGGCATGCCGTTCCGAAGCCATATGCCATCCTTCATCTTCCACAAAGGTATGGTCTGCCCGGAGGTTCATGCTCATGGGCTCCCCGCACTTCGGGCAGTGCGGAACGAGGTCTGACGGAACCATCATTTCAGGTGATATGCCTTTCGGCAGGCTCAGTGTGCCATCCGCATCAATAACATAGCCCTGTGCTTCGATCATTTCCCGGACAACGGTCTCATTGTCATAAGTATTCTGATGACAGGGCCTGCTGCACTGAAACAATCCATAATCCCCCTGCGTGTAGAACAACCGTTTTTTGTCAAATCCGGCCTTTTGAAAGCAATGGTCTACATTCGTCGTCAGAACGAAATACTCTTTGTCTTTCACCAGATCATACAGTTTATGATAGACTGGTTTCGGTGCTTCCATATACCGGTTGATGTAAATATACCGGCTCCAGTAAGCCCATTGCTCTTCCAGTGTATCATATGGATGGAAACCGCCGGAATACATATCCCTGAAATGATACTTTTCAGCAAAGTCATGGAAGTATCTGTCAAAGCGTTCTCCTGTATAAACAAAACCGGCAGACGTGGAGAGACCTGCGCCGGCGCCGATCACCACGGCATCCGCTTTATCCAGGGCTTCACGCAGCCTGGAAATGCCATTTTTACGCTCACTCAGATCCCAATAAGCGTCTGTAGATCTCATAGTCGCAATCTTTGAAAACATTGAAAACCACCTCCATATCACCTGGATTTTTTCTCTGATGATCTCTTACCGTCTGGACTGCTATCTCGGCGGCCGCTTCATTTGGAAAATGAAATTCTCCCGTAGAAATGCAGCAAAAAGCAACACTTTTCAACTGATGTTCTGCCGCAAGCTCCAGACAGGACCGGTAACAGTCCGCTAACAGGTCCCGATCCCTTTGCGTGACTTCCCCGTAGATGATTGGACCGACCGTATGGAGAACGTAACGGCAGGGAAGATTATAGGCTCCTGTTATTTTGGCTTTTCCCGCAGGCTCCTTCACTTTCTGCTTTTCCATGATACGGGAACATTCCAGGCGAAGCCCGATACCGGCGGCAGAGTGAATGGCATTGTCAATACACCCGTGACAGGGAACAAAACAGCCCAGCATAGCGCTGTTCGCAGCATTTACAATAGCGTCTACCGACAAGCGTGTTATGTCGCCCTGCCACAGATAGATCCCGGACTTTTCAAACGGGATATCCGCTAAAGACACGATGCCTTTCCCGTTTTTTTCCTCCTGCAGATATTCGTCCTGTATTTTCAGAAAATCATTTGTAACTGCTCTTGGCGGACGAACATTCATAAGAACGCGCAGGAAACGCTTCCGCGCGGTATCCTCCGCAGGAATATCTATAGATCTCAGTTCCCCATTTTCCTTTATGAGATATTGGATCAGATAAAGAAGTCTTTCTTGCTGTGTCATAACATCCTCCTTTTTTTCGATTTCAAGATTCCGTTTGCGGCTTGTTTTTTCCCGCCTGCAAGATTATAATATATCCGTAGGGCGCAAACGTAAAGTAAGCACTTTATTGTGCCGTAGTTACCAGAAGGAAACTATTGTGAAGAAATGGGGGATTTTTGATGGAAAAAAATTTACCTGCCTGCCCGGTAGAAACCACTTTAATGCTGATCAGCGACCGATGGAAGGTTCTTATCATCCGTGACCTGCTGGAAGGTACCAAGCGTTTTGGAGAGTTAAAAAAGTCCGTCGGAAACATCTCACAAAAAGTACTGACTGCCAATCTGCGCTCAATGGAAGACAGCGGACTGCTTACCCGCAAAGTTTATCCCGAAGTACCGCCGCGGGTGGAATACACACTTACTGAAACAGGACTGAGCTTAAAACCGATCTTGGACGCGATGTCTTCATGGGGAACAGAATATAAAAAGAAAAGCAGTGGATGAGCATTTACAGAGACACCCCATGCGCTCACTTCCTCCGCATGGGGTGTACACTCACAGTTCACTATGCATTCCGATAAATTTCAGAAATATAGTTCAGCGCCGCCACCGCATTGTCCGGTCTGGTATCCTCGAGCGTGGCATGCATATAAGGCTTTTCCTTCTTCATATAAGGCATGATCCTGTCCCAGTGGCACTGTCCCTGTCCTACAGGTACGGACACCAGTCTGCCATCCGTTATGGCAAAATCCTTCACATGCAGCACCGCGACATCTTTCCCGAGCAGCTCGATCGCCTCGTCGATAATCTCGTCCTGTTTTTCATAATTATAGATCTCCAAAAGATTTACCGGATCTAAGATGATCCGGAGATTCGGGGATCCGATCTCATCGAGCACCCGCCTTGCGCGGACAGGATTGCACACGATATGCCGCACGACCGGCTCGATCGCCACAAGCCCCCCCATCTGCTCTGCGTACTTTACGACAGGTCTGAGATTCCTGATAAAGATCTGCAGGGACTCTTCATTCCAGCACGCCTCCTCGAACTTGTATTCCACATTGGGCGCGCCGGTCTCCGTGCCGACCACGCCCGCGCCGAGATGCGCCGCAAAGCGTATATTTGCCATATATTTCTCCTGCGCTGCCTTTAACTGCGCGGCGTCAGGAGTCGCCAGGTTCAGATAGCAGCCAAGAACTGCACAGTCCAGCTCATATTTGTCAAACAAACGTCTTAAGTACATGGCATAACCAGGTGTAAGCGCTTCCGGCGCCACGGAATTTTCGCTGATCACTTTTGACAGCGCTACATGTGCACAGGTAAATCCCTGTTCTTTTACGATCTTTAACCGTTCCTCGACCGGTGCCTGCACGGCATCGTGTAACCTAATTCCAAACTGCATTGTTTTTCCTCCTAATCTAAAACCCGATCACATTCTCCCGGGTATACACTGCGGCTTCCGCTTCAGTGAGTATTTTCACGAACGGCGCGCGCTGCTTTGTCCCTGCGCCTTCCCCATAGTTGCCATACTCCGCAAAAAACATGGTATCCCACGCTTCTTTATTATCCCAGTCGTGCCAGCCCTCTTTGCGGATATGCGCGCCGATCTCAGAATGGATGATGACACATCGCGCGAAATTCCTCCACGGCCTGCCAAGGTAAGCGCTCTCAGGCGGACAATCACTTGTAAAGCGGCAGTCCCGGAACACATAACCGTATCTCTGTCCCTCGTAAGTTGACGGCGCTGTCACGTAACCATTGATCTCGCCCTTCCGCTGTTTCATGAACAGCTCACAGTTCTCAAAATATGCCGTTGCGCTGCCAAAGATAAAATCAACATTCCCGGCGATATAACAGTCCTTGTACAGATGCCTGCCCATGCGCCTGGGCGCAAATTCTTTTGGTCCTTTAAAGCCGCCCGTCTGTTTCTCCTTTTTCGGCAGCGGCGCTGTGAAGAGCGTATCCTGATGACCGTCGAACCGGCAATGTTCGAAGACCAGATGATCCCCGTCCGCATACACCGCGAGTGCCTGTCCGACTTTATTGCCCTGCCCCGCCTCATTGCAGAACGAAATGTTATAGGCGTAAAAATGATCCGCGTCGATAAAGACGCTCGGCGTCCGAAAGGTGCCGCGCTTATCACCCTCCGGCATCAGATCCAGCGCCCCGTCCGAATAAGTGATCTTCGTCCGTTCTGCGTCCGTGCCGATGAACGAGATATGATCCTGCCTTATCTCAAGGCGTTCTCTGTAAACACCTGGCGCGATATGTATAACAACCTCCATCTCCGTATGCGGCAAGGCAGCAGCATACTGCCTTGCCGCCTCAAGCGCGTCGCCGATCCTGACAAACTGCTGTCCGCCGCCGATATCTACATACAATTCTCTTTTCTCCATGATCAAGTGCCTTTCACAAATGAGGTTACGCTTTCTCTGCAAACACAAGCTAATGCGGAGCCTACGCATTCTCTTCTTCCAGTCTCAGCATCTCCGCAAACGCAAGCCTATGCGGAGTCTACACTTTCTCTGCTTCTAATCGCAGCATCTCCGCATAGGCTAGCAGGAATGGTGCGGTTCCTTTTGCGTCGTCTTTTACGATCGGTTCTGACATATAGTATTCATATGTCCCGTTCCGCCTCGGATTGTCGTCCGGTCCCAGGCCGGCCACGAGACAGATGGCGCCAAGGCTCATCTCCCCCTCCACTGTGGAGAGGTATGTATCGCAGATCCCCCTGAAAGCCCTTACACCATTGTCACGGTATGCTTTCGGAAGATATCCCAGGCGTGCCCCCTTCATCAGACAGTACGCCATGATCGAGCTTCCGCTCGTCTCCAGATAATTTTTCTCCCTGCCCGGGAAGTTCGGCACCTGATACCACATGCCCTCCGGAGACTGGTATTTCAGCATGGAATCGATCAGCTCCTGAT
Organism: Lachnospiraceae bacterium; assembly: GCA_009774375.1. Taxonomy (GTDB): domain Bacteria; phylum Bacillota; class Clostridia; order Lachnospirales; family Lachnospiraceae; genus COE1. Next base: position 19,254 of record VSNO01000061.1, read on the forward strand.
ACATTTTCAGCAGATGATCGTATTCGGGATACGCAGTGTCCGCAAGCGCCAGCGTGTCGAGCAGCGCCATCGAAAACCAGCCAAGCGCCCGGAGCCAGAAATTCTGTGAGAGTCCGGTCTCTTTATCTGCCCAGAACATGAGCCGCTCAGAGTCATAGGCATGATAGTACAGCCCTGTCTCCCTGTCTTTCTGGTTCCTCTCCACGTTGAAGAACTGCGTGAAGATATCCTTGTAATTCTTCCTGTCATTAAAACGGTTTTCATACTCCATGTAATAGGGCTGTGCCATATACAGTCCGTCCAGCCAGACCTGGTTGGGATAGATCTTTTTGTGCCAGAAATTCCCCTCTTTTGTGCGGGGCATCTCAAGAATCTGCTGGTAGATCTTCTCTGTCGCCCTGGCATACTTTTCCTTGCCAGTCAGGTCATAAAGGGTAAACAGGTTCTTGCCCTCGTTGATATTGTCAAGATTCAGCTCTTCCTTGCTGTAACCGATGATCGTGCCGTCCTCCTGAATCCGGTGGTCGATATACTTCTCAGCAAACGCGAAATACTTTTCGTTGTCCGTCACCTTATATAGTTCCAGCAGGGACATGATCATACAGCCGTCGATATAATCCCACGAAGCCTTTTTCCCCGCCCGTATCTTCTCAATATTCCACACTGGTTCATCCAGCGTGCTCCGGTCGATCAGTTCATTTACATATTTTTCTATGATATCTATTGCCATGCAGCACAACTCCTTTTCGCCAAAGTCCCAATGTATAAATTCACCTTTTTTGAACAAATGTTTATCCTCTGATCATTGAACAAACCGGTCAATCCCGTCACTGATCACAGCATCACCATTCTGTCCGGTTACCGTAACATTTTTCAGCTCCAACGTCTCAATATTCTTTGCAAAAATACCTGTGTTGGTCTGTTTGTCCACACCGTCCATCATTGCCGGAACGCCTGCCGTGGGATTCTCCGCAAAAGAAAACGAAGCATTCTCAAACACCACATGATGAATCTTCTGCTCCGGCAGCCCATACAGGTAAGAAGCCGCAGCATGACAGTTTGTCGCCTTCAGATTCCTGAAAAGAAAATCTCCAAGGTACGGCGTCCTCTCATCCACAGGGTGAAATTCCTTCGACTGCACATAGTCAGAATGTCCGTCCGCGTCACAGAAGTAAAAAGAGTTCATCACCACCGGCGTCATCACATGATCCATAATAATATTCTCAAACCGGATACCGGTCACGATGGCATCCCTGCCGCGGCCGCGCCTGGTCTTGATGCGGAGTCCCCGGTCTGTGTGCAGGAACAGGCAGTTCTCGACATTGAGGTTCTTCACGCCGCCTGCCATCTCGCTTCCGATGGTGATCGATCCATGCCCGTCACGCATACAGCACTGCCGGATCGTGAGATTCTCCGAAGGCGTCTTATACTTCGCCCCCATGTAGATCTTGCCGGATTTGATCGCGATACAGTCATCACCAACGGAAAAATAAACGCCGATGATGTCGACATTTTTGCAGGATTCAGGATCTAAGCCGTCCGTGTTTGGCGAATCCTTCGGTCCGAGGACAGAGATGCCGATAAACTTCAGATCCTCTGAAAAATACGGGTGAATGTTCCAGGAGGGGCTGTTCTTCACTGTGATGCCGTGAAGAACAACATTCTTACAGTGGTTCAGAAAGATCATTCTCGGACGCCATGCGATGCGCTTTACTTTGGGATCATGCCACCAGTTTTCGCGGCTTGCACAGCCGTCTATCGTCCCCTGTCCTGTGATCACGACATTCTCCACATTGATACCCGTGATGATGCCTGCAAACATATCGAGCGGATCGCCTTCCCATGTGCCGAGCAGGTATTCTTTTTCCTTGTCAACACACTCGATCTTACCTGGCAGAATCGGGAATTTTGTTCTGTCTGTGAACGCGGAGAGCGTCGCGTCCTTTCCGATCTCCAGCACCAGATCACTCTTCAGAAAAAGAGGGCAGATCCTGTACACGCCCGCTGGTATGTAAACCCTTCCACCCTTGGGACATGCGTTGATGGCACACTGTATAAAGAGCGTATCATCTGTCTCGCCGTCGCCCTTCGCCCCAAAATCCCTGACGTTCAGCGTGACATACTCCTCCGCAGTCGTGACGCTGAACGTTTCACTCTCATCAGAACCGCACCTGATCCGTACCTCATATGTGGTCGCCGGCTCCAGCCCGAACACGGTCGCTACGTTCCGGTCGCTCCTCTCCGCAAGGTTTCCGTTCACATAGATCTCATGTTCCTGTTCTGACGAAAAATAACCGTTTTCCCTGATCTCTACCACAAAACTTGTGGAAGTCCTGTAGATTACATCGCACTTCATCGCATCCTCCATTCTGACAGAGCCGTGCCCGGACTCTGACGCTACCATGATATACAGCAATGCAACAGTTCGCACCGCACCGTTGCACGCTCCTATTTATAAGATAGCACAAACAGAAAGAAATATCTACCTAAAATGTAAGCGTTTACATTATTTTTTCAGGATCAGGCGATCCAGTTTTCATAATCACGCACAGCACGCAGAAGCTCAGTGACACTCCACGCCTGCGCAAAACATCCTCTGGACACCGTCGGCGTATCCCCATCATAAATCTCGGCGATCTGGGAGACACAGCCTTCCCTGAGCCAGGATTCAAGCGCCTTAAACCCCTGATCCAGTTCCATCCTGATCTGCTCCTTTTCAGAATCTTCCACACACTTTTCGGCATATCTGATACATGCCCTGTAATATGCCCCCAGAGGAAATGCCCACACGGTTCCCTGGTGGTATGCCCTGTCGCGCTGCTCCATCGGCCCGATATAGATGCTGTGAAAATCAGGATCGTCCTTTGCCAGAGTGCGCAGACCGACAGTCGTGTACAACTCGTCTCTCACCTTTTTGATCACCTGGATCTCCTTTTGTGCAGGCAGCATGGTAAACGGCATCGTCAGCGCCCAGATCTGGTTGCACCGTATCTGATCCTCATCCCTTCCGCCTGACAATACATCCTTCAGACACTGCTTGTCCTCATTCCAGAATTTCTCCTGAAACGAAGCTTTCACTTTCTCTGCAAGCTCCCGATATGCATTGTCCTGCGTCAGCTCATGCATGATCATCAACGCACTGTACCAATACGCGTTGATCTCCACCGGCTTTCCATGCCTTGGCGTTGGCAGGAATTCGCCCACGCGCACATCCATCCATGTGAGCTGTTCCAGACCGTCTCCCCCCATGACCAGACTGTCGCTGTCCATTCTGATATGAAAATCCGTTCCATTCCTGTATGCATCAATGATCTGTGTTAACACGGGAAGTATCTCGTCCCTGAACGCAGTATCCCCGGAATACTGCATATACTCATACACGGCGTTCACAAAAAGCAGCGGCGCGTCAAACGAATTGTACCTCGGCGTCTCACCGCCCTCCGGAAACAGATTGGGCAGCAGGCCGTTCTTCACATATTTTGCAAAAGTCCTCAAAATACTCCTGCACTCCTCGAACCGCCCTGTCACCATCGTCGCCCCGGCAAGCGATATCATCGTGTCACGCCCCCAGTCCTCAAAAAACGGATACCCTGCGATGATACTTTTACCATCCGTCGACTCGCGTCTCACCACGAACGCATCTGCGCTCAGCACGAGCTGCCGTCCGATCTCCGAATCCAGACCTGCCTGCGCCAGCAGCTGCTCCTTCCGCTCCGCATTCTGCCGTTTAAATTGCTCATAAAGCATTTTCGCACTACAGTCCCCATAACACTCCGTACTGAAAATGACATATGTGCCATTTTGGGTACAGATCTGATCTCTGAGCACACAGATGTTGAACGCATTGCCGTATGCGACCCGTCCGTCACGCTCATCCTGTGAGAAATACATCTCGCCGAACAGATGAGGCTGCTGTGCATACAGTTCTGCATTTGTCATGAGATACAGCTGACTGTCAGCTCCAGTGACACAGTATGTCCTGTCCGGCTGTTCCGCCCCTTCTCCTGCACTGCCTGCATCTTTCCCATACGCATCTGTTCCGTATGGTTCCAACTTATATGCATCTAAGTTTTGCGAGGCGTCAAAATCCTCCTTTTTCGAAGTAAAACGCAGCAGCGGAGTCAGCTCCAGTGCCACTTTCTTCCCTGTCGGATTGTCCACCTCATATCTTACAGCCACAGTGTTCTTGTCGTATACCATCAGCATATGCTTCGTGACGGTCACTCCGTCCACCTGATAGATCCATGTGGGGGCATCTGCATCAAGATCATCATACACAAACTTTTTGAGATATCGAAACCCCTCATAGTCCGCACCCGATCTCATGCGCTGTGTGGTCAGTATATGCTCCCTGTCATCAATGACAAGCTTTTCAAAAATATTTGTCACAAGATGCATTCTGACGTTTGGCGCCCTTTTTGCCGACATCAGAAGTGCCTGATCCCCCCTTGCCGCCGCACCTGTGACCGACAAGCCGCTGTAACCGCCCAGTCCGTTTGTGAGCAGATAACAGTCC
>VSNO01000062.1 GCA_009774375.1 Lachnospiraceae bacterium
GTGTAGTAACTCCATTAGAGTTGCTAACGCTTTTAGCAGTCCACTTTGCGGTAGGACTCACCACTAATATTATAATACCATATATTTAAAAATAGTCAACATTTTCTGAGGTTTTTGGATATTCTGTAATCAAATCAATTGTAATAGAATCGAATATTTCAACCTGCAAGCGAAAATATTCGCCATTAAAAGTATGGATGACTTGCATCACAACAGTTCCATATTGATAGATTTTTCCGTAAATCCGTAATTGGCATACATTTGATAGGCGGCTTTATTTCTGGCGTTTACCTGCAGTTCGATCCCATCGCACCCTTTTTGCAGTTTCAGTTTTTTGAGAAATGCAAAAAACGCATGCCCGATGCCTTTTCCGCGATCGTGCTCGTCCACTGCCATCGTATCAATGAAAAGGACATCTCTTGTCACCTGGTTTGTGCTTTCGATGTGACGGTACTGGATCATCAGGACTCCCGCCACACGTCCTTCGCAGTCCGCGACAAATAAGGTCTGGTCGCGGACTGCCTGTTCAAACACAGTTGCGGGGAGCACGGCTTCGCTGTGCTTATAGATGTCCGGCCGCCAGTCGATGTGCATTTGCTGTACCTGCCGCATGATCGCCTCGACGGCATGATAATCGTGAATGGATGCATTTCTGATGTGAATATTCATTCTTTCTTTCCTCATTTCCTGGCGCGTGCCTAAAAGGTTCTGGGTATCAGTTTATCATATTTTCCGGCGGTTTTCTACAGCTTTTTTTGCATAGGTTGTCGGGGCAAGCTGTCAGGGCAGAACAGGCAGTGGCGGACTAAGCCTGTCCAGGCATTCGTGATATAATTTCTGTGTCTGAAGCAGGATGTCTTCCGGCACTTTGTCAAATTGAAATTCGCCGTTGCGCTTATGATTTAACAGCCAGTCGCGCAGGAATTGTTTGTCGTATGAATCAGGAGTAATGCCGGCCTGATATCTGGCGGCGTCCCAGTACCGGCTTGAATCGGGTGTGAAAATCTCATCTGCCAAAACCAGTTGTCCCTGTTCATCATGGCCGAACTCAAACTTCGCGTCAGCGATGATCAGGCCTTTTGAGAGCGCGTATCTGCTGCACATTTCATAGAGCGCGAAACAGATCTGCGTGATCCGCTGTGCCATCTCGGCGCCGAGTCTGGCTGTGATTTCTGCCATACTTATATTTTCGTCATGTCCGATCTCTTTTTTCAGGGCGGGCGTCAGGATCGGCTGTTCCAGCTTTTGAGCCAGCCTGTATCCTTTTGGAAGAACAATGCCGCAAAAAGGTTCTCCGGCATCGTATGCTCTCCACATACTTCCAAACAGATACCCGCGCACGACAAATTCATAGGGGAGCATCGTCAGCTTCCGGACCATGACGGTGCGATCCCTTTGTCTTTTATCGTTACAGGCAGTATATGATTAAACGCAGAGATCCTGTCGGTCGTCACGATCACCAGATGCCTGTCTGAAATGTCATAGATCTCCCTTACTTTGCCGCTATAGATCGGTTTCATATGCTTTCTCCTATCTTCTGTGCGATGAGTGTGTCCATACAGTGTCTGTGCGGTGTGCCTCCGCTGTTGCAGTCAAATACTTCTTCACGGCAGGTGTGGAACAGCCAGTCATGATAATATCCAAGTCGGGATATGCCGTGCAGTTCTCCCATTTTGAGACGGCTTGAAATGAGATGTTGAGCGACTTGGCGAGCTGGGTTTGCGTCAGCCCCAGTTCCTTGCGCCGTTTGCAGATGACTTTGCCGGTCTTTATATGGTCCATCTTGTGCTCCTCCTTTTACGCGCAGAGTGTACTGCCCGATCGATGTTCATTATTTTCGTTACAATCCAATATTAATACAATTCAAAACGGATCACAATAACGCAGCAGGAGAACTTGATGCCAAAATTCACCGTATGGTTGAGTGGTGCATTTATAAAATAAATTGGAAATATCCGCGTGTTTGTGTTAAGATAGTGACATTGGTAACAGATCAGCTTCTAAAGAGAAATCCACCGTGATCGACAGATATGGTGTATGCTGGTGGGTCGCAATTTAACGGCGGAGAAGGGAGTATAAAATGGGACAAAATGAGAAAAGTGAGTACAGGGAGTATCCGACTGATGCCCTGATCAGGCGGTTTCTGCCGTATTTTAAGCCGTACCGGAGGACACTGTACGCGGATCTGTTCTGCGCGGCGCTGACGACGGTGTGCGAGATCGTGCTGCCGCTGATCATCAGGCAGATCACGAACACGGCGCTCGAGGATGTGGCGCTTCTGACGGCGCGCATGGTGATCGGGCTTGCGCTGGTGTATTTTGTGCTGCGGATCATCGATGCGCTGGCAAATTATTATATGGCGGATATGGGGCATGTGATGGGCGCGAAGATCGAGACAGATATGCGACGCGATGCCTACGCGCATCTGCAGTTACTGTCGAACACGTATTTTAACAATACGAAGGTCGGTCAGATCATGGGGCGGATCACGAACGACTTGTTCGAAGTCACGGAGTTTGCGCATCACTGCCCGGAGGAATTTTTTATCGCGGCGATCAAGATCGTGATATCGTTCATCATTCTGGCACAGGTCAGTCTGCCGCTGACACTGATGATCTTTGTGTTTGTGCCGGTCATGACGATCGTCTGCCGCATCATCAACAGGAAAATGCGAAAGACGTTCAGCGAGCAGCGCCATCAGATCGGCGAGCTGAATGCGAAGATCGAGGACAGCTTACTGGGGCAGAAGGTTGTCAAGGCGTTCACAAACGAGGCGCTCGAATCAGAGAAATTTGAGGAGGGAAACCAGGAGTTCCTGCGGGTAAAGAAAAATGCGTACATGCTGATGGGAATGTTCAGCACGTCGACGAGGGTTTTTGACGGTCTGATGTATCTCACGATCATCATCGGCGGCGGATTTTTCCTGATGGACGGGAAGATCCTGCCGGGCGACATGGTCGCGTATGTCATGTATGTGTCCACGCTGATCGCGACGATCCGCAGGATCATAGAGTTTGCGGAGCAGTTTCAGCGCGGGATCACGGGGATCGAGCGTTTTTTGCAGATCATGGACGCAGATATCGAGATCTTTGACGAGGAGGGCGCCGTGGATCTTGTCGATCCGAAGGGTGAGATCGAATTTCGAAATGTCAGCTTTGAGTACCCGGACGACCACAACAGGGTGTTTGCAAATCTCGATCTGCAGATCCATGCGGGGGAGAAGCTTGCCATCGTGGGTCCCTCCGGCGGCGGAAAGACGACGCTGTGCAACCTGATACCGCGCTTTTACGATGTGTCCTGCGGGGAGATCACACTGGACGGAAAGAATATCAGGCAGCTGACGTTAAAGAGTCTCCGCCAGAGCATCGGCGTCGTCCAGCAGGAGGTCTATCTTTTTTCGGGTACGGTGTATGAGAATATCGCATACGGAAAGCCCGGCGCGACGCGCGGGGAGGTCATGGAGGCGGCAAGGCGTGCCGGGGCGGATGAGTTTATACAGAATCTGAAGGACAAATATGACACGTATGTCGGTGAGCGCGGCGTGAAGCTCTCCGGCGGACAGAAGCAGCGCATCAGCATCGCGCGGGTCTTTTTGAAGAATCCGCCGATCCTGATCCTCGACGAAGCGACCTCGGCACTGGACAATGAGAGCGAGTATGCGGTGGCGAAGTCCCTGAACGAGCTTGCGAAGGGACGCACGACGCTGACGATCGCCCACAGGCTGTCGAGCATCAGAAACTCGGACAGGATCCTGGTGCTGACGGACGAGGGGATTGTCGAGGAGGGCGATCACGAGGAACTGATGGCGCTTGGCGGGATCTATCATCATTTTTATACGATGGCGAATGAGATCAAATAAAAGGGAGAAAAAGAATGGAACGATTAGAAAAAAATCCAGACTCAGAAGTTGGGGCAGAATCAAAGATGGAGGCAGAGGAGATGCGGGACAATCCGCAGGAGGCTGACACGGCGCAGGAAAGCACGCCGGAATCTGACGCGTTTGATATCACCAGAAGATTCAAGCATGGTCAGAACCAGATCCCTACGGCGGGACAGGCGGCAAGGGAGCCGCAGGCGGAGCGTGAGATCCCGAAAAAGCGGGCGCTGATAGGGGTGACGGACAAGAGGGTTGAGACAAAACGGATCCTGTTCTTCCTGGCGCTGTGTTTTGGCGTGGCGTGGGTTACAGAGATCTTTGCCATCATTCCGATGTATCAGAGCGGTGATGTCGATCTTGTGAAGGAAGCGGTGGATATGATCTCGCAGCTGATGCTCACACCGGCACTGGCGGCGCTGGTGGTGCGGCTGGCGACAAGGGAGGGGCTTGCGAAGTCCGGATTTCAGTTCAATTTCATGGAGTACAAGGCGCTGTTCCTGCTTGGCTGGTTTGGGACGACAGCGCTCACATTTGCGGGAGCGCTGATCTATTTCCTGATCTTTAAGGACAATTTTGATCCGAACATGACAAGTTTTGTCGCCTCATACGGCGAGAGCGCGGCAAATGCCGGCGCGCCAATCGATGCGGTCAATATCATAGCCGCCTACAAGACGGATCTGCTGATCAAGGTGTTCACGGCGGCAGTGCTTGACTTTATCAACAGTTTCGGAGAGGAGTGGGGGTTCCGGGCGTATCTGCTTCCAAAGCTTTACCGGAAGTTTGGTGCGGTCCCGTCGATGATCCTGAGCGGTCTGGCGTCGGGGCTGTGGTATGCGCCGCTGGTCGCAGCCGGGTATTACTATGGATCCGGCAACGCGGGATTTCCTGTGGTGAATATCCTTGCGATGTGTGTCTTTGGCGCAGTGACAGGCGTCATCTATTCCTACCTGTGCTTGCGGACGGGGAGTATCTTCCCCGCAGTGTTTGCGCACAGTGCGGTCAACGTGCTGATGTCACAGGCGGCATTATTTACCTTTGACGGCGGCAATTTCTTCGTGGGGCCGTCTCCCACAGGGATCCTGTCGGGACTGCCGTTTATCGCGGCAGCAGCAGTGTGCCTGCTCCTTATGTACAGAAATCCGGTCAGGCCGGGCGGGGAGCAATAAAAGCTGTATTAGAATCATATGATGATCGAGCAGGGAAGGGCCATCTTCCTGCGCCCGTGTGCATAAAAAACATGGAAAACAGTTGGATGATTTGAAAATGGCAGATGATAGAATAGTGTCATAGCAAAATCGTTGATTCCTGAAGGAGGTTCGGTTATGAATCTTATGGAAGCTGTTGAACATGTTTTTTTTCGTTACGCCGTTTACCCGGAACCTGTGGCGGCGGGGACGCGGTTTTATCTCGGAAACCGGGGGAATCTGTTTCAGATTATTGTTTATTCATAAATCAATATACTATATGCGATTGGAGGATATGATCATGGCAGAGATCAGACAGAAAATCATCAGTTGTTCCAAGGGGCACTATTATGACGCAAACCGATATGACAGCTGCCCATACTGTAGTACGGGACGTTTTTCACCCACGATCGACCCGTTTGCACAGCTGCAGGATGATGGCAGCCAGGGGGATGGCGGGCTTAGCAGGACGACAGATGCGGGCGGAGAGGCGCCGATGGACAGCCGCGGCAGTTACAATGATCATGGCAGTTTGGGAAATTACGGGAACTTTGCTCCTACAGAGGCTCCGCCGGTCAGAAACAGGGTGGCGGAATCCATGAGCAGGACGCAGTTTGTGGACAGCTCCACACCGGCCGGGGCGCCGGTTCCTGTTGTCGGCTGGCTGGTGGCGGTGGAAGGCCCGTGCCGTGGGACGGACTACCGGATTCATACGGGTTACAATTACATAGGACGGGAGGCGGGGGATATCTGCATCTGCGGTGACAATACGATTTCCGCGGAAAAGGACGCGAACGTCACCTATGTGCCGCAGACGCGAAAATTTTATATCGCACATGAACTGGGAAAAAACGTGCTGCTGGTAAATGACCTGCCTGTCATTGGCGGCGGCATGGAGATCAACGGTTACGACATGATCACGATCGGGACGACGAAACTGATGTTTGTGGCAGCGTGCGGTGAGAGGTTTAGCTGGGGAAATGATTAGGAGCTGTCATGACAGCTCTTTGGAGAGGAATATGGTTATTAAAATGATTGCACAAAGTCTCATAATAGGGAACTTGGAAGATTCGCTCGACGGCTATGTCGGAATCCGCCTGCCGCTGCTGATCGCGGCAGGCGTTGCGGCAGGAATACTGTTGATACTGGTGTTAATTCTGTTGTTGCTTTATATTCGGCAGCGCAGGAAGAAACCATCCGTGGCAGAGATCCTGCCGGACACAGCAAAACCGATGAAGGCGGTTCAGGTCGGAAAGCTGCACGAGCAGGGTGAGCGCTCCGAGCAGCAGGACTGCTTTGGAGTGTCTGATGTATCCCTGTTACAGACACACGGAGTGCTGGCCGTGGCGGCGGACGGTATGGGAGGACTCACGGACGGAGGCAAAATGAGCATGACTGTGGTGGAATCCATACTGGACAGCTTCTTTCTCTATCAGGGTATGTATACGCTGGAGCAGCAGCTGATCCTGCTGGCGCAGAAGGCTGTGGAGAGCGTGAATGCCCTGCTTGCTCCGGCAGACTTAAAGAAGCACGGCTCGACGCTTGTCATGGGATTGATCCGGGAAGGTGCATTTTCCTTTTTATCAGTCGGGGACAGCAGGGTGTGCCTGTACCGCGACGGCGTGCTGATGCAGCTGAACAGGGAGCATATATATAGAAATGCATTGGCATTGGAAGCCGTCAATGGAGGAACTTCCCTGCAGGAAGTGTACAGCGATCAGCGCGGGAGCGGTCTGACCAGCTTTCTGGGTATGGGAGAGCTGCAGCATGTTGATTTTCCGGCGGAACCAGTCAAACTTCTTTCGGGAGATAAACTTTTGCTGATGAGCGACGGCGTTTACAATGCGCTTGATAAGGACGAACTGGCAAAATGTCTCGACGCGGAGCCTGAGGTTTGGAAACAGCCCTGCCTGAAAAGAGGTCGACAGGGTTGACGGGGAGTGAGAAAGGGGGGGATATAGATTGATCATGTATGCGAGCTGCACGGATGTCGGCGGGCGGCTGTACAATGAGGACTGCGTCGCGTATAAGCAGTTGGGGGACGACTGTCTGTGCGTCGTGCTGGCAGACGGACTGGGAGGGCATGGCGGTGGGGAGATCGCGTCAAAGACTGCGGTGGATACGATTCTCACCGGTTGGAATAGGCCTGCCACGCCGGCTTCTCTCTGTGACCTGATACAGGAAGCGCATCGAAGGATCCTGTTGATGCAGACAGCTGTCTGCAGAATGAAGACGACGGCCGTCATCTTATCGGTCGATGGGGACCGCGCATTGTGGGCACATGTGGGGGATTCCAGGCTTTATCATTTTATAGACGGCAGGCTGGATTTTCAGACGCGCGATCACAGTGCGTCCCAGATCGCGGTGATGATGGGGCAGATCCGGCCGGAGGAGATCCGGTTCCACGAGGACCGCAGCCATATCTTCCGCGCGCTGGGTCAGGAGAGCGGGGTTCAGGCCGATGCAAAGGAATAGGAATTATCGGTGGGACGGCATGCCTTTCTGCTCTGTACGGACGGTTTCTGGGAATACGTCTATGAGGAGGAGATGGCGCGGGAGCTTTCGGCAGCAGTGTCGCCGCAGGACTGGCTGGAACGCATGAGGCGATGTCTTGACGGCCGTGTGGGCGGTGATCATGACAACAATACTGCGGCGGCTGTGTGGGTTACGATTCAGGAGCTGTAGGATAAACTGTCATAAGATTATTTCAGAAAGGGAAGAGGGATTATGGATTATGATAAATAAGATCAAAAAGATCATAAAGATGCCAAAAACAAAAAGAAAAACACAGTTACTGCCGGGTATCTGCATCATGCTGCTTCTATGCTGCACAGGGTGTGCTCAGAAAAAATCCGGGGCGGTGTCAGGGTATGCGGACGCAAAGAACGGTGTAGCCGTGGTCTGTGAGTATGTCACGCTGAATGGCATGGAGGAAGGCGTGGCATATGGGAGCGGATTTTTTGTTGGAGAGGAGGGGAAAGATCCGCAGTATCTTGTCACAAACCATCATGTCATTGCGGATTATCTGTATTTTGGAGCCGGACAACAATCGTCCTTCACAGACGACGACGGAAATTCATATGTGCTAAAGAGTTCTGTGCGCGTTTATTTTGATTCTAGAAATTACGTGGAGGCGTATGTGGTCGGTTATAATGAGGCGGCTGATGTCGCTGTGCTGCGCCTTGCAGAGCCTACCGGTCAGAGGTGCGCCCTGACGTTGTGTTCTCCCACGGAGGAGATGGTAGGTTCCTCTGTATATGCCATAGGATATCCGGGGATCGCGGACAATCCGGTCGTTGATCCCGTGACAACATGGGGGCTGAGCAATATTACATATACTTCCGGGATCATCAGCCGCCTGACGACTACATCGGGGAGCGGGGTGCAGAATATACAGATCGATGTCTCGATCGGACACGGCAATTCCGGGGGGCCGATTGTGAACGAACAGGGTGTGGTCGTCGGTATCAGCGCAAGCGGTCTGACAAACAGTCAGGATGAAAAAGCCGTCTATGCCGTCAATATCGATGAGGTGCTCACACTCCTGAAACTTCACAGCGTTCCGCACACGATGGCATCGGATTCCAGGACAGGCGGCAGCAGGGTATTGTTACTGGCCGCGGCAGGAGCTGCAGTGCTAGTGATTCTGATCATTGTATTTGCGGCGCTGTCAAAAAAGAAGAACACGCCTGGGCAGTCAGCGGAGCCTGTACATGCTAATCCGGCGACGCCCACACCGCCCGTTGCTGCGCCGTCTGCCGCGCAGCCTGATGCATCGGCGGCGTCCGCGCGGACATTACCGCACCGCATCACCATTTACCTGTTGGGACAGTGCTGCGGAGTGAAAATGGACACAGTTTTTTGTTTGGGGTTGTCAAGGGGGAAGGCGGTTTTGGCCTGACATACATCGGGAAGGAACTCGGTTCGGGAAAGCTTGTGGCGATCAAGGAATATTTCCCTTCCAGATGTCAGCCGCAGAGACAGCCCGATGGTTCCATACGTCTACAGGAGCGGTTTGAGGAGATCTACATGCACGGGATCGAGAGCTTTCTGAGTGAGGCAAGTATGCTCCGCGCTGTGTCACAGCTTCCGTCCATCGTGCATGTGATGGATTATTTTGAGGCAGGCCGGACAGCGTATATGGTCATGGAATATCTAAATGGTTCTGCACTTCACCAGGTCATGCAGACGGTCGAGCGAATGGAATCGAATACATTGCTTCCGAGATTTCTGCCGCTCATGCGCGATCTGGGAAGCCTGCACGATGCCGGTGTGCTTCATCGGGACATCGCACCGGACAACATCATGCTGATGTCGGATGGGAGTCTGAAACTGCTGGATTTTGGCTGTGCGCGCTCTTTGGAGGACGGACGGTCGATGACCGTGGTGCTAAAGCCCGGATTTGCGCCGATCGAGCAGTACCAGACCAGGGGGCAGGGACCCTATACAGATCTGTATGCGCTGTGCGCCACGATCTATTACTGTATCACGGGGAAGATCCCGCCAGCTTCGCCGGAGCGTCTGACGAGCACATTTGACGGCCAGCCAGACCCGCTGACTGCGCCCTCGGCGCTTGGCGCAGCGATCTCGCCGGAACAGGAGCAGATACTGATGTGGGGGCTGGCACTGCAGCCCTCTGTCCGCCCCCAGTCCATGGAGATCCTTGCGTCCCGTCTGGAAAAAACATTTGCCGCAGAGAAGGGGGAGGTGCATGAAAGCGGAATGCAGTGTATCACAGTTCAGAATCGCACGATACAGGGGAGCAAGGCGCAAAACAGCATTATGGAAAATAGTATGATGCAAAGTCATACGGTGCAGAATCCTGCGGTACAGGATCGCATGACAAATGAAGCGAAAACAAACATACAGGTAAAAAGACTTCTGCCTGTCATCGCGGCAGCAGCGGGCGTGCTGATCGTGCTGGTCATTGCCATTCTGTGTCTGCTGTAACAAATGCCTTTTACCCGTCAGATTTTGCTGACATATTTTCTTTGGGTGCCTGTATGCAGTATAATCAAGGGGAGATCCAATCATATTATCAGAGTGAATGATACCAGTTGAAAGTATAGGGAGGTATCCATGCCAAAGAAGGTATCGGGTATGTTCCAGGGAGAATGATCAGAATGGAGAGGAAGAGTTATTGTCCTTATTGTATGACACCTGTGTCAGAAAATGAGATCTGTTCCGTGTGCGGGTTGACTGCGGGAACGTATATCCCTTCGCCGCACCATCTGCCGCCGGGAACGGTTCTGATGGACCGCTATTTAATTGGGCGTGTTTTGGGGGAAGGCGGTTTTGGGATCACGTATATCGGGTGCGACCTGCGGCTGGAACTTAAGGTAGCTATCAAGGAGTATTATCCGGTGGACCGCGCGACTAGAAATGCCTCGGCCTCGCTGGAGGTAACAAATTTTATAGGACCTTCCGCTAAGAGTTTCGAGCGCGGCAAACATAAGTTTCTGTCAGAGGCACAGGTGATGGCAAAGCTGGACAAACAAAATGTCATCGTCAGTGTGCGTGATTTTTTTGAGATCAACAACACGGCGGACAGTTTGACAATACGGCGCTCGAAAACAACGGAACGTTTCGGACGGAGAGCGGAGCCGGGCCGGATCACGATGGTGCGGGTATTTACTGCGGGGGCGGTCTCTACGAGGCCGACGGTACAGGGGTGAAGGTGTACCATACATCCTATGAAGACCTGACTGCCCAGGATGGCACAAAAGAAGAGGTAACCGATGAGGCCGGGCTGATCGCCGCATTGGAGACGCGGGGAACAGACGGGGTGTCTGTCAAGGCGGATATCACAGTCTATTCGGATATGATCGTGAGGAAACGGCTGATCATCGACAAGGATTGTTCCCTGACGATGGCGGACGGCGCGTCGCTCACAGTGTATGGGAATGCTGTTGTGCTTGAAGAAAATGCGGCCTTAAAGGGAAGCAGCATCACACTGCAGGAAGATGCGATTCTCTATATGATTAACGGTTCAAACCTGGCCGTGGAGGAAGGCGGAAGCCTGACACTGGACAGTTCCCTGCTGTGTGGATGGAACGGGGATATCCAGATGGACAAAGCCCGTTTTGTGTTGAAAAACAGGGCTGGAATGGCATTTGAAACTGTAAATGCGCTGCATATGGTCGAAAGTACAGTCACGCTGCAGGATCAGAGTGTATTTGTACTGCCCATGCATTACGGTGAGGCAGATCTTGGCGGCAGCGTCATCACGCTCGCAAAGGACGCCGGGGGATCGTATTTCTATACGATATCGGACACAGTCCTGCAGGACTGCAGCCTGCAGATCGAGGACGGCGTGTTCTATAATTCCGCTTCCAGCGTAAATCTGTCCAATTGCGATATATCGATCGGACAGGACGGGGAATGGAACAGCCACCTGTCGAATCTGTCGCTGAACAGCGGTACGACACTGCGCAATGAAGGATTTTTCCAAGTCAACGGCTGGCATGAGCATTTGTTTACACTTCATGGCAGTATGACCAATTACGGAACGATGGAATTTAGCATCGACCTGGAGCTGTCGCAGCCGATCGACAATCAGGGAACGGTGCGTTATTACGGAGAGCACTACCGTGGAGGCGGACGCGGCTGGAATGACGCGGACGTGAGCGGGAACGCACCGGTTGATGTGGAACAATAAATTGTACTTCGCAAGCTCATGGAACTACAATAGTCATACTGTTATTGAAATCTATAAGATCCTGCCCGAAATCTGATCTAATCCGGATTTCAGGCAGGATCCTGTGTATTGTCAAAAACGCAGGAAAGAACCTGTTCCAAGCGCTCGCTCATGGATTCCTCCGCGTCGCAGGAGATCGCATAGAGAATCAGCCAGTCCGTGGCATTGCGGGGGTCGAGGGACGCCATCCCGCAGTCCTCCAATATCGCGTTTAAGGTCCACCAGTGATATTCCACGCGCTCCTCGAGCGGGAGGTAATCCTCGTCCAGTTCCCTGTAGTAATCGGGGTCTGACAGCTCGTTCTCCGTGATGACATACAGCAGCAGCAGGAGCTTCCGGGGAACGTCCTCCTTGTGGCTGCGGATATTCTTGATCGAGGTGGCGTTGGGCCAGTTCTGTTTCAGGAGCTTCTGTATGACGCTGTAATCTGTACGTTTCCTGCCGGAAGGAACCCTTAGGGAAAGGTATGTCTGCATCACGGTCTCCAGGGAGTAATCCGTTTCCGCGCCGCTGTCCCAGCATGGCGTCGGATGGATCAGCTGGTTCAGAAATTTCTCAAAATGATAATAGGCGCGCAGATGCAGGGCGCCAAAGTTGTCCAGGTTTTTCACATAGCAGCTGCGCAGATCCTCCAACGTGGAGATGACCTGAAATTCCGTCCGCAATTCATGCGTGAGGCGGGATGTCTTTGCGGTCCTTGCCAGGTTGCGCACCTGCACAGGGGGCAGTGATGCGTAGAATTGGTCTGCTTCCTGATAGGTATATCCGTTGCGCAGAAACCATGCGAGAATGACTTCGCGGCTGTCCCGGTACTGGATATGGTAGTCTGTGCAGAGACAGAGCAGATAGTCTAACTGCTGCTCGTTCAATCCAAGTGCAAACGCGATCCTGAATAGATCTTCCCTGCCGGAGGGATTGTTTTTCCCGGAGAGCCAGTTGCGGATCTTCCTGGAGACAGACTGCGGGCTGGCCTCCGGATCGATCTTAAGAAAAAAATCTGTCAGGCGTGGGAGCAGATCCGGGGCAGTGTATGATTCTTTCAGGGTGTCTGCAAAGCTGCGCATGATGATCTGTCCATTTCGCAGATGATCCACAGCCATGGCGGGTGTCATATTTCCGTACACGAAATGCTCATATTCAGCGGCGGATAAATGGGTTAGTTCGATCGGCATATGTATCCTCTGTCAAATGATATCTACATGGCTGTGTGGGGGATCCTTTTGTCTGTATACAGGATATGGTTGATCAGCCAGCCGAGCAGGAATTCCAACAGTTCCTGCAGGTATTCCTGGGGGTTCTCGTCAACCTGGTCGAGACTGATGTTCTCAAGCTTGTCGACGAACGCCTCGTGTGCGCGTTTCTGGGCGCTCAGACCTTCGTACTGTATTCCCTCCATGTATTCCTCTTCGTCCGCGAAGTGTTCTTTTGTATATTCCTTCAGTTCATTCAGGATCTGTATGATGCTGTCATAGCCGGAGAGGCTGTCAAAGTCCTTGACCAGCTGGCTTGCCTTGTCAACGATGCGGAAAAGCTCTTTGTGCTCGGCGTCGACAAGCTCGATGCCTGTCAGATACTCGTCTGTAAACTCGCAGGGATTCTCGCGCACCATCCACTCCTCGAGCGGCGGCAGCTTGCCGATCAGGATATCGCTGCTGAGAATGTGGCGGTACAGCCATTTCGCGAGGAATTTCACAAGCTCGGTGAGCACCCGCTGCTGTTCAGACTCGTCATCAATGTTGACGAATTCATATTCCCGTATCTTATCGCGGAAAAATGCGTGCTGGGAGCGCTGGCGAATCAGTTCCGGATCACGGATCTGCACCATGTATTCCTCCTCGTGGGTAAAATGTGTCTCCGCGTAATCGTCAAGCTCTTCAAGCATATTTTTCAATTCCTGATAGTAGTCGCTGTGATAGTCGGTACACGCCAGATTGTACGCTTTTGAGAGGAGCGCGAAGAGATTGCGGTGTTCGTTATCTATCGTTTCGATGCCGGTAACACAGTCCTGTGTGAATTCAAATGTCATTTTATTCATCCTTTCCTGAATTTATTATAGTTCTTAACGCCCATTATAGCACATCGCTGCCGGAAATACCACTGTGCAGTTTCTGTTGTTTCATTATTTCCAGAAGCTGAATGCCCGTTCCAGCGCATAGTAAAAATCGGGGTGATACGTCCGCGTATAGCCGAACGGACCCGCGATCGCCCGGAAAAAGGATACCGCAAAGGAATAGACCGCCGTCAGGAACAGGAGCGTCAACAGGAAAGAAGTCACTTCCTGATCCGCGCGGCTGACGATATTGGCGGTGAGCAGGATCGCTGCAATACACAGGATGGGCGCGACTTCCGAGGTGTAGCGCCACTCGACGCCGGAATTCAACAGCATCAGGACCAGCATCACAATACCGGTTCCGGCGCTGAAAGCCAGCGCTATGCAGGGAAATGCGTCATGGTCTGTCCGCCATTTTTTCCACACGAACGGCATGAACAATGTCCACAGCAGCGGCGTCTGGCCTGTGAGCGATGTCAGGCCGGGACCGATAAAAAAGTGTCCGGCATAATTGTTCGCGCTGTCCGGTGAGAAGACATATGGAAATACGGCACTGAAATGGAGCGGCTGAAAGAGTCCGAGCCAGAGCAATGTCGGCACTTCATACAGCGAGCTGGTACCGTGGACCTGATCCTGCGCCGTGAGCTGGTATTTGACGCCAAATTCGAAGATACTGTCAAAACGAAGATAGTTGTATGCCGCAAGGGCGCTGCCGATTACCAGATAAGGGATCAGAAGCACGGTCATGTCCGCGATGGCTGCCTTTCTTTTCTCCATGATCACTCGGATCCCGAACGGTATGATCAGCAGCGTGTACATTAACAGCGGCGGCCTGCAGCCTACGGCCAGTGACAGGCAGACTGCACCGAGAAACAGGAGCAGCCTGTTCGTCCGCCTGCCTGTGTACCAGAATGCAAAGCAGCAGAAGCCTGCGGCGACAAACATCAGTCCTACCGCGTACAGCACCATGTAAAACGACGGTTCCGCGGCAAAATGAAAGATATTGACCGCCGCGTTCAGGATCGTCAGGGCAGTCATCTCCATTCCGAACGGCATATCTGCCACGGCGCGGCGCATGATCCGGATCAGAGTGATGTCGAGAAACAGCATGTAGACCGCGTATGAGACCATGACGACGATATTGCACTGCAGATATGTCCCGGTGATCAGTTTATAAGGCACAAAGAACAGCAGTGCGGGTACGACGCCAAAATAGCAGTAATATTTGCCGTTATAATATGCCGTATCCCAGGAGTACTCGACGCCCTGCGTCTGCCGCACGCTGGTATCATAAGGATTTTCAAGCGCTCTCAGACTGTCGCTGACATCGATGTCAAGATGCAGCTGCCGTTTGATCAGGACATCTGTAAAATCACAGTTGTACATCAGATTGAGCCTGACATCGCCGTAGGAGTTGTTATATATGATGATGGAGATCAATAAGAAAACCGCGCATACTGCCGCCAGAACAATATTGTGTTTCCAGTTTTTTGCGGTTGACAAAAAGAATCCGCTCCTGCCGATCAGATAGATGCCGGATGCGATCAGGAACAGCGCCATAAACCGTGTCACAAGGAAACAAAACGGTACCGGCTTATTCACCTGTATCTCCTTCAGCGAAAAGCTGTAGCCATCCTCAAGACCGTCAAGCCTTATGATCATTTCAGCCGATCTTCCGCTGAGGTGGCATACAAACCATTTTGTCCTGTCCACCCCTGTCACATATTCGCGGTCAAAACTCCTGTAAAACTTTGCGTTCGCCTCATCTGTATAGCAGACCACATAATGGAGTACACTGTCTGGAATCGTCAGATCCATATAGATACTGCCGATCGTCGTATCAATGTCTTTTATGTGAATGAATACACTGCCGCCATAGTCGCTTCTGCAGGTGACGGTCCCTTCCGCGGTATTTACGTCCGCATTCGTGATCTCCAGCTGATCAAGCGTGTACTTTTTCTGCTCGTATGTCCCTGAAGGATTCAGACCCATCCGAAACGAGTTTGCATTGCACACAAACACTTCTGTCAGGACACATATGATAAATATGATCGACAGAGTGATCATATGTTTGCGGTTCACAGCTGTATTTTCCATTTGCTTCATGTTCCTTTCCCGTATGTATCCTGTCAGGTGCGGATTCCCTGTAGAGTCCTACTCTTCCCGAAACTCTCTGATGGCGGTCTCATAGAGGTTGCGGCCCTCGGAGTCTATGACGACGATGACGGGGAAGTTCTCCACCTGCAGTCTGCGGATGGCTTCTGTGCCCAGATCGTCGTAGGCAACGACTTCCGACGCAGTGATGGATCTGGATAAGAGGGCGCCCGCGCCGCCGACCGCTGCAAAGTAGACAGCCTTGTTGCGCACGATCGCCTCCCTGACGGCATCGCTCCGTTTTCCTTTTCCGATCATTCCTTTCAGGCCAAGATCGAGTAATTCCGGTGTGTATTTATCCATACGGCTGGCTGTCGTGGGACCTGCGGAGCCGATGGGGCGACCGTCCCTGGCGGGCGATGGTCCCATGTAATAGATGATATTGTGCGCCATTTCGACCGGCAGTGGTTCGCCGTGCTCCAGCGCTTCGTACATGCGAAGGTGCGCGGCATCCCGCGCGGTGTAGATGGTTCCGGTTATATATACGTAATCTCCCGCTCTCAGGGACTGTGCGTCCTCGTCAGTGAGGGGGGCGTTGATGTATCTGTCCATTTTTTGTTCTCCTGATTCTGTTTATTTTGTTTGTAGGAACAGTTCCTTAATACGCGCTAAGGAATTGTATAGAAATAACATGTACAGGTTATTTCAACACAGTTTCTCAGATGGTGCGCACTGCATGACGGTTGACGTGGCAGCATATGTTTATGGCTACCGGCAGTCCGGCTATGTGTGTCGGGTAGGTGTTGATGTTGACAGCGAGCGCGGTCGTGGTGCCGCCGAGTCCGCCGGGTCCTATGCCGGTGCGGTTGATCTTTTCCAGAAGCTCTTCTTCCATTTCTTTTACATAGGGGATATCGGAGCGCTGGTCCACAGGTCTTGTGAGCGCTTTTTTGGCCAGGAGCGCGCATTTCTCAAAGGTTCCGCCGACGCCGACGCCGACGACCATAGGCGGACAGGCGTTGGGACCGGCATCTTTTACGGCTGTGAGGACTGCGTTCTTTACACCCTCGATGCCGTCGGCGGGTTTGAGCATAAAGACACGGCTCATGTTCTCGCTGCCGAAGCCCTTGGGGGCGACGGTGATCTTTACGCTGTCCCCGGCTGTCATCTCATAGTGGATGACGGCGGGGGTGTTATCTTTGGTGTTCTCGCGCAGCAGCGGATCCTTCACGACAGATTTTCGCAGAAAACCCTCTGCGTAACCCTGGCGGACGCCTTCATTGACCGCATCCTGGAGGTTTCCGCCCTCGAAGTGTACGTCTTGTCCGATCTCCATGAAAATGACTGCCATCCCTGTGTCCTGGCAGATCGGGATCATGTCATCGCCTGCGATCTGCAGATTGTCCTGGAGCTGGTTCAATATTTGTCTTCCAAGCGGGCTTTTTTCCGTGACCGCGGCGTTCCTGAGCGCGCAGTCCATGTCGGGGGTGAGGCAGTGGTTGGCCTCGATGCACATCTCTTTGATGTTCTGTGTGATCTCTGATACGTTGATCGTCTTCATATCTGTTGCCCTGTAACTGATTGAGGGACTATTGGTTTATAGTATGTCCCGCATCGTTACGTTGTCCTTTCTAAATTGATTATTTTAGTTTCAATATGATGTCCGCGAACTCTGCGCCGGAGGCTGCCGCCAGATCCTGCGGGGCGAGCTCCAGCTGCATGCCGAGTTTTCCGCCGCTCACGATGATCCTGTCAAGGCTCCGGGCATTCTGGTCGATGCGCGTGACGTACTGTTTTTTCATGCCGACCGCGGTGCAGCCGCCCCTGATATAGCCTGTGACAGCGTTAATGTCCCTGACGTGGAGCATCGCCACGGATTTTTCCCCGACGGATCGCGCCGCCTTTTTCATGTCGAGTTCCTCTGCTATGGGTATGACAAACACGTAATAGTTCTTGCTGGCGCCCTGTGTGACCAGGGTCTTGTAGACTTTTTCGTGCGGCAGGCCGAGCATGTCTGCGATCTGAATGGCGTCTATGAACTCGTCGCACTCGTAGGTGTATGTCGTGTACGGTATTTTTTTCGTGTCCAGTATGCGCATTGCGTTTGTCTTATTTTTGGTCTTGTCTTCATTTTGTCTTGCCATCAGTAATGCTCCTTTTCTGATAGATCTCCAGGATCCGTTTTCCGCCCTGGGTGATCTCGTGAATACCTGTCATTTTGTTTTTGTTGAAATTAAAGCTAAGCAGATATCCGGCATCAACGCCATAATAATCCAGATATTCAAATAATTGTTTTTCGCCCCGCTTATGATATTCGCTGCCATGCCATATCTTTAACTCTATAATAAACTGTTTGCCACGGTAATCGACGATGACATCCGTCCGTCTATATTTCTGAAAGAAAGAGATCATATAATTTTGTCTCAAATATCCGGTTCTTTACTGCAACGATTCCGTTTCTTTCTTTTAAGAAGGCAAACGTGATGCCTAAGCTGATCAGATCGTTGTCCCTCTCAAACGGATAGACACTTCCACTGAACAATATATTCTGGATCATCTGTCTTAATTTGGGATATTCCGCTAATTTTTTGATCATATCGTCAAATAATGTATTGGGCTCTTTTCGCAGGAGTAGCTCGGCTGCCACGATCCCTCTGTGTGTCCATACAGACTGTCTGTCAGGAAAATCTTCTGTTACTGCGAGCCTTTCGTCCGCAATCTGACAAAGGCGTGATACCAGATAGGGATATCCGGAGGTATACTCATAAATCTGCCTGCTGATCTGGTCAATGTCCATTCCTGTCCGATGATCCTTTTCGTACTCCGTGAGCATGACCGATATGTCATCGGGCAGAAGATCCATGCTGATCGTAAAATCTGCCGCGATATTCCATGGACTGTTGTATTTTGATTCTTCACCAGGGCGCAGTTTCACCTTTAGATTTTTTATGTCATAAACGCCCGCTAATATAACGGACTGGAAAGTACGATCTGTTCCTTTCATCCGTTCCAGATACTTATTTCTCAATAGTCCCAAAAAGGACAGAAAAATCTGATTGTCTGAACTCTTATCCACCTCGTCTATGACCAGTATGATCTCCTGCCCGGCGCTGCCGCAGAGACAGGTGATCCGCTCACCCAGATCATCCAGTGGAAACTGTTCCGAAATGGGGTGATACCAGTCGTCCAGCAGCGCCTGACTCACTTTTTGAGTCCTTAACACGCGGCCGATCTTCCGGACAAGTCCTGCTGCCAGCGTATACAGTGATACGAACAGTTCATCACAAGTCTCAAAACTGAGTGGTATGACCAGATAGCGGTCTTGTATCCGCTGCTCCAGCATGTACAAAGTCGTCGTTTTACCGTATTGTCTTCCGCAGTTGATCGTAAAATATTTCCCTGCCTGTATATATTCCGTGATGATCGCATCGATACTGCTGCTGATATCTGCCGTATAATTCTTTTCTGGAATGCAGAGACCGGTGGTATTGAATGTTTTATGCATATTATCACCTTTTCATGATCTAATTGTCAGGCGTTTGCGAAACGCCTATAGCCGCAT
The DNA here is from genome assembly GCA_009774375.1 of Lachnospiraceae bacterium. Lineage (GTDB taxonomy): Bacteria > Bacillota > Clostridia > Lachnospirales > Lachnospiraceae > COE1. Next base: position 19,465 of record VSNO01000062.1, read on the forward strand.
GAATACGGCATTTTTTGTTGTCTTCGCAGTTATTCTGTGAAGTCTTTTTGCTATGCTTAAAAATTGAAGTCACCTGTTTCGCAATTACCTGACACTTATTCTGTAAACCAACATAATATAATATACCAGCTTCCCCCCCTCCCGTCAATATTTTCAGGGTCTGGGCGCGGTCTAGATCAGACAGAAAGCCGACATACGCTTATAAAATATGAAACTCGGCTGCAAAACGGGAACCTCGGATTGCAAGCGACCATCCTATGATCTGTTTGAAGTAAATGATACCGAAAAATATGCGAATCATACCAATATGCCCGCAAAGGAAGTATAGTGTGATATCATCCAAAAGGGCTGATCTTGCTCTGGATTTGCAGATATATTGATGATTGGACGGGGTACAATATGACAGTAGAAAAAAATGGGATTATTCCGCGGATTTTACGGGATATGAATGACGGTGTCCTGGTGGTGGACATGCATGGGAAAATTATCTTTCTCAATGACAGGGGATGCAATATGCTCGGCGTGCATGACAATGTGTCCGGGAAGAATTACGGCAAGGTATTCCTGGAAGACCGGGATAATGGAAACAATGACGGAGTTCATCAGTTTGTTTTGGATGCAGTCTATGACAAAGAGCATACCCATACCGGCGAAGCCGTGTATCAGGTGGAAAATCAGGAATTAAAATCATTCCGCCTTACTTCCTCTTTCCTGTACGGAGAGGATGGGGAAAAAAAGATAGGGATTGTGGTAGTTTTTTCTGATGTTACGGAGGTTGCAAAGCTCAACAGGCAGCGAAGGGAGGCTTCCGCCGTATTTTCTGTACTGATGATTTGTGTATGCGTATATCTGTTCCTTTGGAGTCTGTTGTGCCATCTGAATATGGAGCTGCCCGGACAGGTTATGAGTTTGGTTATCGAGGGTATTTCCATTATCATGTTCTTTATTATTCTGAAAACGACCAGCTTTTCCATCCGGGATATCGGATTGAAAATTACAAATGCAAAGGAAACCTTTGTTCCGGATATTGCAATCACCCTGGCCGCAGGCGTCCTGCTGGTTGTCGGAAAAGTTATTATCTTACGCATTGTGCCCGGATTTTTTCCGGAGGGTGCTCCGTTCTGGGATTGGAGCGTAGGAACTTTTGCGGATGTCATTTATCCGTTTACCGTTGTTTTGCAGGAGTTTTTGGCAAGGGGCGTTATGCAGGAAAACCTCAACCGTATTTTTACGGGAAAATACGCAGGACTTTTGTCAATTGTAGTTTCGGCTCTTGTGTTTGGCGTCCTTCATATTGCCTACGGGTTTCCGTATATGCTGGCGGCATCCCTTCTATTGGGAATTTTGGGAATTTTCTACCATAAGCAGGGAAATATCTGGGGTCTGTGTATTATCCATTATGTGCTGGGAGAGATAGCGACTTTTTTGCGTTATCTGATTTGACACAATGGTTTGATGAAAGGAAACGAAATCTATGGAACGGAAAAACAGGGACAAAAAGGTATGTCTGCTTGGGGTTTATGATTATACGGTATGGCTGACATACTTTGGTTTATTTATTTCCATTGTGGGGATCATGGAGGGATTGCACGGGAGGAAGACAAAGGCATTATTCTGTTTGGCAGTTTCCGGACTGTGTGATGCCTTTGACGGGCGGATTGCAAGGAAAAAGACGGACAGGACGGAGGATGAGAAGGCGTTTGGCATCCAGATAGATTCTCTTTGCGATATTGTATGTTTTGGTGTCTTTCCTTCGATTATATGTTTTACGCTGGGGGTAAACGGCACGGCGGGAATACCTGTGATTGCGTGGTACTGTATCTGCGGAGTCATACGGCTGGCACAGTTTAATGTGACGGCACAGGGGCGTTTAGGGGAAACGGAAGAAAAACCTTGTTACAGAGGGCTTCCGATTACTTCTGCGGCCGTGGTGCTGCCTGTTATGTGCCTGGTTGGGAGATGGATTCCGGCAGTGATTTTTGTCCTGCTTCTGCATCTTTTACTGGCGGCTATGGGACTGCTGTTTATCATTGATCTGCCGTTTCCCAAATTAAAAGGAAAAGGGCTGGCGTTTTTCGCGGGGATTGTGGCGGCGGCGCTGTTTCTTTTGCTTGCAGGGGAGGCGTGGGGATGCTGAATATACTTTACCGGACGATTCCCGGCAGACTGTTGTTAAAGCCGCTTACCAGTCCTGCTTTTTCCAAAATCGGAGGATTTCTGTTAAATACCAGACTATCGGCATGTATGGTTGAACCTTTTGTGCGGAAATACAAAATCTGTATGGACGATTACGAAAAGCGGAAATACAATTCCTTTAATGATTTTTTCAGCAGGAAAATCCTTCCGGAGAAACGCCGGATTGCGCCGGATTGGGAAGCACTGATCAGTCCCTGCGACGGGAGACTGTCCTGTTATCCGATTGCGGAAAACAGTCATTTTAAGGTAAAGCACGTGGTCTATACGCTGGAGAGCCTGTTAAAAAACAGGCGGCTGGCAGAGCGTTACCGGGGAGGTATCCTTTTGGTTTTTCGTCTGACCGTGGACAATTATCACCATTTCTGCTACATTGCAGATGGGCGGAGGTCAAAGAATGTGCGGATACCGGGTGTTCTGCACACCGTTCGTCCGGTCGCTACAGGGACGGTACCGGTTTATGCGGAAAATGCCAGGCAGTATTCCCTTCTTAAAACCGAAAATTTCGGCGTGGTTCTGATGATGGAGGTAGGGGCAATGCTGGTCGGCAGGATTGTAAACCTTCACGAGCCGGCAGAGGTCAGAAAGGGGCAGGAAAAAGGGTATTTTGAATTTGGCGGTTCCACGGTTATCTTGTGCTTTCAAAGGGGGATTCTCACCGTAAACGACAGGATTTGGTCGGATAGAATGTCAGGGAGGGAGACACCCGTGAGGATGGTGGATAGTATCTGAACAGGTCGTCCCTGCCAACCGCACAGGAGGGAAGAAAAAGCATAAAGGACTGCCGTTTTCACGGCAGTCCTTTTAAGGTCTGCATTCTTGCAGCGATATTCTGTTCAAATTCCTCGTCAGAGTATTTGGGATCTCTCGTGTTCCGCCAGATGCTGCACGGTGCTTCTTTGCACTCACCGCAGTTTTTCAGATGTTTTTCGCCAATGGTGCATCTGTAGATGGCGCAGCCTTCGGGAGCGTGAAAGACTTTGCCCTCGCAGGCGTTGCATCCGCTGCACATCGTTCCATAACAGCCGCAGGTGCTGCAGTCTGTACCGCAGACGCTGATGTTGGACGTCTGGTATTTCCTGTACCATTCCTGAACAATGTCCAGCGGGTGCTGTGTCAGCTGTGCGGTCTCCTCGACGCTTTTTCCCTGTCGGAACTGCCCGCATGCCACGCAGTACATGCTCTCTGAGACCTCGATCAGATGTCCGTCGGGATCAAAGATGCGGATCCCGCGCTGCAGCCACGGAAAAGTTTTCGCCTCATGCAGTCGCTCCACGTCGGGATACTGATCCAGGAGTGCGATGAATCCATCAAAGTCCTCTGTCTCAAAATAGAGTTCCATGGTATTTGAATGAAACATCATCGTGTCCGCCGGAAATCCGGCGATCTCATCAAAATGTTCCTGCAAAGCCAGCCCGCAGGCCAGCGTCTTGTTCCAGCCAAGATCGAGTGTCACTTCCTGCTGAAACAGATCTTTGTAAAACCGCAGTGAGCGTTCCATATCTCTTACAGCGATCAGGGTAGTACAGTTCTTCATATCTCTCTCCTCCTCGTTTTGTGAATGTCAGATTATTTTCGTTCATATTCTCTATATATTTTACCTGGATACGGGAGGATTGTATTGTACATTTCCGACATTCTGCATCGCGAGTTTTCTGGCGTCCGATATGCTCATGGAATGATATTTCCTGAAATCATGGCATAAATGTGCCTGGTCCGAATATCCGTACTGATATGATGCATCTGCGATATTAAAATAGTTATGGGATAAAAGCCCGTTCCACAGATACTGATACCGGACCATCGCTGCCAGACTCTTTGGCGATACGCCGATGTGTTCCAGGTACAGTCGCTCCAATTGACGGCTGCTGATCACGACTTCCCGCTGCAGGTCCGTCATTGACAGATTCCCTTTTGTTTCCAGCATTTTGGCTATCGACTGGAAGATGACCGGATTTTGATATCGCTCCTGAAAATGATGCAGCAGGATCTCTTCCGCGACCGGTATGAACTGGGTGATCGTCGTGACATCAAACAGCCGCTTTTCGATCTCTCTTTTGATCCTGGGGAAATGATGGTCCACATCAAAGTAGGTATTCTTTGTA